>VBMG01000151.1 GCA_005878485.1 Methanobacteriota archaeon | reverse complement strand
CTCGAGTTCTACACGAAGGTGCTGGGGCTCGAGAAGCGCGCGGACTACCAGCTGCCCGGGAACCCCCGCTGGCTCACCGTCGGCCCCAAAGGACAGGACCTCGAACTGATCCTCTTCCAGGGCAAGTACAAGCTGGATCCTCGAGCGCCCGCGGAGGCGGGTAGCGGGGGCAACCACATTGTGTTCAAGACGAACGACTGCCGAAAGGACTTCGAGATCCTCAAGGCCCACGGGGTGAAGTTCAAGGACCCGGCGCCCGTCGAGGCGAACTATGGCATCGCCGCGTACTTCACGGACCCTGACGGCAACCACCTGACGCTGCTCGAGTCAAGCCCCCAGCCTCCGCGGAAGGGGTGAAGACCCGAGGCCAACCGGCGGGGTTCCGATGATGGCGACCGATGTCTTCGCGGCGATCGCAGACCCCACACGTCGAGCGGTCCTCGACCTGCTCGCACAGGGCCCCCGCAATGCAGGGGGCATCGCTGCCGAGTTCCCGCGCCTTACGCAGCCCGGCGTATCGCGGCATCTGCGGGTCCTCCGGAAGGCGAAGCTCGTCGAGGTCGCGGTCCGGGCCCAACAGCGCATCTACACGATCAACCCGGACGGTCTAGCCGACCTTTACGAGTGGGTCGCGAAGTACCAGGCGATGTGGCCCGACACGCTGGACTCTTTGGCACGCTACCTCGATGCGAGGGCGGTCGGTGAGAAGGCCAAGAGGAAGAAGCGATGACCGAACGATCCACACGGGAAGAAGCCCCAGTGACGCGAGCCGCTAGCGGTGCGTTGAAGATGCCTCGGGAACAATCACGGCACGAAGGTCAAGGGGAAACGATCCCGATGACGACATCCCACACGCCGCGAGCGGGCACGCTCACCTTCGTTGGTGAGTACGCGACCCTCGCATTCGAACGGCGCATCCCGCATCCGGTCCAGGTCGTGTGGGAAGCGCTCACGGAACCGGAGCATCTCGCGCGATGGTACATGACGAAGGCGGTCATCGACGGCCGCACAGGCGGATCCATCGACTTCCGCATCGGTCCAGCACAGCTTCACGTGACGGGACGCATCCTCGTCTGGGGCCCTCCCCACGTTTTCGAGTACGAATGGAAGGTCAAACCATGGGGGAGAATGCCCAAGGGCGAGGATGCCATCGTGCGCTGGGAGCTTCGGCCGGAGGGCGAGGAAACCCTCCTGACACTGACGCATCGGAACCTGACGCGCCGAAGCGCGCTTGGGGCGGCGCCCGCGACGCATGTCGTGCTCGAGCGCCTCGTGGCCCAGTTGGCAGGCCTGCCATTCGAGGATTTCAGGGAGCGTGTCGCTCAGGTTCAGGAACAATACCCATCCCGTCGGGAGGCTCATTAACCATGCTCGGAATGAAAACCTACGAGAAAGAGTACGTGGGCGCGTGCCGCGCAAAGATCGACGCCGACGTGCGAGCTTTCAAGAAATCCGGCTCCAAGGAATTGGAGACCACTTTCTTCAACAACATGGTCCTCAAGCTCGAATACATGTTCGTGCACCGGCTCACAGGCATTGAGGGCAAAGACGGCAATCCATTGAACGAAGTCCGTGTCCTGTGCAACTCCATGCTGCTCAACCAAGGCAAGCTACAGGTTGACAGACTCCCAGGGTGGCCGAACTCGGCCGGCTCGGGGATCAAGCTCCCGCCGGACAAGTCCGTGCTCAAGCTCAGGGCAGGCGACGCGGTACAAGTAAGCGAAGACGGCTTCGTCCGTCTCGCCAAAGCCTTTTTCGCCGAGATCGAGAAGAGATACTCGTAGCCAGCCACCGCTCGTGGTCACGCGTCGGCTGAAAAGACCAAGCACAAACGGGTCTTGACGACAGTCTGAATCTTGGGCGCCCTTGCGAGTCTTCGGAAACCTTTTCCGTCGGATTCGACAATCGGCGTAGCCGCATGGATGGACGTGACGATGGCGCAAGCGCGTGATTGGCAGGGGATGAAGGACATGTCGGCTCGTCTCCTCGAGGAACGCACGGGCGAGGGGGTCGCCGAGTGGAACCGGCGCATCATGGCGGAACAATTCGCCAGCGAGGAGCAGCTTCGCGCTTGGCTCACGAAGCAAGGCGTGATCGGCTACGCGCAGTCGCTCCTGGTCATGGAGCGATTCGGCTACCCGGACTTTCTCCTCGCGACGGCGGACGAGCTCATCGACGGTCAGTACTCGGATCGACCGCAGCTCCGGCCCATCTTCGACGCGCTGATCGACGCAGCCGCGGGTCTCGGCGAGGTCACAATCCAGGCGCGCAAGACATACGTCTCCCTCGTTTCGCCGCGCAGGACGTTCGCCCGGATCCAACCGACCACAAAAAACCGCATCGATCTAGGGCTCCGGCTCGAAGGGCGGAAGCCGGGTGGACGTCTGCGGCCTTCGAGGATTCACGAAACCATGCCCGTCCAGATCGAACTCCCCGCACGTGCGAACGTGGACTCGGAAGTGCTGCGGTGGTTGCAGCAAGCCTACGACGAGAACCGCTGACGGAGTCGAGCCGCACAAATTCATATTCCTCGGTCCGGATGGCCAAAGAACTCGACGGGCGCATCGTCGCCGCTGCGAAAATGGGCATGTGACTCATGAGAGGGCAAGATCCGGTCATCCGCGTCCAGGAGCTCTCGAAGCGCTTCGGCGACAAGGTCGCGGTGGATCGTGTCGCGTTCGATATCGATCGTTCGGAGGTCTTCGGCTTCCTTGGCCCGAACGGAGCCGGCAAGACGACGACGATCAAGATGCTCACGACCCTTCTGCAGCCCACCTCGGGCCGGGCCACCATCTTGGGCCACGACCTGCGGACCGAGGGCCGGAAGATCCGGGAGCGGATCGGCGTCGTGCAGCAGCAGGACAGCTTCGATCAAGGACTGAATGTGGAGACGAGCTTGGACATCTACGGGCTGATCTGGGACGTCCCCCGCCCGGAACGGAAACGTCGGATTGGCGAACTGATCGAGCGTCTCGGGATGGAGGAGTTCCGCCGGAAGCCGACGATCGACCTGTCCTCCGGCCAGCGTCGAAGGCTGCAGGTCGCCCGGGAATTCATCCACGACATGGACCTTCTGTTCCTCGACGAACCGACGGTCGGACTCGATCCGATCGTTCGAAGGACGCTCCTCGATTTCTTCAAGGAACGTGTGCGCGACGGCCTGACGATTTTCTTCACGACGCACATCCTCGAGGAGGCCGAGTATCTGTGCGACCGGATTGCTGTGATCAATGAGGGCCGGATCATCGACGTCGATACGCCGGAGAACCTGAAGCGGCGGTTCGGGAGCGCGAAGGCGGTCGAATTCAAGCTCCTTCAAGGAAGTTCCGCAGAGCTAGCTGCGCTGCTGTCGTCCTCCGAGGGCGTAACACGATTGGTCCAAGAACCGAGCACTGGTACGTATCGGGTGACCACGGCCCGCCCCGAGTCGGTGATTCCGGAGATTTACCGGCACGCTGAGCGACTCGGCGTCACGGTGTCGTCCATCTACATCTCGGAGACGACCCTCGAGGATGCATTCATCAATCTCGTCACGGAGAATCACGGGGCCGGGGTCGTGTCGGGAGGGCGGGCCGCGTGAACATCTACCTCCGGCTCGTCTACCGAAATCTCCGCGCGAACCTGGACCGGGCGTCTCTGTTCTTCGAACTGATCTTCCCGCTGTTCTTCATCTTCGTCCAGGGCTTCGGGCTGAACGGGATTGTCCCGCCGTTCGACATCGGCAACGGGAAGTTCGTCAGCTATTCCCTGTTCCTCGCGGCCGGCGCGGTGACGCTGACCGTCATCAACGGAGGCACGAATGCCGGCACCCAGCTCTGGTTCGACCGGAAGAACGGGATGTTCGAGCAGATCCTGATGGGGCCGTTCACCCGGGCCCAATACATCCTGAGCATCATCTTCGCGACCCTCATCATCGGCGTCGCGGGCTCCCTCCTCGTCTTCGTGTTCGCGTTCCCTGTGGTCGGCGCCAGTTTCGCGTTCAGCCTCGAAGGGGCGCTCCTGATTGCCGCGGCTCTGTTCTTCGGGACCGTCTTCTTCGGCGCGTTCGCCATCACCCTCTCCGTCGCCCTGAAATCTTCGGAGACGTTCCAAGTCGTCTCCACGTTTGCGTTCTTCATTTTCCTGTTCACCTCCTCCGTTTTCTTCCCCGCGAGCTCCGCGCCCTCCGCGATTCAGGCCGCGAGCCTCGCGAACCCCCTCACGTACACGACGGACATCTTCCGGGCGGGATTGTTCAGCGCCGCGACGTCCACCACCTCGCTGGAACTTGGCGTGCTGGCGGTGGAAGCCGCCGTGATGTTCGTGATTGCCGTCCTCGCCTTCCGGCGAATCCGCGTTTGACGGCGGCCATTGGAAACGGGCGCTGCGTACTCAGTCCCGCTGTGGCGCCGTCTGCCGAACGAAGAAGCCGGACACCAGGAGAACCGCCCCGATCAGGACTGAGACGGTCCCGAGTTCCACCGCGTCGAAGGCGAAGAAGATCGTAGAGAAGAATACGAGAAAGACCCCGCCCCATCTCAGCTGTTCGCGGCGGCTGAGGCCGAGGAGATTTTTCTTGATCTGCTTTCCATAGCGAAACATCAACGCTGTCAGGATGAGAAAGGCCATCGCGGCCACGAAGAAGTCCTGCGTGAGGGGTGAAAAGTAGTCCCCGAACGTGAGGAGGAGCCCTACCTCGTCACCGACGAAGCCAACACCCACCCCGAACACGACCGCATAAATCCGAGCGAGCCTCGGGTCGTTGTCGACGATCCCCAGCCAGCCCGCGACCCCGATCATCAACAGACCGTACCAGAAGTGGTGGAAATGGATTCCCGTCTGCGTGATGATCATGAGGCTCGGGAACGCGAGATGGAAAAGCCTCGCGCCAAAGAATCCTCCGGCGAACGCGAGGGTTGCCAGAAACGAGAGATCGTGCTTGAATCGAGGTGCTTTCGTTTCTTCGAGCATGTCGCGGGAGATTGTCGATGTCCGGGATAAGGGTCTTCGGCGATTTCTGGGTGGGCGTACGGCGAGTGTGCCATCAGATTGTTTCTTCACCCTCAGAATCACGCTTTTGCTGCTTCCATCGTTGCGCGTTTCGCCGTGGGGTCGAGGAAGCTTTTTGCCGCAGGGCGTGCTCGCTCCCGCATGTCTGGAACGGGTCCGTTCCTCTGGCTCATGAAGCACGCGCCGCCCGCGGGATTCCAAGAGCTCCCACCCGCGGGCATGTGCGTTTGCGCATACCTGTTCGTCATCCGACGCGGCCAGATTCTTCTAGGCAAGTACGCGGACGACCCGAGATGGGAGTCCCTAGCCGGCTTAGACCCGGACCGTCGGCGGACCCATGGAAAGGGTTGGACCGTGCCCGCGAGCCACCTGAAGTTCGGCGAGGATCCCCGCGACGCCGCGCGCCGAATCGGGGAGGAAATCCTGGGGATCCGGGGAATGCGGTATTCCGAACCCCGGTCCGAGACCGACTTCTATCCTTCCAAGATGGTCCCGGGAGCAATGCACTACGACATCTGGTTCTTCGTCGATGGGACGCCACCGAATGGATACGAGCTCCGGGTGCCGCCCTGGTACGCCGAGTTGTCGTGGCAGGATCCCAAGACGGTACCGGCGAGTGCGTACGCACGAGGCCATGAGGATGTCGTCACACGATGGCTGACGCCAAGGTCACGGGCCACACGGTCGCCGCGAGCCCCCGCGGCGCGTTAAATCCGGGCCTCACCCGCGCGCGGTCGCAAGAGCTAATGCAGCCTGCGGCGTTCCCGAGGTCGATGGCGGGGCCGGAGATTGTCGTGTTGATTCCCGAGAGCACGCGCAAGGCGACGGGTGGGTCGTCCGATGGCCCCGAAGTCGACGCGATCTCGGCGGCCTTGCCCGCAACGGTCCGGGCGAAGCTCGAGGAACTGCGGGAGGAAGTGCGTCTCAAGAGCCCGAAAGGGTCGGTCCGACCGGGCGGGCTCCTTCCCGCGTACCGCCGGTTCCAAGGGAACATGTACCGAAATATCCCGGACAACGCGTGGGCCCAGCGCTCGGCGAAAGTCGAAATCGTCATCGCGTCGGGACTCCGGGGACTGGTGGCCTCTCGAGACACGGTTCCCGCGTACGCGCTGTCGATGGCGGAACCCGCGCCGCCGTTCGGCAAGATGAACCGATGGTGGCACGACCGCGGTCTCCCCGCGATCCTCGCGTCGTACCTCAGCGCCGTGCGGCCCCGGATTGTCGTGGACCTTCTATCCTTGGAGTACCGGGAGTCCGTCGCGGGGTATGCCGGGCATCTCCAGGGGGTCGACGTTCGGACGATCGACTTCCCGGGGATGGGCCGCGCAAGCCAGCCGCTTCGAGGCGAACGCATCGCCCGGATCCTCCAATCGGGAACCGTGTAGAGCGCCCGTCATCGGGGTTTTCGGGCTCGGAGGACGGCCTCAGCCTGCCTCCGGAAGTCGGCTCGTTCGCCGAGAAGAAACGGGGTGAGGTGGTCCCGGTCGATGCGACGATCGGCGTAATCGAGGAACGCCAACGCCGCATGCGGGTCGTCGCGGGCGAGGGACCGCACCGCCAAGCTCGCGAGGTAGTGAGACTTCTTCTGGGAGAGGTCGCGGCGTTCTGGGGCCATCGCAACCAGCTCGGGCAGCATGCTCCAGAATTGCTCCAGGTCGCCTCGCTTGAACACGGGGTCGATTGCCTTCACGCGGGCAACGAACCTCTCGCGGGCCTCGTCCCTCACGCGCCGAGTATGGGCTCTCCCGGTCTTGCCGGTTTGCTCGGAACACGCCAGCCTCTTGAAATCTCGCGGCCTACGGAAACGGGTGGCAGGTTGGACGGACCAGTCGTTGTCGTGACGGGCGGGACGGGCTACCTCGGTTCCTCCGTGTGCAAAGCGTTCGCGGAAACGGGCGCGACGGTCGTCGCGGTGTATCTGTTGGAGCGGGAAATCCAGTACTTCGAGAAGGCTCTCGGACCACTCGGGAAGGACGTGATCCTTCTGAAAGCGGATGTCGCACAACCTGGGGAAATGGACCGAGTCGTGAAAGCGATTCTCCGCCGCCACAAACGGATCGATATCCTCGTGAACACGGTCGGTGGGTACATGGCAAGTTCGGTCGAGGAGACGCCCGCGGACGAATTCGATCGGGCGATGGCCCTCAACCTCAAGTCGGTGTTCTTGGCCTGCAAAGCCGCGGCTCCCGCGATGAAGGGGGCGAAACGAGGCACGATCGTGAGCGTCTCGAGCGAGGCGGGTCTCCAGGGAGACGCGGAATCGTTCCTGTATTCCGCGAGTAAGGCCGGCGTGATCCGCCTCACGGAAAGCCTGGCGCGGGAACTGAAGGCCGCGAACGTCCGGGTGAATTGTGTCCTGCCGCGAATCATGGACACGCCCCCGAATCGGGAGGCGATGCCGAAAGCGAACTTCTCGAAATGGGTGAAGACGGATCAGGTCGCGCGAGTGATCCGGTGGCTCTGCTCCGAGGAAGCCGACCCCATTAGCGGGGCAGCGATTCCCGTCTACGGGGGCCCGTGAGGTCCGCCGTGCGCGAGGCTCCTCTTTCCTACTGCGTGAGTCCTCAGGAACCTCAACATTGGCCTTGCCGCGGGCGGCCTCCAAGGTTCCCGCAAGCTGCAGCGGAGATTAAGTGAGGAGTGTCTGAGTCTCACACGTAATTTTTCTTTGCGTTGTTCTGGGCGGCAGGAACCCTTTTATCCCGCCCGCGCCCTTCGTTTTTCCGCGAGGAGGGTCCATGAAGTCGGCGCTTTTCGTGGCTGCTGCCGTGCTCGCATTCGTGATGATTTCATCCGGTACGGCGGCGGCAACGTATCGCAACCGCCTCGATCTCGTCGGCTCGAACGGCCTCATGGTCGGCTCCCAGACTTCCGATATCGACGTGGATCCGGCGAGGAACGTAGCATACCTCGGGTCGTACGTCGACCTCGGAGTGGCGGTCGTAGACATCCGGGACCGAACGAACCCGGTCGTCGTGGACATCTTGACCACCGACTATGTCGGTGCGGACGACCGAGTTGCCTCGTCCGACTCGGCGGACGTTGACATAAACGGCGACCTCCTCGCCGTCGCAAGCCAGACGTTCAGCGAGGGCGCCTTCGCCGGGGTGAGCCTCTACGACATCACGGATGTGTTCCACCCCGTGTTCCGCGGACAGGTGTGGACCGGCGGAACGCACGATGTTCAAATCGACCCTCGCTGGCCCGACCGACCTTACGTCTATTCTGCGAACATGGAGTCCGATGATCCCGACCACGGGCACCATGTGAGCATTATCGACGCCTCGGACTGGACGCAGCCGGTGGTCCTGACGGACTACGTCTCGCCGGAGCCGCAAGGGGCGCAGGGCCTTTCGTTCAACAGCGCTCATGACCTGACGCTCCTTGTCCACCCGGACACCGGCCACGTCCTGCTGTACGTGGCATATTGGGATTCGGGCTTGCGGATTGTCGACGTCACCGACGCGGCCCATCCCCGCGAGATCGGGTCGCTCGACTATATGCCCACGTTGACACCTCGGGGGCTCATCGACACATGCTGTGCCCACTACGCGCAGCCGACCCCGTCCGGCCATTTCGTCCTCCTCGAGGACGAAGTGGGCATCGGCCTTGCAGGTGGCGTTCACATCCTCCGCGCCGACGGATGCGACGGGGTCCACACGTGCATTGTCGCCCAGGTCGGCTTCTGGCCACCTCCAATCCCGAGCCCTCAGGCGATGGCGATCATGGCGGAGATTCGCGCTGGCGTCTCGACCTACGGCGTGGTCCAGCGGTTCTTCACGCGAGATGTGCATAACCTTGACGTTCAGGAGGATCGCTTCCTCGCCCCATCGTATAGCAGCGGTCTCTACCTCGTTGACATGAGCGACAAGACGAATCCCGAACAGGTCGCGTTCTGGGTCGGCGCGGTGGACATGAAAACCGCGTGCCATGGGCGGAACACGCTGAACCCGTGGGGCTATCAGGGCGACTGCTTCATCCAGGCACGTGAGGTTTGGGGCGCGAAGTTCGGTGAAGCGGTGCCGGGGAGCCCGTCGGACTTTTTCATCTACGCGAGCGACTTCTGGGACGGGTTGCTCATCCTCACGACCCGGAGCCAGTAGGAACGTTCCTACGCCTTCGGAATCTCCTTGCCCGGATCGATGAAGGGCTTCTTCACGACGGTCGCCGTCCGCGGTCCGTCCGGGTGGTCCACCGTGAGTTCCGTGCCGAGGTCCGTGTGGATGATCGGCAGCATCGCATAGCCGATGTTCGCCTTGAGCCGCGGGGAGTGGATCGCGGACGTCACACGGCCCACGGGTCGTCCTCCGGCCAGCACGGTCCACTTCGTCATGTTGAAGTCGATCGGCCTCCCGTCGATCTCGAGGCCGACCAGCCTCCACTTGACCCCTTCATCCTTGATTCGCTGGAGCGCCGTTTTCCCAATGAAGTCGCCGGGTTTGTCGAGGTCCACCGTCCACCCGAGGCCGAGCTCGTACGGGTTGTTCTCGATCGTCATGTCCGCCCCGTAGTTCAGGATGCCCGCCTCGATGCGGCGGATGTCGGAAGGCCCCGTGGGCCGTAGGTTGTATTTCTTCCCGGCTTTCACGACCGCGTCCCAAAGGTCCGCGCCACGCGAGCCGTCGAGGAGGTACAGCTCGTACCCGATCTCCCCGGTCCACCCCGTCCGGGTGACGAGGAGCGGGATCCCGTCGAGATCCGCGCGGCTGAAGAAGTAGTACGACAGGGACGTGACCTTGTCCCCGAACAAGTCCGCCATGAGGGCCTTCGACTTCGGCCCTTGGACCTGGAGCGGCGAGGCGTCGGGCTCTCGGATCGTCACGTCCATGCCGGCGTGTCGAGCGACCCCTTTCGCCCACAGGAGGACGTCGCTGTCCGCGAGGGCGATCCAGAACCGGTTCTCCTCGAGGCGCAACAGGACCGGATCGTTCAAGATGCCGCCGTCGGCATCCGTGATGAGGACGTATTTCCCTTGGCCGACCTGACACTTCCGCAGGTCCCTCGGGGTGAGGAGCTGCATGAACGCGAAGCCGTCGGGGCCGCTGATCTCGACGTTGCGTTCGACGGCGACGTCCCACAGGGCGACGTGACGGAGCAGATGCCAGTACTCCTTCACCGGGTCGTCGTAGTAACTCGGAAGGAAGGTGTGGTTGTATACGGTGTACGACTTACAGCCCGCCTCCCACGTCTTGTCGAAGAACGGGGACCTGCGGAGGCGCGCGCCGCGCTGGATGAGCGCCATGTCGAACCGTCTCGCCCGCGGGGCGGACCGCTTCGAAGCCGCACGGGTCCGTTGGGACTTCCTCTTGGTCACCATGGCGGGATCTCCTCGAACCCCGGACGTCAAAGGGAAGGGCAGGCCATCGTGGAAGCGTGGATAAAGGATTCCATCCGCGGCTCGCCGATATCGGCGGTGGTTGTCAGGGGGAACGAGCCCACGCGTCGAGCTTCGACTCGAACACGGATTTCGGCGGCCAGCCGATCGAGCTCGCGTAGGCGTTGAACGCTCGGAGGCTCTTCCCGCGTTTCAGCGCTTCCTGCTGAATCTCGCGGATCCGCTCTCCGATGATTGCATACGTCGACGCGTAGCCGGGTCCGATGACTTGGTGAGCGGGGAACAGCTGATAGTACACCGTCGCTCGCTCCAAGCCCGTCGTGCGGTGGGCCCACTCCACGAAATGCACAAGATCCTGTTTGCCGGAATTGATCCGCGCGTCCCCGATGACCCGCAGGAATCGGACGATTCGCCAGAGGGCCGTCAGGAACTCGTACTCCCGGGAAACACGGCCGAGCCCGCCCCACCGTTCGAGGGATTCCCCGAAGGCGTCTTCCTCCGGGCCGGAGAGCTTGCCCGCCGCGATCTCCTGGATGATCGGGAGAAACTCGAGTTCGCGCTGAAAAGCGATTCCTTCGGAGACGCACTGGAACGTGGAGGCGATGAGGTCGAGCACCCGAGGTGACGCCGCGTAGGCTAGGGCAGAATTCGAGCCGTGGACGCAGTGCCCGTACTCCTCGTGGATCAGGAGATTCAGCAGCTCCCCCGGCGGTGGTCGGGCGGCGCTCCTCACGTCGGTCGTCGCAAGGAAGATCTCCCGAGGATGGTCGGTCAACGTGTCGAGCCCAAACGCCGCGCCGGACGGCGTGGAATTCGCCAGGTAGGACGGGGTCTCGACGACGTCTGTCGCGTAGTCGGGGTTGATCGCGACGACGTGTTTGTGGGCGACTCGCCTCGCGGGGTCGCGCACTTCCTTTAGGAACGGAAGAATTTGGTCCGGTCGCAGGCCGCGCTTTTCCTTGAGGGCGCCCGTGACGGCTTCGGCCGTGGCCCCGCAACTGAGCTCCTCTGCGAACCGCCGGACTAACGCATGGAAGTGCGGCAGCTCCCGTCGGATCATCCGGAGTCCTGCCGCCTCGACTTGAGCGGGCGTTTGCTCGTAGTCCCATAGGTCTCGGAGCGCGCGCGCATACGATCGGGATCGGCCGAGGTCGCACCCGGACCGCTTGAAGAACGCGTAGACATCCTGAAAGCTGCCGTCCACCGGGAAGCCCGGTAGATCGAACGCCTTCGCATACCGGGTGTTCGCGGCGATGAGCGCTCGGATCGCTTCGCGCGCCGGCGTCTCGCGAAGCTCTCGCTCGACTGTTTTCAGCATGTCCGCGAGCCCGCTGCACGCGAGCTGGACGAGGGCCCTCATCCCGGGTGGCGGGACCCTGCGCACTTGTCGACGACGTGCGTCGAGCGCTCGTCGGCCAAATCGTGCGAAGGACGCCAGATGGTCCGCGTTCGTTCCCTCCTTGATGAGGTAACCGAACATCGATTCGACCAGAGATTGGGGCAGGTGGGCGGGCTCTCGAAGTTCGAGCGCCGCGCGGAACGAGGCGAGGAGCTTTCGTTCGGTCGGGTCCCTCGTCATCCGTCGGATTCGGGAAATCCTTGCTTGAATCTGATGGACCTTCGTCGGAGTCGGAACAAAGACGCGACCGGCACACTCGTCGATGCCGAGCACGAAGGCTTCGTTCGGTCGGAATTCCTTCCAGAGTTCGACAATCGCACTTTCCGTTTCCGACCGAGGCGTCAGCATGCAGGCGAAGGGAGGCCGGACGAGCAATTAAGGATACGCCCCTACCGACGGCAAGGCGCGGTGTTCTGGTCCGCGGACCGAGTTCAGTGGTCTTCGACAGCCGGGGGACGTGGCTTGCGCGTTCCTGAAGCCGCGGCCAACGCGATTCGGTCGCCCACGTGGATCTCGCCCGCGTTGAGGATCTGCGCTCGAAGGCCTCCCCGGTGGATGAGGCCCGCGAGCACTCCGCGGCGGGTGAGATCCTCGAGATGGGAACACGGTTCACAGAGGCGGATCCCGCGAAGCCGGACGCGGCCAATCAGGAAATCCTGGCCGACGAGGTGGTTCAGAGGTACGCCTCGCGTGACGACGTTGCGCCGGGCATCGCCCGCACGGATCGCGATCTTGTTGTCCCGCGCCAACGCATCGATCGCCTCCGACTCGATGAGGGTGATCTCCCGA
>VBMG01000157.1:2077-5676 GCA_005878485.1 Methanobacteriota archaeon | reverse complement strand
TCGAAACTGAAGACCGCCAAGGTGGTGCGGGAGCGGCTCGTCGAGATCGTGATCGATCGGAGCGACCTGATCCCGGTGTGCACGCTCCTGAAAGACTCGCTCGGGTTCGAGCACCTCTCTTGCGTCACCGCGGTCGACTGGAAAGACCATTTCGAGAGCATCTACCACATCGAAAACTACGCGACCGGCTGCATGGTCCAGGTGAACGCGCAGATCCCGTATGACGATCCGAAGATCGACAGCCTCACGGGACTGTGGCACGCGGCGGACTTCCTGGAACGGGAGATGTGGGACTTGATGGGCGTCGAGTACACGGGCCATCCGAACCTGACGCGGATCTTGCTACCCGAAGACTTTCGATTCCACCCGCTGCGGAAGGACTTCGCCCAAGAGGTCGACCGGCAGTACATCACCCGGCGCAAGCTGCGGGGAGGTAAGTGAATGCCGGAGTTCTGGATCAACATGGGGCCGCAGCACCCCATGACCCACGGCCTCTGGAACATGAAGGTGAAGGTCGACGGCGAGACGGTCACGGACGCGAAACCGGAGATCGGATACCTGCACCGGGGGTACGAGAAGATCATGGAAGTCCGGGAGTTCCAGAAGAACGTCGTCCTCACGGACCGCCTCTGCTACGTGTCATCGATCACGTGGTCCCACGCGTACTGCCTCGCGGTCGAGAAGATGATGGGCATCGAGACGCCGGAGCGCGGTCAATGGATCCGAGTCGTGTCCCTGGAACTCCAGCGGATCGCATCGCATCTGATGTGGCTCGCGGCGTACGGGCCGGACCTCGGCCTCTTGACGGGCCTGCTCTGGGCGCTCCGGGAGCGGGAGCTGTTCCTCGACCTGATCCAGCTCATGTCGGGCGCCCGCATGAACCAGAACTATCCTCGCGTCGGCGGCGTACGCAACGACCTGCCGGAGAACTTCGAGGCGATGTGCCGACGGAGCATCGAGCACTTCCTCAAGAAAGTCGACAACGAGTACCAACGCGTGTTCCAAGAGTCGAAGGTCTTCCGGATGCGGACGGAAGGCGTCGGGCGGATCAGCGCCGCGGACGCGATCAACTGGGGCGTCACGGGGCCGAACCTCCGGGCCTGCGGCGTCGATGTCGACCTGCGGCGCCTCGACCCGTACGAGACCTACGAGCAGATCGATTTCGAGCCACAAGTGTGGCACGACGGCGGCGCCGGCGACTCGTACGCGCGGTTCATCTGCCGGTTCAATGAACTGAGGGAATCGTGTCAGATCATCCTCCAGGCCCTCGAGAAGATGCCCAAGAGCGGGGCGTACCGGGTGAAGGCCCCGCGGCGCGCCGAGGGCGAGGGCTACGCGAAGACCGAGGACTCCCGGGGCGAGGCCCTCTTCTATGTGATCGGTGACGGGGACGACCGGCCGTACCGCGTCAAGATTCGGAGCCCGGTCTTCTGCACGATGGCCGCGACGCCGCTCATGCTCCGCGGCAACAAGCTCGCGGACTCCGTCGCGATCCTCGGGTCCGTCGACGTGTGCGTCGGGGAGATGGACAAGTGAGTGCGCCCCTCGTCCCGAATCTGTTCAACGTGTGCGAGGTCCTCACCCTCGCCATCGTCTGGATCGTCGACCAGATCTTGTACGGGCTCGCGTCGGTCATCCCACCGTTGACCGGATTGGCGCAGTGGTTTGACCCGGCGTACCGCGACCGACTCCTCCTCACGCCGCTTGCCGCGGAGCCGCTGATCATCGTCATCACATGGCTCATCGCGGTGACGGTCATCGTGATCTGGGCGACGCTGTTCAACCTCCTCACGATGATGTGGGTCGAACGGAAGTTCTACAGCCGCCTCCAGGACCGGTACGGCATCATGATTTCGATCTGGTCGCTTCCGTTCTGGCCGTTCAACCGGACCCGCCGGCCGACGCATCGCGGGACCGGCTACCTGCAGAACATCGCGGATGGGGTGAAACTCCTCCAGAAGGAGAACATCACCCCGCGTAACGCGGACTCCGCGATGTTCCACATCTCGCCCGTGCTCATCGCGTCCTCGACCCTCATGATTTTCGCGGCGCTCCCGTGGAGCAGCGGCTTCTACGTCGCGAACCTGGACCTGGGGATCCTCTTCATCTTCGCGGCGTTTTCACTCGCGCCGCTCGGCATCCTCATTTCGGGGTGGTCCGCGAACAACAAGTACACGCTGGTCGGCGGGCTGCGAGCCGCCGCGATGCTCATGGCGTACGCGATCCCGATGATCCTGTGCGTCATCGCCCTCGTGTTCTACACGGGCTCATTGAATCCCCTGACGATCGTCCGGCAACAGGAGCGCACGCTCGTGTCGCTCGGTCCGATCGGGATTCCGGCATGGTACATCTTCTCGCCGCAGATCCTCGGATTCATCGTGTTCAGCGTGTCGATGATGGCCGAGATGGAGCGCGTCCCGTTCGATATCCCGGAAGCCGAGGGGGAGCTCGTCGAAGGCTGGACGACGGAGTACTCGGGCATGCGGTTCGGCCTCGTGTTCGGATTCAAGTGGCTCCGGATGATCGCGGGCGCCGCCCTCATCACGATCCTCTACCTGGGCGGCTGGAGCGGACCCGTCTTCACGACGCTCTACGTTGGCGGCGTTCCCGTGCCGATCGTCCCCGAGGAAGCGTGGTTCCTCCTCAAGGTCTATCTCGTGTCCGTCGTGTTCATCTGGATCTCGTGGTCTGTGCCGCGGGTCCGGATCGACCAAATCCTGAACATCGGCTGGAGGAAGCTGATCCCGTATTCCCTGGCGACGATCCTCATTGCGGCCGGGTCGATCGCGTGGGGTGTCTGGGCCGTGGGGTGAGCGGCGTGGGACGCCGTTCGCCGACCGTACTCCGGGAGGGCACCGTTGGACGTTGACTGGGAGCTCATCGCGTTCCTGATCCTGAGCGCCTTCGAGGTGATCGGCTCGATCCTCGTCGTCGTCAACAAGCGCATGGTCCGCGCCGCGTTCTGGCTCGCGATGACCCTGGTCACGATTGGCGTAATCTACCTCCTGTTCCTGAGCGAGTTCGTCTTCCTGATCCAAATCTTGGTGTACGCCGGCGCGGTGCCCGTCCTGTTCGTCTTCGGGATCATGCTGACACGCCGCAAGATCATGGACGAGCCCCCGACGGAGGCTGCGCCGTGAACGCCCGGGAGCTCCTCGTCATCCTCGCGGCCACGGCGCTCTTCCTCGTGATGGCGGTGTCGTTCCTCGGGAACGTGAATTGGCCGACCTCGCCCACCTCGATTCCGGTCTACGACCCGAATGCCACCTCGAACAACGGCATCGCGAACCAGATGTTCGAGGGATTCGCGATCACGATCATCCTGATCGCGATCCTCCTGGGGGCCGCGATGATCGGGGGCGTCTACCTGGCGAAGATGGACGAGCCGGGGAAGGTGGGGCCGTGATCCCGCTTCCGTACGAGTTGCTGTTGTCCGCGATGCTGTTCTGCATCGGGTTCTACGGCGTCCTGGCCCGCCGGAACGGGATCATCGTCCTCATGTCGATCGAGATCATCTTGAACGCCTCGATCCTGAACTTCGTCGCCTTCAGTTCGTACAATCACGACGCCAGCGGCCAGGTGTTCGCGCTCCTCGGGAT
>VBMG01000157.1:0-1904 GCA_005878485.1 Methanobacteriota archaeon | reverse complement strand
CAGACGATCGTCGGATACGTGTGGCTTCCGGGCCTCCTCCCGGATGACGCGATTCGCATCTCCCTCCTGATCGACAACCTGAGCGCCTTGATGCTCGTCCTCGTGTCGTTCCTGTGCCTCCTCATCCTCGTGTATTCGCTCGGATACATGCATGAGGAGGAAGGGAAGCCGCGGTACTACGCCGAGGTCAGCCTGTTCGCGACGGGAATGCTCGGGACCGTCAGTGCGGACAATTTCCTCCAGCTCATGATTTTCTGGGAGATCATGGGGCTCTGCTCGTACTTGTTGATCGGCTTCTGGTACCACAAGCCAGAGGCGGCGGCCGCGGCGAAGAAAGCGTTCCTCGTGACCCGCGTCGGGGATGTCGCGTTCCTCGTCGGCGTCCTCGTGATCTGGAACGTCTTCGACACACTGTCGTTCGTGGACATCCAACGGAAGATGGCGTCTCTGTATCCGAACCAGCTCACGCCCCAGCTCCTTACCCTGATCCCGCTCCTCCTGTTCGGCGGCGCGGTCGGGAAGAGCGCGCAGTTCCCCCTGCACGCGTGGCTGCCCGACGCCATGGAAGGCCCGACGACCGTGAGCGCGTTGATCCACGCCGCGACGATGGTCAAAGCCGGCGTCTACCTCACGGCCCGGGCGTTCATCTTCCTCGTCCCCCTCTCACCCCTGGTCGCCCCTCCGTTCACGGCGATTCTGGTGATCGCGGCGATCGGCGGCTTCACGACGATCTTCGCCGCGACGATGGCCGTCGTGAACTTTGACATCAAGAGGGTCCTCGCGTTCTCGACGATCTCGCAGCTCGCGTACATGTTCCTTGGCCTGGGGGCGGGCGCCTACCTCATGGCGAAGGACCCCTCCCGCGATTCCGCCGGATACAGTGCCGCCTTGTACCATCTCTTCAACCACGCGTTCTTCAAGGCCCTCCTCTTCCTCGGGGCGGGAAGCGTCATCCATGCCGTCCATACGAACGACATGCGAGAGATGGGGGGCCTCTCGAAGCCGATGCCCGTGACCTCGAAGGCCATGCTCTTCGGTTCCCTCGCCCTCGCCGGGATCATCCCGTTCAGCGGCTTCTTTTCGAAGGGGGAGATTCTGTCGATCACGTTCGACGCGGGGTCCGAGCAACCCGTGTTCTACGTGCTGTATGCGTTCGGCGTCATCACCGCATTCCTCACGGCGTTCTACGTGTTCCGACTGTGGTTCATGACGTTCTGGGGAGAGTACCGTGGCCACGAGCACCCGCACGAGTCACCGCTCGTCATGACGGTCCCCCTGATGATCCTCGCGGGCTTCGCCCTCGTGTCCGGCCTGTTGGCGTACCCGATGCAGGGCTTCGGCAATCTCGTTTTCTTCAATCGCCCCGCGACGGCTCTCCCGCTCGTCGGCGCACCGATCCAGGACTACTTCCTCGAGGGCGTCTCGATGGGCGTCGCGGTCCTTGGCCTCGCGCTCGCTTGGGCGGTCTACGCGACGAAGCGCATCCCGGCGGAGCGCTTCACCGCCTCCCCGGGCACGGCGTTCCTGCACCGCATGCTGACGAAACGGTACTGGATCGACGACGCCTACGACGCGTTCGGCCGGACCGTGGTGTACGGGGTCGCGCGGGGCCTCGACTGGTTCGACAGCAAGGTCATCGACGGGATCGTGAATGCGGTCGGCCGCGGTGGCCTCGCGACCGCCGCCGGGACGGACGCGTTCGACCGGCGGGTGATCGACGGCGCGGTCAACGCGGTGAGCTTTGAGACGGTGCGGACGAGCGTGCGGCTCCGGCAACGCCAGACGGGCCAGGTCCAGAACTATGCGTGGGTCGTCGTGCTGGGGATCGTGGTCGTCGTAGCCTTGGTGTTCGGGATTTCCTTCATCCAGCGGTGGCTGGGGGGTCGATGACGTGTCGTACATTC
>VBMG01000147.1 GCA_005878485.1 Methanobacteriota archaeon | reverse complement strand
GATCGACGACTCGATTGTCCGCGGCACGACGATCCGAAAGATCGTGCAGATCCTCCGGCTGGCCGGCGCGAGCGAGGTCCACGTGCGCATCGGTTGCCCGCCAATCCGGTTCCCGTGCTATCTCGGGATCGACATGAAGACTCGAGATCAGTTCATCGCGAACGAGAAGACAGTACCGGAGATCGCGGAGTTCATCACGGCCGACTCGCTCGGGTACCTCTCTCTGAAGGGGCTCATCGCGGCGCTGAAGCATCCCCGCGAAGACCTGTGTCTCGGGTGCTTGCTGGGCGAGTATCCCGTGCCGATTCCCGGAGAGAAGATCCGTAAGGAGAAGCCGCTCGAGGACTTCCTGCAACCCGCCAGCGCCGACAAGAAGGTCCGGGCGAAGGGAAAACGCGCCGCGTAGCGGACCGTTCGAGGAGACGGCCCGGTTTCCGGTTCACCACGCGCCGCGGACTCGCCGTTCACGAACTGACCGAGAGATTACGAGATTCGCTCAAAGTTCGGGAAAGCCCATGATGGGCCGCTCGATGTTTGGACCATGAACCCCCTGAATTCCCCCGGGACGCGCACCTTGACCGTGTCGCTGTCGCTGGTCGTGGTTGGCCTCGGACTGGCCCTCGCCACGTTCGCGGTAGCGGCGACCGACCCTGCGACCCAGTACAGCGGGAGGGCGACGGGCGTGTCAATCCACACCCCGTTCCTCAACACGGCCTTCGCCGATACAGGCGATCTGCCGTCGCAAGGCGGCTTCCAGGATGCAACGTTCGTCCAATTGGACGAACCGCTCGCGAAGGCGGACGTACTCCTCGCGGACACGATGGGATTCGACAACGTCGCCCAGAGCGATGCCGCGACCGCGACCGTTCGTCTCCTGCCCGGGGGGCCGAACGAGGTCGCCGCCGACTTCGTCCGCTCTCAATCCACGGCAACCTGCAATGCCGCAGTCGGGCAGAGCGAAATCGTGAACCTCGTCGTGGCCGGGACGGTCGTTGACGTTTCCACCGCGCCGAATCAAGTTGTCACCGTACCCGGCGTGCTGACGCTCGTCATCAACGAACAAATCGACGGCTCGCACGATGGGACGTTCGACATGACCGTGAACGCCCTCCATCTGACCCTCGCGACGGGCGAGGAGGTCATCGTGTCCCATGCCCACAGCGACATCCGGTGCGGCGGCGTGAGCCCGGTTCCGAAGGACTTCGTCACGGGCGGTGGCTTCATCTCCGTCCAGGGCGGATCCGCGAATTTCGGATTCGTCGCCGGATACAAGCCCGGAAAGACGGTACCGAGCTGCCATCTGACGTACCTCGACCATGCGGCCGGGATCAAGATTCAAATGACGGACCTCTCGGAATATCGAGGCGAGGGGACCACGCGGACGTTCAAAGGCCCCGCGACCGTGAACGGCGCATCGGATACGGCCACGATTACGGTCACGGACGGAGGTGAGCCGGGCCGCGGCGTCGATACGTTCCAGATCAGCCTGGACTCGGGCTACGAAGCCGATGGCACGTTGGCGGGAGGGAACATCCAGCTGCACGCATGAAATCACCCGGAGGCCGCGCCGCGCACCTACGACGTGGAACCACAGGCCCTTCTGTCATCAGAGCGCGGCCTCCGCATCCTCTTCGAGGAACAGCAAGCCTTCCGCAAAACGCAGATAGAGGAACACCGGCTCGCCGAGTTTCGCGACGCGCAGCCCCTTCTCCGTGAAGGAGTATTGAACCCGCGGAGGTTTCGTGTCGAGCACCTCACGGTGTACGAGTCCGAGCTCCTTCAGCCGCGATAGTTTCACGGAGAGGATCCGGGCGCTCATCCCCGGCATCGCATGGAGAATCTCTTGGAAGCCGAGGGTCTTATGCGCGTAGATGAGCGCGAGGACGTCCACGGTCCATTTCCCGAACACCGTCTTCGCGATCTCCAAATTGAACTCGACGTTCCGCGCGACGTCTTTCGGCGGGTGCATCGACGCCACCTGGGCCACCTCTCGGCTGAAGCGGGACGAGAGCTCCGCAAAGTCCGCGAACTTGGCGGCGAGGTCCGTGAGGTCCGGTGAGAGTCGCCAGAGGGTCTTCGAGGGCCCGGTCCCCGTCCGAGTCGGGGCCGGGCCACGCTGGAACAGGCCTCGGCTCTCGCCGACCGCGAGAGCGGAAGACACCCGGGCAAGCGACAACCCGGCGAGGCGGCTCAGTTCGATCGGGTCTTTCGCATCGCGGTCGTTGAACACCGCATCCGCCAACATCGCCCGAACGAGGTCGGCCATGTCCTCCGGGCCGCGCCGGACGGGGCCCCGCGCTTTGGCAAGTTCTGAATCGGGTAGCAAGTAACTCGGATGTCACCCGCCGTGCATCAACTCGCGGTCCACACTGTCCGGGACCGAGAATCAGGAGTGAGAGCGGGACGCGTCGCCCTTCTAAATCGACCCTTCCTCGAGCCTTTTGTTCGAGGGAACCCCACGTCTGGGGCGGCGGTACGGGCCGTCCGGCACAGTCCGTCTGGCTGTCGAGCGGCTTGCCCTTCGTCCACGTGTGGGTCGTCATGTTCTAATCTGTCGACCCAGGAAGCCTCGAAGCGAGAACCTTCTTGTTTCCCTTGCTCGTTTCGGCCGACAGCATCGACGATGGCGAATCGAGTTCCGACGGGATACACGATACGCGAGTTGAGTCCTCGCACGCTTCCTGACTTTGAGACGCTCGCCGTCAAACAGGGAGGATGTTGGTGCATTTTCTATCAGCGGACGAAGCCCCTTCGCCGCGGGACGACGAGCGAGCAATGGAAGCGAAAGAATCGGAAAGACAAGAGAAAATTGGTGCGCGAAGGTCGCTCCCATGCAATCTTGGTCTACGACGGCAAGACCGCGATCGGCTGGTGCCAATACGGTGGCCGGAACGAGCTCCCCCGGATTGACGCGCGGCGGACCTACCGTAAGGCGGCGCCTCCGGTCGGGGCCGGGAAACTCTGGAGAATCACCTGCTTCTTCGTGGACCCCAAGTACCGAGGGCGCGGTGTGGCCAAGTTCGCGCTGAAAGCGGCACTCGAGTCAATCAGGAAACAAGGAGGAGGAACCGTCGAAGCCTACCCGGTGGCTTCCGCCAAAATGGCCGCGGTGCCCGAGTGGCGTTGGTTCGGGACGCCGGACATGTTCCGAAAAGAGGGGTTCCGGACCGTTGCCTCGCTCGGTACGAGCGGTGTTCTGATGCGCAAGACGATCGCTCCGTGAGTCTGCGAGAGCGCCCACCGAGTCGTTCCGCCGCTCGCTCGAGCGTCCCCTCCTGGGACAACCCGATTACAATGTCACACATTCTTGCCCGCGAGGAAGATAGCTCCGAGTCCATTACTAGGGGTCCGCCGTTCGTCTCTTCGGTGTCTCGATGATCCCAACGCCTCCGCCGTGCCCACGTTGCGGCGCTCCGATCCACATGCCGGCTCGGTTCAGCTCGGCCTGCGGCGTGCCCCTCTTCGCTCCAGGTCCGCTGCCCCCGCTCGACACGCACGCTGCCGGATTCTCCGTAATCGCGGTCCTCATCTCTCTCCTGTGGTTCCGAATCAACGGGGTGCCGATTTTTCCGCTCGGCCTCGCAGGCGGTCTCGTCCTCGCGTACTGGTCCCACGACATCGACACGAAGGTCGGGAGGGAGTCACTGTTTGTCGTGACCGCGATCCTCTGCGTCCTCGCGACGATTGTCGGACTTCTCCTCCGGTGAAAGAGCGAGGCCGGTTCGACGAGCCGGGAAACCTTAATACGAAACCCA
>VBMG01000146.1 GCA_005878485.1 Methanobacteriota archaeon | reverse complement strand
ACGTCCTGCGGCGAATCGAGTCCCAGTTGTTCGTCAAGGACCGGGACCTCACCGTGCCGAAGGAAAGGGAGCCCTCGCACGTTACTCGAGGCCATCCGAGTGATCCATAAGCAGATTGTCCGACACCGCGTCCAGAGCGCGCGGGCCCGGCGATCGCCATCGGCGCCTAGGATGGGATTGTGCCTTGGATCCGAGCCCGTCACGATCAGCCTCGCGTCGCAGCGTCTCGGGGATTAGGAGTGGCGCTGGATGTATTCCCGAATCGCCACCTTTGCAAGGGAGTACAGGCTGAGCCGGTTGCGCTTGCAGAAGAGTCGTATCGTCGAGAATTCCTTCTTGCCAAAAACCGTGACGATCCGATACAAACAAACACCGCGAGGCCCGGGGATAAATTCGGGGTACATGAATCTATGCGGCCGGACCGGTGTAGGCAATAGTGCGTGGCGGACATTGGTCAGACACTATTATATAGCCACTATGTCATACTGCTGCCCACGAGGGATGGGCGTTGAACCCCAATCTGCCGGAAGATCTCGTATCGGTCATCCGGTCTCAGCTTCAGGTGTGGATGGCAGAACTTGAAGAGCTAAGTCGGGATCCGAAGGTGAGGAAATTCACCGAACTCCGCCAGAAAATCGACGAGGCGGATGCTCACATCGACGAAAGCATCCCCCGGCCTGCGTCGAATCGGTCGTCGTCTCCTTTCCACCCGTATGACGCGTATGATGCCTTCGAATTCGCAAGGGACATCTCGGGTCAGGAGGTCTCGACTCTTCAGCTGTCCAAGCTAGCGTCTGACCGGTTCCCGGAATGGTCGGATGAGAGCCGACGTTTCATGATGCACTACCTCATGGAGAACGGCGTGGCGGAGGTAGCCGAGACGACGGCGTCGGGACGTCCCACAAGCTATCGCTTTGGGTCGATTCGGAACGGGGGGATCGCGGGGAGACGCAGCCGACTCGGGATCCCGGATAACGAATTGTCCGCGCTGAAGGCGGACGATCTGGACGACCTCGTCGTGCGAACCACCGGGCGGAGTTGGGGTGGCCGGACTCGGAGTTCGGGAGGAGCTCTCGGCCCTCGCTGGACGCCCGGGCCTTAGATAAGTGGGTCGGCGTGGCGAAGGCGGCGGGGAATCGCGCCGTGCCGGGACAAATCCCAAAAGGGAACATTCAGAACGATACGCTTATTGTCAGGGAGCAAGCCTCCCAGATGAGAGCGTCGGACCTCGCATGGCAGACCCCCTCGTCACGCTCGGCTTCATCGGTTTCTTCGCGGCCCTCAGCGGTCTCCTCGGACTGACGTTCGTCGCCTTCACCCGCATGGACCGGGACGTCCGAAGGGCCCGGATGTTCATCATGGAAAAGAGGATCCAGCGCTTCCTCGGCGCGTTCACCATCGGCTTCATCGCGCTGACTGTTGCGATCATCCTGCCTTCGGTCGGCGTGACCCTCCCCACCGTGGCGGGATCCGTGGTGCTCGTCGTGTGGTTGGGAGCCATGGGGTACGGCACCTACGAACTGTTCCTCATCGTGCGACCGCCTCGAGTCACGTTGTTCCGCATCCGCCGCGGTTCGAAATCTCGCTCCGCCCAGAGGGCCAAGATGGCCCGGATAGACCCGTCGGGACGTGAGATCGATGCAGCGAAGTGAGTCCCGAAGGAAGGCAGAGCTCTCGACGTTCTCGGACGAAGGAATCGAAGGACAGCTCGAGAAAATCCTGCTCGGCTTCCGTCAGAAGATCCACGGCATCCTCGGATCCGTCATCGCGGATTCGAACGGGCTGACGGTCGCAAGCGACGTGAAGGGCGGCGTCAGCTCGTCCGTCTTGTCCGCCATGAGCACGCTGATCGCCCAGTCGGGCGCCCGCGTGTTCGAGAACATCCAGATGCACGGGCCCACCTTCATCATCATGGACGGGGACCAAGCGAACGTCGCCGTCGTGCAGTTCGCGGAGGGCGACGTGAGCCTGCTGACCCTCGTAGACCGGTCGGCGAACCTCGGGGTCCTGAAGATCGAGATGAAACGGACCGCCTCGAAGGTCGCCGAGGCGCTCGGCATCGCCTTCGGCACGACCGCGGGAATCTCCGAGCTCTTCATCATGGCGAAGAGCGGGATCCTGATCCGGCATTATTCGGACTCACTGCGCACCGACATCGACCGGGACGTCCTGAGCGGGATGCTCGTCGCGGTCCAAGAGTTCGTCCAGCAGACGCTGGCGTCGAAGACGGGCACGCTCGATGAGCTCCGGTATGGGACGTACACGATCCATTTCGTCCGGGGGACGCACACGGTCGCGGCGGCCGTCGCGAAAGACCTGGACGCGGAGCACGTGCGGTATCTCGTCAGCGATGCGTTGCAGGATTTCGAAGACCGGTACGGGGCCATCCTCCCGAGCTGGGGGGGAGACATCGTCGAGTTCCGCGGCATGGACGAGTGTTTTGAGAAAATCCTGAGGAGCTAGGCGGGTCCGAGCCGGAAACCGCCGAGTGCGCTCCGGTCGCTACATCTGCGCGCTCTGGATTCGGCCTCTCGCGACGGAAAATCGACCGACCGAACGACCCTTCTTCGATCGGACGACCGCACGGACCTCGGGGCCATCCGCCTCAACTTGCTCGACGGAAATCTCCTGTGGCTCCCGATACGGCAGGAGGGAGGCGGCAATCGCGCGGATCCCGGAGGACTCGCGTTTGGACCCCTCACGGAGCCGTGCGTCCGTCGTGAACAAATCCAGGGCGTCGACGAGCTGACCCCGGGCGAGGAATTCGTAGAAGCGCCGGACGACCTCCTCCGGAGGAAGAGGCACGGATACTTCGCTTGCACTCATCGACCGAACCACCCCATCCGTTGGTCAGAAACCTTTGGTTCGTACTTCCCGTACCTCTATGGAGATTACGGGGCCTGGTACACCGCATGGTCGATCGCGATCTCCGCGATGTCCGCGGCGTAGCCCGCGGTGCGGCCGAGGCTGTCGATGATCGCCGCGAGGGCGAGCAACTCCTCCCCCTTCCTCGAGGCGACGTGGTGGGAGAGCCCGTCGATCAGCTTCTGGTGCTTGTCGAGGTCGTCCACCGCCGAATTCGCGGCGTCGATGTCCGCGGTCA
>VBMG01000145.1 GCA_005878485.1 Methanobacteriota archaeon | reverse complement strand
GCGCGGGCGTCCAAGAGGACATACCGCACGGACTCGCCCGGCTCGACCGCGAAACCGCGTTTCTCCATTTGCTTCAGCGCCGCCGCGGTCGCCGTGAGGACGACGTACTCCGGGAGGGCGCGCGAGACGCTCTTCGTGAGGATGAACTGGTGGACCGGGATCGCGCGGTCGAGGACGCACTTCGCCGTCCACCGCAGGATGTCGACGGCCTTCGGGATGCGCTCGCGGAACTCTGCGGCGGTCGACGCGAGGCTGAGCTCGCCGAGCATCGCCTCCTGGCAGATGTTGATGAACTCCGGGGTGTCGTGCTTGCGGAGTTCGATGCCGCGGAGTTTGAACTCGTCGTCCTGGAAGAGGCCGTAGTAGCGGTTCAGCGCGCCGACGCCGGTCGTCTTGCATGGGAGGAACACGATCCATTTGTAGCGACCCTCGAGCTCGATCGGAAGGCCGATCGATCCGGCGATGTGCTCGCGGACCTTCTCGATCGGATCTGCGTCCGGCTTCGCTCGCAACCAGACGGAATCGACGATGCCGTGGACGACCTCGTAGCCGCGGGATTCTGAGATCTCCATCGTGCGGACGAGGATGTCCCGCGCGTACGCGTTAATCGCCTCGTGACATTCGATGCGACCGAATCGGGCATTTTTGTATCCTTGGTAGCCGAAGCTGTTCGAGGCATAGACCATTCCTTGCACAACGAATCCATTCGGTGGTCCCTCGACTTCGAAACAATAAACGTAAGGAGTCTTTGGAGCGACTCTCTTCACACTCTTGACGTCGACAAAGAAAACGTCAGAGTACAAGGTAGGAGGCCTGGGACGTTTGGGCAATCGGACTCGAATTCTGTGTCCATCTTTCAACCAAATGCCGGCGAGATAACTTGTCGGGAAATAGATCGAGTGGATGGGGTAGCGATTGGGGCGAGAAGAATAGAGTTGACTCGGAATTCCCAAACTTCCCAGGAGCAGCCGTACTTTCTCGAGAAACTCTCGCGAAGCACTCGAGATCAACGCTTTCGCTTTGGGGTGAATCGCTCCATCGCTGGCAATCAGGCCTGCAATGAAACCCCTGCGTGCATCCTCGTGCGCGTTCAGAATCCAATCCGGAACAGTCAGTTTTCCTCTATCGGACGACTCTCCGAGATGCAGTACGTCGCGGATAATTCGTTTCAAAACACCGCTGTTGAACTGTACGACCCACATGTTCGCATGCGTTTCCTTGCGCACTACCCCGACGACACCGAATTTCCTAGAGACAA
The DNA here is from genome assembly GCA_005878485.1 of Methanobacteriota archaeon. GTDB lineage: Archaea > Thermoplasmatota > Thermoplasmata > RBG-16-68-12 > RBG-16-68-12 > RBG-16-68-12. The sequence continues at coordinate 2,349 of VBMG01000145.1, read as the reverse complement.
TGTCCATCAATTTTCCTACGAGTTCCGACTCATTCATCCCGACGTAAAGCCGTATCATATTCCCCGTTCCACTTCCATCGCCGACATAGAATCCCGCGAGAAACGTCAAGTCATGATCGACTAGGATTTGGGCAGAAAGGTAGGGTATCCTTCCTCCATTTCGACGGCCATGTCCTATTTCGAGACCGTTCCAATCTTCCGGCTTAAGTGAAAGGAAGGGGAGAAAACGGAGTGGCAATTGGCCCGTTTGCCTCCAGATATGTACGGACCGCTCGATGTACGCAGCGTTCGTGGCGTAACGGTAGAGAAGACGGAAGTTCGCTTCGATGTGTTTCTTTAGGCTCGGGCCACGGACTCTCCAAAATTCCAGATCCTTCTTGGACAGGTTTCGGAGGAGGATTCTCGCGGCGTTAAGCGAAACGGCAGGTTCTCCGTCCACTTTCCACTTTGTTACAATGGGAATCTGGTCGCCTACTCGAAGCGCGTCTGCCCGTTTCCGCCGAAGACCCGATGTCGTTGAAACGAAGAATCCATGATTGGGCGTGACGAGGAGATTCCGGCCTCCTGGAAGGGAGACTTGAAGGAGAGTCTTGGGTGCGCGTGATTTGACGAGTTTTCGGACCTGTCGTTCGACGATTCGCATGCTGTCGTCAAGACCGACCGCTCGGAGGTCCTCCGGGGCGCGAGCGACGCCAGGTTCGTTGGGAAGATGTGGATCAATGACGTCCGAGATGCGTGCAATTTTTGCGATACCATTCTCTTTGATTGGAACTAGTGTACTTCCGTCATAGCAAGTTACAAGTGTCCATTTCAAAATCGTGTCTCTTCCCGTGTAGACATCTTGGAGCGGGCCTGGTTCCTTCTTCATCTTCTTGTAATACCGCCGTCGCTCGATCAGCGGCTTCAGCACACGACCAACGATACCCACTCGTCGCGTACACAGATGGTACCGCAGCTCGGGAACGGTCATGCCATCCGTGCGGCAGCAGGAACAGTCGAGCGTCTCCGCGGAGATGTTGTACTTCACCATGATGCTCGGATACAGGGAGGAAAAATCGAGTTCGTAGAGGCCTTCGTGCACACCGACTTCCGGTTCGAACGTGAATCCGCCGCGGTCGCCCCGTAGGAGATTCTCTGCATCCTTGAAATCCTCGGGCCGATTCTTCTTCCACACCACGAGACAGCCGTCGTGGTACGCCTGATTCACTTGCATCGCGGAGAACGCGGTGCCGGGCGTGAGCCGCGCCTGCTCTTGGGGCGTCAACGTCGACAGCCGGGACAGTTCTGCGAGGCCTGCAAAATCGCTTTCCCGGAACGCGAAATGCCCGCGGTCCAGATGCAGCCGGCCGCGCAGGATGTACTGGCCCGGTTTGTAGACGATCTTCCCGTACGTGAAATAGGATTTCGGCTTCACCCCCGCGAACCGGTCGGGGTCTCGGCCCAGTTGCAGGTTCACCCCGAGTTCAGAGGCCTTCGCGGCGAGGTACGGCATCAGGAACGCGTCGCCGCCGTCCGTCATGACGACGTCCGGGTCCTTCGACCGCACGACCGCGTCAATCCCCTTCAGGATCGTCTCCTCGTCCCCATCGATCTCGACCTCGTCGATGTGGGCCCCGAGGAGCTTGTCCTGCATTCGCGGGATTCCCGCCGGGTTGTCGACATGGAGGTCGAGGAGGGATTTCCGCAGGGTGGGCAAGGGATAGTCGAGCGCGAAGTGCTCCTCTTCCGCCCGCCACACGCCGTTCGCGTAATGCAGGAGCCCCATCGGGAAGATGTCGTGCTCGATCGCATATCGTTGGCTGAAGCGCAGGTCCACGTTGAACAGCCGATGGTCGACGTACCCGCCGTTCGAGTCGAGGATGTGCGCGAGATTGCGGAGGTCGCGGTAATGCCGTGGCACGATCTCCAGGACGGGTTTCGGCTCGTCGTCCTCGAGGGCGATGCGCCTCGAGACCTCCCGCACCTCCTTCACGCCATCGAGGATTTCGATTCGCCGTCGAATCGCGGGGAGGTCAGACGCGGGCGCGTGTAGGAAGAACGTCGGCACGACCCGCGGATCCTCGATCCGATGCGCGCCCCGCTCGTTCCACAGCCAGAGGACCATCGAGTCGCGGTCGTAGTTGCCATACGCGTCGATGATCCAGCCGTGCAGGCGGACTCCCCCGCGATCAAGAGGTCCGGGAGCCCTCTTGAGGTGACGCGGGAGGGAGGTCGGTGAAAGTGCGCACGAGGAGGACCTCATGGGGAGCCAAGAGCATCCGCATCTGGACGGACAGCCCGCGCCAGCGGTACCACCGCCACAGGACCCGGCGGGCGACTCGCTCGAACCCGAGGGACTCGAACAGGTGC
>VBMG01000144.1 GCA_005878485.1 Methanobacteriota archaeon | reverse complement strand
GAGGGTGATCTCCCGAGCCGGTCCCGGTCGGTCCGAGTAGGTCCCCTCGGCCCGAAAGTATCGGTCTCCTTCGAGCCCTTTGCCGGGGACCGCGCGCACCCGTTGGACCGACCGCATCGGAGCTTCCGCGGTCTTCGCAATATGGATTGAGCTCACTTGGCCGCTCCATGGCCGGACCCGCGCCATGGCGCATCCATGGGGGACCCGGATATAACGCTTGCCTACTCGGGTTCGCGGACGATTGCGTCCGCCTCGATCTCGACGAGGATATCGGGATGGATGAAGCCGCTCACGCGAACCATCGTCGCGGCGGGACGGATCTCGCGGAACAACTCGGCGTGGGCGCGGCCCACTTTCTCCCAGTCGCCGAGGTCCGCGAGGAACATTCGCGTCCGTACGACGTCGGTCAGCCGGGCACCCGCTTCCTCGAGGGCCGCCTCGATCTTCCGGAAGATGTGGACCGCTTGACCGTATGCGTCCCCACGAGCCACGATGCCACCCCGCGAATCCGTCGCGGTGGTCCCCGCGACGACCACGAACGGTCCGACGCGGACCGCCCGCGAGTATCCCACGATTGGCTCCCAGACCGCCCCGGAGGCGATGTTCGTTCGCTCCATACTCCTCGAAGCGGCTCCACTTCGAAAAGACTTCGCCCGCCTACGACGACTTCCCAGGTTTCGCCTCGCCCGCGGAGGCGTGCCGGAGTGAGGGAGGGACCGTCCTCTCCGGCCGGTGGAGGAGGTTCGACAACTCGTTCGCGGCGGTCTCCGCGACCTTCGTTGCATCCTCCCACGTTCGGAGCTCCTTCCAACTCCGCTCCTCGAACACCTTGAGGGTCCGCGTGAGTTCGCTGCGGAGCGCGTCGTATGCCGGCCCGTCGTACACCGCCGCGATGATGACGAACTCTCCGCGAACCGCGACAAGCCCGAGACCTTCGTACCGCATCGCAGTGACCGCGTACCCGCGCGACGAGGGAACGCTCGTCTCGACGAAGTTCCCGACGACGGACAAGACCGCTTCGAGCTGCTCCGCCTCGATCGGGAGACTCCGGTTCGATGCCAAAGCAACGAGCGGCTCGCCGGTCCGATAGAACATGTAGACGGCCGTCACGCGCTCTTGGATCGCCGAGAGCACCCGAAGCATCTCTCCCCAGTCCTCGCGGGTGAGCGGGACGATTGCGATGAGCGCGATTGCCGCCGGGATCAGTAAGAAGAACGCGAACCGAGGGTCCCCCGTAGTCAGGGGGAACCTGCCAGCGATGTTTGTCCCGAGTCCGATGGCGAGAATCATGACGAGGATCCCCACGGTCCAGAAGAACCGCTGATGGACAGGCGTCGCGAGGTCCCCTCTCCCCCGATGCAGCGTAGCCCACAGGACGATTGCGGCCGCGAGGTAGGGAATCTGCTGGAGGGCCCAGAACACGTACGACGGCCACTCGGAGTCGAAGCCGTTCGGCACGAAACCATCCCAGATCAGCGTGAGGGACGCGATGACCGGGACGACGAGAAGGGCGTCGTATCGGGAGTGACCACGAGAGATCCACTTCGTGGCCAGGAGGACGAGCAGCGTCGCGAGCCCGATGAACGTGAGCCGCAGATTCGCGAGGGGTCCATCGACGGAGACCGAGGCGTACGGCGTGACGAAGGCCAACGCGCCGATGAGGAACGAGGCCGTCGCCAAAGCGCGTTCGAACGGAGACGCGACGCGGGAGCGGACGGCGGAGACGATGCCGACGGCCCACCATCCGATTGCCGAAGCAACTGCAACGATGCCGAGAGCGTCTAGCGTAAGCGCCATGGGAAGTCGCGGACAACGATCGCACGGGTCCCGGGAAGAGAAAATGGTTTCGGTGCTTTGTTCGGTCATGATCGGTTTGCAAACCTTCAAAGTCCGCCGGCGCGTTCGAAAGGTCCTCATGATTACAGTCCGCAATCCCGGGTCCATCTACCAAGTCGACGTGCCAATCGACGGCGGCTCCTGTCATGGCCGCTGGCATTTCTCGTTCGATCGTTACTACGATCCCGAGTGGATGCGGTTCGGCACGTTGCGGGTCTTCAACGACGACACGTTGACGCCCGGAGCCGTTTGGCCCTTGCATCCCCACCGCGAGATCGAGGTGGTCACCTACTGCGCGGGTGGGGAATTCCGTCATGCGGATGAGAACGGCGAGGGCGGCGTCCTGAAGGAAGGCTGGGTCCAGCACACGACGGTCGGTCGCGGGATGTGGCATTCGGAGATCAACAATCGCAAAGATGCCCCGATGCGCTTCATCCAGATGTGGTACACGCCGTCCGCCCCAGGGCTCGAGCCTTCCGTGGAACAGAAGGCCGTGGAGAAGGAGGAGCGCACGAACCGCTTCTTGCCGCTCGTCTCGGTCGACGACAAAGGGGCCCTTCCGATCTTGTCGGACGCGACGGTATTGTCCTCGTTTCTCGAGAAGGGCCGGAGCCTCACGCACGCCCTCGAAGCCCATCGAGGCGCGTACCTCCATCTCGTTGGCGGTGGTCCGGTCCACGTGAACGGAAAGAAACTCTCCGCCATGGGCGCCGCAAGGATCGCGGACGAAGACGGCGTCCTCGTTCGATCGGATGCGGATGCGGAGCTGCTGCTCGCCGACGTCCTCCTGATCTAATGGTCCTGCATGAAGATCGATGGCTGCGAATTCCCGGATGACCTCCTCTATGATTCGGAGGGACTCGTCTGGGCTCGTCCGTCGGATTCGGGGGACGCCATCGTCGGCATCACGAGCATCTACGTAGCGATTGCGGGGCGGATCGCAAAAATCACCACAAAGTCTCCCGGGGTCGCATTGGCGAGAGGGGCCTCAATCGGTTTCCTCGAGAGCGGCACGTACTTCGGGCCGATTCGCGCACCACTCGGTGGGGTTCTGCAGGAAGTCAATCAAACGGTCTTGGCAAAGCCCCGAGCGATGGTTGAGGGGCTTTACGGCAACGGATGGGTCGCGCGGTTGCGGCCCTCGAACCTGGCGGGCGACCGGTCCGCGCTCCTTGCGTTTCCCGCCGCACGCGAGCTCCTCGCGAAACAGATCGCCGCACTACGCGTCCGCTGTTTTGCCGCCTTCCCTGATTACGAGATGTTCGAGATCGGGATCGAGTGCGCCGCGATTCTCGTCAAGTTGAACGAATTGCTGACCCAGGTTAACGTCGGCGAGGTCGTCCACCTCGTGACGGACGACCCGACCTCGCCGATCGAGATGGTCCGGTGGTCGGACCAGACGGGACACCCGGTCATCGACGAGCGCCGGGAAGGAAACCTGTTTCACTTCCTCGTCCGGAAACGCTCCTGACTGGACGGCCCGGACCCGTGCTGCGGCGGGAGAAAGTTGATGGGAGTTCCGGCGGTCCGCGAAGCGAGGCGTGGCCATGGGCTTCCGGTATACGGGCATTCGCGTGCGGGACCTCGATCGATCCATCGCGTTCTACACACAGGTCCTGGGGATGCAGGTGACGTGGCGCATGCGGATCCGCGAAACGGGCGGCGCGATCGCGGTCCTCAAGTCGCCTCGTGGCTCGCAACGGCTTGAGCTGAACTGGTATCCGCCCCGCGGACGATATCGCGTCTACCGGCAGGGCGACGAACTCGACCACCTCGCGTTCGCGGTTCCCGATGTGGACCGATTTCTGCGGGAACACCGCGGGGACTTCCGGGTCGTCATGAAGGCGTTCGACGAAGGAACGGATCGGCTCGCCTACGTGGCGGACCCTGACGGCGCGTGGATCGAGCTCATGTCGCCGCGGAAGTCATCGAAGCGCCCCGCTCGCGGGTCTCCGTA
>VBMG01000143.1 GCA_005878485.1 Methanobacteriota archaeon | reverse complement strand
CCACGTCTCCGTCGGTGAGCTCCTCGCGTTTGAACCCTGGGATTTGTCGATACGTCCTGCCGCCGTCATGCGACATGGCGGTCCCGTTCAGGCTCCCCAAGTCCTCGATCCAACAACGGCCCTTTCCGTCCTTCCGGATCCTCGCGTGATGCTTCGAGAGATACCGTTCCGCATCCAGGATGCCGATGTCGGGAGGGCGCGCGAAACCTTTCTTGGTGCAGGTCTGGTCGCACGACTTGTGGTCCCTGCCAATCTCCATCTCCCGTTTGACTCGGCACTTCTTGCCGAGCACGACGAGGTGCGGGAACCCGAGAGCCTCCCCGGTCCCTCCTCCCGAGATGGCCTCGGCCATGTCCTGGGCGGTCGGAAATCGTTCCTTCGGATCGAACGCCATGGACTTAGTCACCACGTCCGAGAGCCCCGTCGGGACGCTCGGTTCGAGATCATGAGGGGATCGGAAGAGCTCCGCCTTCCCTCCCGCTGCTCGCATCGAGCCCTGCGGATCCTGCGACGTCAGGAGGAAGAAGAGCACGGCGCCCACGCTGTACAAGTCACTGGCCGGGGTCGCCTCCCCCAGGTTCTGCTCCGGCGCCCCCCAGCCGGGCGTGTAGATGACGGTGCCGGATCCCGTGAACTGGTGGAATTCCTTCTTCGCCGCTCCGAAGTCGATGAGGACGACCTCGCGGTGCGCGTCGAGGATGATGTTCTTCGGCTTGACATCCCGGTGGATGACGTTGCGACCGTGGAGGTACGACAGCGCCTCCAAGAGTTGAAGAATGTGCCGAGTCGCGGTCCCCGCATCCGCCGACTTGTCCCGGTAGCGCTCCGCGAGGGTCTCGCCTTCGAGCCGCTCCTCGACGAGGCACAGGGGACCCAGGTTCGTGGCTTGGTCCACATAGCGAACCACCCGCGGATGGCCCGGGGAGCTGAGGGACCGGAGGATGTCGGCCTCGATCCGGAGTCGCTCTTTGGATTGCTCCAGATCGGTCCCGCTCGCTTCCTTCACGACGACGGGCTGACCGCGGCTGGACTTGCCCACGTAGATGGTGGACATCCCTCCTTCGGTCAACTTGCTGAGGACCTGATAGCGACCCTTTCGACCTTTCAAAGAACAGGGAAGGGAGAGGGTCATACGCTCCGCAGGCCTATTTCATCACGAACTGCAGCTTCACCAGCTCAGCGACGTCGATCTCGTCTTCGTCCTGGAGTTCGGTCCGGCCCGTGCCGGTGACCAGGATTCGGGAGCTGCCCCGGACGAGCCAGGTCTTGTTCGCGCTCGGTTTCCGTTGCACCATCGTCGATCCATCTTCAACGTAAAACCGGTCGCCTTCTTGGAAGACCGTCAGGTGGCCTCTCGATATCTCGTTAGCCTTTCCCGGGTCCGGCAGGTACTTCGCCAAATCGGCGCGGCCGATCAGCCACTGCGACTCGGGAATCGGCTGCTCCGTGCTGTCGGGAAAGACGAGGTACCCCGCTTTGGGCGTCTCCACCGGAGGCTCGTACTCGGTCTCCGTTGAATCCGCGGCCAGTTCGTCCTCGTCCTCTGTGGACTCGGAAGCCGCTTCGACCTCGACTCCCATGGCATCGTTCTCGGATTCGGTCTCGCTAACCAAATCGAAATCGCTCGCATCCTCGCCGGGCGTCGAATCGATGGCGGCGTCATCTTCTTGCAGCGAAAGGGCGAGCCCCGGATCCTCAGGGACGACGTTGGCCTCCGGCGCAGCAGGTGTCTGCGCGTCCGAAACCTCGGCCTCAATCTTCGTGCCGCATGCATCGCAGAACCGGGCGTCTTCTCGGTTTTCAGCTCCGCAATCCGGACAGTTCGTCACGCCATCACTTCCTTGGCTTCTTCTTCCCGATAATCGTCGTGGCCTGGAGGAAATCTTTCTTGGCGGACTCGCTCAGCTGGAGACCGCTCCGGGCCACCGTCGCCTGCGCGTCCCGCATCGTCGTGACGACCTCGTTCAGGGCGGGGTTCGACCGGACAGCGGCCGCAGCCCCTGCATCCGTGGCGATGGTCCGCATGATTGTCTCCGCCTTCTCGAGCGCCCCCGCCTCGTGCGTCTGCACCGCCCTCTGCATGAGCACGGTGGCCTCGGCCGAGCTCAAGAGCGTGCGTGGGTACGGGTTGGTCTCGGCGTTCCAAAGTCGAGGGTCGTCGGTGAACGTCACTTCGACATCTTGCACGACTTCGACCAACGAGAATCGGAGCAACGTGGCCTTCCCCGAGGGCCTTGCCGGGACGCCCATGCGGAACACGAGCGTCTGTTCCTCGCCCGCAATCAGGTCTCGCAGCGGAACCGTAAAGGCCCCCTGGTCGAGCCGAGGTCGGGGCAGTCGGTTCAGGACGGGCCGGACGCTGTAGGCATCGGCCAGCTCCGAACCGGGCATGATCGAGACCTTCAATTCCGGATTCGCGACGACGGTCCCAGCCATCTGCGCCGCCTGCTCTTGGAAGATCTGGGGAAGATCGCCCTTTCCGGCGTCGATGTGGTGCCACAACCCTCCGCCGGCCTCGGCAATCTTCTGCATCAGAGACTCGTTGTAGTCAATCCCGATGCCGATCGCGGTGATCGTGATGCCGGCCTCTCGCATGTTCTGCGCGAGGCTCACGAACTCTCTGCCATCGGTCTTGCCGACGGTGGGATTGCCGTCCGTCAGGAGGATGACCCGGCTCACGGTACCGGCTTCGAGAGAGCCCCGCCGCGCCTGTTGGAATGCGGCGTCCAGTCCATTGTACATCGCGGTAAGGCCGCTGACCGAGATGGCCTTCACCGCCGCCGCGACTTCTCGGGAGTTTCCGACGCGCGACATGGGCAGCTGGACCGCCACGGTGTCCGAAAAGGACACGATGGAGATCTGGTCGGTCGGACGGAGCTGCTTGAGGAGGCCAAGTGCCGCCGCCTTCGCCTGTTCGATTTTCTCGCCGTCCATCGATCCGCTCGAATCGATCGCGAGGGCAATGCTTCGATTTCGTGCGGCGACGCTCGCGGGGGACGGGGTCAGATCCACGGCGACATACACAGACGTGCCCAAATTCGGCTTCAGGGATGCGCGATTGACGGTGCACCGCATCGCGAGCGGCGATCGCTTCGCAGGACGATTCTGTGGCTCCATGACCGGTTTCATTTTCCCACCCGGGGGCCGGCGATGGAGGGGTCGCTTTCTTAGCTCTTGCGCCCCGGTTCTCACTAATTGATTTTCACGTCGCCATGTGCCCGGTCGGGCGGACAGATGCGTCACACGGATGCTCGCAGGCGCCCATCAGCCGGATGAGTTCGTACGTCCTTAGACCACTGGAAGGCGGGCGAATCCGGATGCGTGGGCCAGGATTCGAACCTGGGAACCCCTTCGGGAAGGGATCTTGAGTCCCTCGCCTTTGACCAGGCTTGGCTACCCACGCGTGGGCCGCGGAGGGGGCGCGCCACGTTAAACCTTTCCCGCGCCGCTCGACTGCCGCAAAGAGCGCGAAGGTTTTTCGGCGGAGTCTTCTTCCGCCTCGAGGGAACGGTACATGGCCCAATACTTCACGAAGTCCTTCTTTGATGAGGTCGCGAGTCGCCTCAACGCCGATGCCGAATGGGCGAAGAAATCATCCGCGACCACCGCGAAGATTGTCCTCACGTGCTTCGATCGCAACGTGTCGTTTCTGCTCGACATCCAGGGAGGCAAGGTGGCGGCCAACCAAGTCTCCGCCGACGCCCCTGCCGACTTCAAGTTCGAGGGCACCTACGACGTCTGGACACAACTCGGGAAAGGCGAGAAGGATTTTCAGAGCCTCGTCCTCGGCGGCAAGATCCGGTTTCGCGGATCGCTGCCGAAGATTATGGCCCTCACGAGCCAGCTGAACCGGATCACGCAGGTGGCCCAGCAGGTTCCGAAGGAGTTTTAGCGGCCGCTCGCCTCGCAACGAACGCGCGTCCACCGGGGTATTGCTCAAACGATTAATTGGATTCGGTCGCCCATCCGCTATATCGCTTGCTCCCGGCGGGTGTTTGGCATCTGGGCGTACATTAGCGAGTTGGCGTTGTCCGCAGGGAATTTCATCTACTCATTCACCGATCTAAAGGCCTCGGGTTGTTAAGTCCAACATGGTGCAATCAACTCCGCCGCCACTCGCCAAGAAACGGCCAAGCGGTTTGGGGCTCCTCCGGTTAGGTCCGCACCTTGTCCGGTCGGCTGGAGGCGGATGGGAACGTTTCTTCTTTCTGAGCCTTTTTCTCTGGACCGCGTACTTGCTTACGCTCATGACATGGGCTTTCTTCGTCCTCGGTTCGATTGATGCCTCGTGGCGCGTGTTTCTGGCTTCTTTTTCGTATCTGTCGCTTGGTGAAGTTTGGCAGACTCCGATCATAAGCGCGTCCATCATGCGTGCCACGATCGGTAAGGGCATCAACCAGGACGACGACAATGTGCGGCTGTTCGCGGAGTACCTTGAATCGCTCGGACACGGCGGCCATTGGCCGCTCGGGAACATCCTCAGCCTTGCGTACTTCGGAATTTTCGTTGTATGGGCCTTCGTCGCCTACGACTTTCCATCGCTCACGGGCATTAGCGATACGTTCGCGTTCGTTTTGGTGGACATAACGCTCTTGCTGTTGCTCGGGGTGCCTTACCACTTGCTGCTTAAGCGCCTTCTGGGTCAGGCCAGACTAGCCGGTTACCCGGTCAAATACCGCGGGCGGAGCGTGGGCTGAATGGAACCTGGTCCGGCAGACCTCGCTGGAAGAGT
>VBMG01000053.1 GCA_005878485.1 Methanobacteriota archaeon | reverse complement strand
GTCCCGCCGTGGCCCCTAGGCTGACCGAGCGCGCACAGGCCGTGCTGTTCGCGGCGGTCCTGATGACCGCGATCGCGGGCCTCACCGGCACGGCGATTCTCCTTCAGCCCGCACCCGTGAGCGTCCACGCGGTCGGCTCCGTGCGGCTCGACGTCGAAGGGGCCGGCTGGTCGATTCGCTACACCCCGACCGCCACGAACAACAACACCGTGTTCGGCCTCCTCCTTGAGGCCTCGGCAAAGTTCGGATTCACGGTTGCATACATCACGTACCAGATTCCGCAGGGGGTCTTCGTGACGGCCATCAACGGCTCCATGAATGGCGACGGAGGCCGGTACTGGCAGTACTGGGTCAACGGCGCCTACGGGACCGTCGCGGCGGACCACGCGGCGTTGCACGACCACGACGTTGTCCTCTGGAACTTTTCCGCTTCCGTGGAGGGCTTGTAAGATGGCGGGCAGGTTGCGCCACGCGGCCGCGGCAGGTCTGGGAGATGCGCGCACGCGGATCCTCGGGGTCTTCCTGATCGTCGTCGCGGTGCTCGGCACGCTCCTCCTTCGCGCCTTTGCAAACTTCGAGACCGTGTTCGTCGCGGCCCTGCTCGCCGGATCGCTCCTCGGCCGGTGGTGGACGGTCCTCGTGCCGGTGGCGGCCCTGGCGGTTCTGCAGTCGCTCGACTGGACGACGTACGGTGGCTACGGCCTCCAAGCGATGATCGCGCTGTCCTTCTTCATCGTCTCCGGCTACGTGTTCGTCGGATTGATCGGCCGTCGGATCCGGCCGAAGATCGTGTTCCGGGTGAAGTCCGTCGCATTCCTGACGACGATCAGCGTCCCGCTCACGATCGCGTACGACCTGTGGACCGCGTCCGGCGAATGGTACTTCATCACACGCCCGCTCGGCCTCACGTGGGACCTCATGCTCAAAGCCCAAGTCCCGTTCACGTTGTACCACTTGTTGAGCTCGTTGATCTTCGTGCCCCTCTTCGGGACGGCGTTCCTCTTCCTGCACGCATACGGCTGGCCTGCGAAGTCGGAAGAGAGCGTGCCCTCCCGGCCAATGGACCGCCGATGATCAGAGGAGTTTCTCGATCTGGGCTTGCATCCGTCGGACCTCTTCGCGGCGACGACGGAGTTCGTCTTCCTGTCGCCGGATCGCGGTCTCGCGAGCCTCGAGGCGGACCTTTAGCGCCTGCAATTCCCGTTCGCGGGCTTTGAGCCGAAGTCGCTCCTGTTCCGCAGACTTGTCTTTGCCTTTCACGCCCTCGGCCATTGCACGGATCGCCCGCGCCTCCTCCGTGACGGCAGCGCGCTCTTTCACCAATTTCGCCGTGACGAGAGAGTCGATGGCCTTCTCCTTGCGAGCAATGCGAGTCCTTTCCGTCTCGAGGTTCCTCCACATCGCTTTCGCCTCGGCGCGTTCGCGGGCGAGTGCCTCGGACTTCTCTTTCAGGTGTTTCTCTTGCTGTTCCGCGGCCTTGATCCGGGTTTCGGATTCCGCGAGCGCCGCCTCATGCCGGCGCTCCCGCTCCTTCAAGTCCTCGCGCGCCTGGGCCAGCTTCTTCATGTCCGCGCGTTGATTTTCGAGGAGCGCCGCTCCTCGTTCCATCCGCTCCTTCAGCTCGCGGCTCTTCTGATCGGCCTCTTTCTCCGCCGACCTCAGGAAGCTCGTCGCTCGCGACTTGAGATCGGCCGCTTCCCGCTCGCGCAATGCCGCGGCCGCGGTTTGAGACTCCAGTTCCTTCGTGCGTTTGTCCAGCTCGGCTCGAGCGTGCTCGGCGGCCTTCCGCTGCCCGGCGATTCCGCGGACTTCGAGTGCGATACCGTCTTGCGACTTCGCGAGCTCCTTCTCGGCCCGGTTGAGATCCGCCCGGTGCTTCACCAGGGTTTGCGTAATCTTGTCCAACCCCACCTCGCGCTTTTCGAGCTCGGATGCAAGGGCCTTCTGATCCGATTCGCGTTTCGCAAGTTCCGCCCGTCGGTCGTCCAGGCTTGCCGCGGCCTTCGCGACGTTGGAGAGTTTTTCCTTCAAGTCCGCGTCTTGGTCCGAAAGGTCTGATTCCCGAGTGTGCGCGGATTCCTCCCGCGTCGAGAGGCGCGCCTCGGCGGCTTTGATCCCGTCGAGTCGGTCCTCGATCTTCTTCGATTCGGAACGGACCCGCTTCTCCATGGCCGCAGCGGACGCCCGAGTCCGAGCGAGCTCTTTCTGGGCCACGGAGATCTCGCGGGCCTCCTCCGCCCGCTCCTGCGCCGCGGTGTCGATCTGCTTCCCGCGGGCGTCGAGGTCTTCGGTCGCCTGGCGAAGTTCACGGTCGCGCTGCGCGAGTTCCCGACCGCGTTCCGCGAGCCGCGCTTCCAGCTCGCCGAGGGCGGACTCCTTTGCCGCCGAATCCTTCACCTCTTTCGAGAGCGCCGCCTCGCGTCGGTCCAGCGTCGCCTGGGAGCGCCGCAGTTGTTCCACGCCAGCCCGCAAGGCGGCTTGCTGCAGCGTGAGTTGCTTCTCCTTCGTCTCCGAGCGGGCCAACAGACGATGCGCCTCGCTGCCTTCGGATCGGGCCCGCGACTCCCGTCGGTCCAGTTCCTCGCCCACGCTGGCTTGGCGTGCCTCCCACTCCTTTTGAGACGATGCGAGCGCCTTCTCGCGTTTCGCGAGGTCGGCTTGCAGGGACCCAAGGGACTTCTCCCGCTCCTCCAAAGTCGCCTCCGTCGCGGCGAGGTCTCGATGGCGAGCGTCCAACGCCTTCGTCCTTGCGGCAAACTCGGTTCGAGTCGCGTCCACGGCCTTTCGACCGGACGCCAATTCCTTCTGCGCCCGCTCGAGTTCCGCGCTGGCTTCCCGGGTCTCTCGGTGTGCTTGTGCAATCACGGAACTCTGACCTTTGAGATCGGCTTGGGCCGATGCCAGATCGGTCTCGCGGCGTTCGATTTCGGCCACGCGCGCTTGAAGCTTGGTTACTGCAACTCGATGGGCCTCGCCCGCCGTCCGGACTTCTTTGTCGCGTCCGTCGAGGATGTTCGCCCGAGCGACGAGCTCTTGGTGTTGTTTCGCGAGTTCCGCTTCGCGCCGATGAAGGGTCGCGCGGTCGGCCTTCAGCGTCTTCTCGACGCCTGCCAGCGCCGCCCGGGCTTCCTCCAGTTCAGCTTGCTGCTTTTCGACTGCCTCCTCATGACCTTCCAGCGCTCGCTCGGCTTTCCGGGCAGCTTCCGCTTGAGCCGCGGTTTCAGCGCGTGACCCATCGAGCGCTTTCCTTTCCGCGTCGAGCTGTTTCCGGGCGCGATCGAGTTCCGAGTTCCCATCTTTGAATTCGGACCGCTGCTTTGCGATCGCGGTCTCGCGCCGCTCCAGTTCGGATTGGTGTGCGACGAGGTTCTCCTCCCGTCGCGTGAGTTGTGCGACTTGCGCCGCAAGTTTCGCGAGGCTGGCCTTCCCCGCCTCGGCCTCGGAGTGAAGCTCTCTCTCCCGCTGGTCGAGCGACTTCGTTCGAGCGTCCAGTTGGCTCTTCCGTCGCGCTTGCGCATCGGCTTCCCGAGCGATCGCGGATCGTTCGCCCTTGAGTGCCTTCTCCTTCTCCGCAAGGCCTTTGTCGGCTTCGGCTCGCGCCCGTTCGGCCTTCAGGACCGCAGCCTCTCTCGCCTTGGAGCCCTTCTCTGATCGCTCCATCGCGTCGGCCTGTGAGGCGAGCTCGCGCCGAGTCGAATCGAGTTCTCCCTCGCGCTCTTCCAACGCGGTCTCGCGCGTCGACAACATCGCCTCGTGCCGTTCCAGGTCCGTGGTCGTGAG
>VBMG01000052.1 GCA_005878485.1 Methanobacteriota archaeon | reverse complement strand
CTTCGGGGACGATCACCGCTCCCCGCCCGACCCGCCAGCCCCCGACGTCGGTCAGGAACCCAGGCTTCCGGACGACGTACGTCTTCTTCCCCACCCTCTTTTGAGTCTTGTATCCGTCGATCTCTCGGAGGAACTGAGCGCGCTTGGGGGGGGACAAGCCGCCCGTTTGGTAGCTTACGAGGCGGAGGGGCTGGAGATCGAGCTCGACCGGTGTCACGCGAGGAAGGCCGCCAAAGAGGACTCGACCTTGGCGG
>VBMG01000051.1 GCA_005878485.1 Methanobacteriota archaeon | reverse complement strand
TCCCAGCACCTCCCGACAGATGGACTCGATCGTCTCGACACTCTTCCGAGCTTTCGCAAGATCGGCCCGCATCCCGGAGTTTCCGTAGACGAACTTGGCTCGGGCGTTGTGGTCCAGGTAGCGGAACGCGTCGGCCGCGGTGGAGGTGTGTGGACCCAGAATCGTCGGGTTCCGCTGAAGTTCATCGGGCACCCGTTGGTGCTTCTGGATGTGGACCCTCTTCTTGGCGGCACATGCCTCGATGAGATAGTACGCGCTGAGGAACCACGCCTCGACGAGGAGGCCGGGCTCGTTGACCTTGGAGGCGCCATCCCGGAACTCCTCCGCTTTTCGCAAGTGGGTCTCCAGCGAGGACATTCGCGTAC
>VBMG01000050.1 GCA_005878485.1 Methanobacteriota archaeon | reverse complement strand
TCGGGCGGACGGAAGTATATAAGGGACCGGTTGCGTGCAGTTGCCTCCAACGACGCCGGTATCCCTGATCCCGGCCCGGAGGTGTCCCCATGGCCAAGTTCCGGATTGAGAACGTCGTCGCGTCGACTTCCCTCGGGCACGAGCTCGACCTCAAGGCGATCGCCCTCGCCCTGGGCGGCTCCGAGTACGAGCCGGAGCAGTTCCCCGGCCTCATCTACCGGATCCAGGAGCCGAAGACCGCGATCCTCCTGTTCCGCAGCGGGAAAGTCGTCTGCACGGGCGCGAAGAGCCTCGAGAACGTGAAGACGGCGATCGACCTGGTATCGAAGCAAATCCAGGCGGCCGGCATCCCGATCACGAAGGACCCGGAGATCGAGGTCCAGAACATCGTCGCCACGTCGGACCTCGGCGCCCAGATCGACCTGAACGCGGTCGCGATCACCCTCGGGCTCGGTTCCGTCGAGTACGAGCCGGAGCAGTTCCCCGGCCTCGTGTACCGCATCGACGAGCCGAAGGTCGTCCTGCTCATGTTCGGCAGCGGCAAGGTCGTCTGCACGGGGGCCCGCAAGCCCGCGGACGTCGAGAAGGCCGTCGAGAAGATCACGGCCGAGCTCAAGGCGAACGGGCTCCTGCACTGATCCGCGGGCCTCGCGTCCTTCGAAGAGCATGCGGAGCCCTTATAGCGCAGCGGGTGGTGGCGCTCCTCGCATGGCGAAGGCCGAGGCGTCCGGGACGGTGACCGCGTTCCGTCACAGCAAGTTCAAGCAGGACAGCTACCAGACGATCGTGGCCCTCGCGAAGCCGGAGCATGCGGCCGAGCTCCTGGGAGCCCGGGTCGTGTGGGCCCGCAAGGACGGCCTCCAGATCCTGGGCCGGGTCGTGGCCCTCCACGGCTCGAAGGGCGCGCTCCGCGTCCGGTGGGACCGCGGCTTCCCGCCGCAAGCCCTCGGCACCCAGGTCAAGATCGTGCCTTGATGCGATTCGGCGCGTTCGCGTGCAGCTCTTCGAACTTAAGTAACTCGACGGGCATCGTCGGCTCATGCCCGGGAAAACCAAGGCCAAATCAATCAAGAATCCGGGACCTGCCGAGAGGCCGGAGACGACGGCGATCGTCCTCCGGATCGCTGCAGACCGCGCGACGGATTTCGAAGCGATGTTCGAGGCCGAGGAGATCCCGATCTGGGACGACTTCACCGGCCGGGGTCGGTTCCTTGAGGCGCGTCTCGTCCGCGCGGTCGGCGGGAGCGAGCAGCGAAGAGGCATCCAGGATTACCTCCTTCACATCGTCGCCGCGGACCACGAGGCCCATGAGGAGCACGACCGCGACCCTCGGTTCCGGGCGTTCCTCGCGAAGGCGGAGCGGTTCCAGCCGGACCCGCCGCTCGTCTGGTTCGGCGAGACAATCTTTGAACGTCGAAGTTGAGTCGGACGACACACCGGGTGCTTCGATGATCGTTTCTCGACCGACTTTGTATCGGGACGCAGCCCTTGCCGACCCGAGCGGACCATCTCTGCGGAAGGAGGTGAGCGTCCTCGTCGACGCGGGCCACGTGGTCTGGATTCGTTCGAGTAGCGATGAGGGCGCCCTTCCACCGGACGTCCACGTCATCGACGCCGGTGGCTCCACGATCGTTCCAGGCATGGTCGATGCCCACAGCCACGTCACGCTTCCCGGCGGCTCGCACTGGATCGACCGCGGTGCCGATCCTCCGGAGGAACTGCTCGAGGTCGCGGAGCACAATGGGGACCTCTTGGGCCGCGCCGGCGTGCGCTGGGCCCGCGACGTCGGGTCGCCGCTCGCCGTGGATCCGCGGGACGGACAGAAGCGGGCCCTCGCCCTCCGCGTGCGGGAACGGTGGCGATTGGACCCGAATCGACCGAGGATTCGGGTCGCCGGAACGTGGATCAGCCACAGCGGCGTGATCACAGGTGGCCTCCTGATCGAGGCGGATGACGGGCCCGCCCTCCTGAAGGCCGCGTCGACGCAGCTCGACGACGGAGCGGACTTCCTCAAGCTCTACCTCGACGGGCCGAAGAAAGAAGAGGCGCCCTGGTCGACGGAAGACGTGCAGGCCGTCGTCGAACTCGCGCACGGTCGCGGGGCGAAGGTCACCGCGCATTCCGGGTTCCTCGTCGGCGCCCGGGTCGGGATCGACGCCGGAGTCGATTCCCTCGAACACGGATTCGAGCTCGACTCGGACGCGGTCGCGACGATGGCCCGTCAGGGGACGTTCCTCGTCAGCACCCTGGCGATCTTTCGTTCCTGGGCCTCCTTCGCCCAAACGACCACGTTGCCCCGGTTCGTCAGCGATGAGGGGAAAGAGCGGATCGCGCGTCGGCGGGAGCGGGCGATCGAGAGCGTCCACCTCGCGTATCGAGCGGGCGTACCCATCGCGACCGGCACGGACTTCGGCGGCGGGTCCCTGCGAGCGAACCATCTCGCCTGGGAGGTCGAGTCCCTCGTGGAGGTCGGCCTGAAACCCTGGGAGGCGCTAGCTTCCGCGACGGTTCGTGGCGGGGATCTCCTGAACGAACCGGAAGCCGGACGCATCGTCGAAGGTGGTCCCGCCGACTTCTTCCTCGTCCACGGCGATCCGCTCACCGATCCGACGGCCCTCTGGCGGGTGTGGCGGGTGGCCTGGTTGCCGGGATGACTTCGAACGTCGGAGAAACAGTTCCAGAGGGCCGTGTCTCGCACTTCACGTGACGTCGACGTCCCGCAGGCGCCGCGCTTGGAGGTC
>VBMG01000150.1 GCA_005878485.1 Methanobacteriota archaeon | reverse complement strand
ACTCATCGTAGGGCGTCTTCTCGACGTCGCCCCATACGAACTCGGCGCGGCGGACATCTCGAATCCCCGCGTAGGCGCGGGCGTGGGCGAGCCGGTTTCGGTCCAGGTCCACGCCGACGACTCGGGCACCGAGACGAGCGGCTTCGAAGGCGAGTCGGCCCTCCCCCGTTCCGAGGTCGAGCACGAGTTTCCCGCGAAGATCTTCGCGGCGGAGTTGGTCGAGGAACATCGGACGCAGCGCGTCGATTTCCGCGGCCGCTTGTCGCCACGCGAGGGTGCGGCTCAGGCGGACGACATCCGGCACGCTGTCCTCGCGGCCTCATCCGGCGGACGAGATAAGAGGCCACCGGTGCACACGCGCAAAGCCCACACGCTTATACCCCGCGGGACCATCGCAGGTTCGGATCGACGATGGACGTGCAGGCCCACGGTCTCTTCATCGGAGGGCGGACGGTCCCGTCGGCTTCCGGGTCGATGACCGAGATCCTCGATCCGGCGACGAACCACGCGCTCGCGCAGGTCGCGGCCGGCACGAAGGACGACGTGAACGCCGCGGTCGAGGCCGCGCGCAACGCGTTCGATTCACCGGAGTGGCGGGACCTTGATCCGAGCAAACGTGGGCGGCTGCTGTGGCTCCTCGGACAACAAGTGCGCGATCACTTTGAGGAGCTCTCGCGGCTCGAGGCCACCAACGTGGGGAAACCGCTCCGGGAGGCGAAAGGCGACCTCGCGTACGTCTACAAGCTGTTCGAATATTATGCAGGCCTTGCCGATAAAATTCAGGGCGATACGATTCCCGTACCCGGCGCGCGACTCGACTACACCCTGCGCGAACCACTCGGCGTGACGGCACACATCGCTCCGTGGAATTATCCGCTCCTCCTCGCCTCGAGAGGGATCGCGCCCGCCTTGTCGGCGGGCAACACGGTCGTCCTCAAGCCCGCCACGCTCACCCCCCTGACCGCGTTGAAACTCGGCGAGCTCGCGACGGCCGCCGGCTTCCCGGCCGGTGTCCTGAACGTCGTCACGGGTCCCGGGCGGGACGTCGGGAATGCGCTCGCCCATCATCCCAACGTCGACTCCGTCACCTTCACCGGTTCAACGGAGACCGGAAAGCAACTTCTCAAGACCGTCGCGGACCGGGTCGTCCCGACGACCCTCGAACTGGGTGGGAAGAATCCGCAGGTCATCCTCTCCGATGCAAAGATGGACCGCGCGGTGAAAGGGGCGCTTTGGGGCGCATTCCAGAACGCGGGCCAGATGTGCTGGGCGGGGTCGAAACTCCTCGTCCATGAGTCGATCGCGGCCGCGTTCCTCGGAAAACTCAAAGAGCAAACCGAGAAGCTTCGGCTCGGTCCGCCGCTGAAAGACGACGTCCAGATGGGCCCGCTCGTCTCCCGCGACCATGCCGCAACCGTCGTGAAGGCGAGGAGGTCTTCGGTCCCGTCGTCGCGGCGTGGCACTTCTCCGACCTGGACGACGCGATCCGCAACGCGAACGACACGCCGTACGGTCTCGCGGCAGGCATCTGGACCCAAGATGTCGCGAAGGCGCACGCGGTCGCGCGCCGCCTGAAGGCGGGGATGGTCTCCATCAACGAGTTCCCGGTCACCTTCCCGCAAACGCCGTTCCTCGGGTGGAAGCAGTCCGGCCTCGGCCAAGAGCAAGGGGTCGACGCGGTGCTGTTCTACACGCACGTGAAGAACGTCCTCGTGAACCTCGAGTGAGCGGATGATCTACGTTGCACCGAGCGCGGTCCTCGTTGGAGACGTGACGATCGAGGACGGGGCGAGCGTGTGGCATGGGGCCGTGCTTCGCGGCGATTTCGACGAGGTCGTTGTCGGTCGAGATTCGAACCTTCAGGACAACGTCGTCGTGCACGTGGACCGCGGCATGCCGGCGCGAATCGGAGCGAAGGTCACGGTGGGCCATGCGGCCGTCGTCCACGGTTGCACGATCGCCGACCGCTGCCTGATCGGGATGAACGCGACGGTCAACAGCGGCGCGACCATCGGAGCGGGGTCGCTCGTCGCGAGCGGCGCCGTCGTACGGGAGTCGGCCGAGTTCCCGGCGGGGAGCCTGATCGCGGGCGTCCCGGCGAAGGCGATCCGCGACGTCGACGCGACCTTGCAGCGGCGCATCGAGTTGTCGTGGTCGATCTACCGCGAACTCGCCAAGACGAGCCTCCCATCGCGGTCGGCGATCAAAGGGGATGCGTCGAAGCGGGCCGTCTTTGACCTCTCGGAAGAATTCACCCGTCTGATCCGGCGGGAGTGAGCCCACCGAAACGTTATTTTATGGAGCCCTCATCGGCCGCGCGTGACGCGTTTCACGACGGACATCCAGATGCGGTTCCGCGATATCGACGGAATGGGCCATGTGAACAACGCCGTCTATCTGTCATACATCGAGCTCGCGAGGACGCAGTTCTACATGCATCAGGCGAACAAACGCACCCTCGACGAAATCGATTTCATCCTGGCCCACGTGGAGATCGACTTCGAATCGCAGGCCGTGTGGGGCGACGAAGTCCAGGTGGCCGTGTGGCCCTCGAAGATTGGCACGTCTTCGTTCACGTTGAGCTACGAGGTCCAAGAGAAGCGCAGCGCCCGCATCCTCGCCCGCGCGAAGAGCGTCTTGGTCTCCTACGACTATGAGACGAAGAAATCGAAACCGATCCCTCCGGCGTTTCGCAAGCTCCTCGAGGGGGCCCTAGAGGCGTAGCGCTGTTCCCGTCCCACCGGGGTCTCTTAAGGACCCGCCCAAAGGGTCAATCGTGGGAGGCGCGTTCCGGGCAGGGATGGCCAAGAAAGGCGGGAGGCTTCCCGTCGGGACGAAGGGCGCCGCGGAGTACTATTGGAAGCGGTACACGGAGCTCTATCCGAAGTACTTCTGGTCCGACGAGACGAAACTCGCGGACATCGTCGTCGCCTCCGCGAAAGGCTCCTTCCTGTACGACGTCGAAGGCAAGGAGTACATCGACCTCACGAGCCAGTGGGCGACGAACAACCTCGGGAACGTCCACCCCGAGGTCTTGAAGGCGACCGTCGACGCGCTCGAGCGGTACGGCTTCCTGATCCTCTTCATGAATCCGCACCTCCCGATGATTGACCTCGCGGAGAAGCTCCTCGAGATTCGGCCGT
Organism: Methanobacteriota archaeon; assembly: GCA_005878485.1. Lineage (GTDB taxonomy): Archaea > Thermoplasmatota > Thermoplasmata > RBG-16-68-12 > RBG-16-68-12 > RBG-16-68-12. The sequence goes on along the minus strand of VBMG01000150.1, from coordinate 11,334 downwards.
CGAAGAACCTCACGCGGGTGTTCTTGGAGCTGTCCGGCACGGGAGCCGCGGAAGGGGCCGTGAAGCATGCGATCGAGGCGAGCGGTCGTCCCCTCATCCTGAGCTTCATGGGCCAGTACCACGGCCTCAGCATCGGGGCGACCGCGTTTGGCGCCTTAGCTTCCCGGATGCGGCGCAACTGGGAAGCGTTCTCGGGAGGCGCCGTCCATGCGCCGTATCCGATGACGTACCGCAAGCCGAAGGGCATGACCGACGACGAGTTCGGCGAATGGTGCCTCGGGTTCCTCGAGGATCAGATCCTCCGGTACGTCGCCTACCCGGACCGCATCGCCGGCGCGATCTTCGAGCCGGTGGCCCTCGAGGCCGGCGTCTGGATTCCTCCCGCGAACTTCGTGCGCGGCCTCCGGAAGCTCGCGGATCAACACGGGTGGTTCCTGATCGCCGACGAGGTCGAGTCCGGCATGGGGCGCACCGGGAAGATGTGGGGGATCGAGCACTTCGGCGTCGCTCCGGATCTCGTGTCGATCGGAAAGGCCCTCGGGGGCGGGATGATGCCCCTCGGCGCGGTCCTCGGGGACGACCGGGCGATGGGCACCCACGACGTGATCGCGGGGACGACGTTTGGCGGTCACCCGGCCGCCTGCGTCGCCGCGTCGGTCACGATCGACATCATGCGGCGGGATCGGATCCCCGAACGCGCCGGACGAATCGGCGGCAAGGCCTTGAGGCGCGTGAAGGAATGGGAAGACCTCTCGATCGTCGGCGAGACGCGTGGCCTCGGGCTCGCGATCGGCGTGGAGATCGTCAAGGACAAGGACGCGAAGACGCGCGACAATGACACCGCCCGCGACGTCTTCTTCGACTGTGTCCGCGGCGGCGTGATTCCACTGTACGACTATGAGATGAACGTGCTGCGGATCCAGCCCCCGCTCACGATCGAGGAGCCTCTGCTGGATAAGGCGCTCGACGTCATGGAAGGCGCGCTCCGCAAGCACGCTCGCTAGGCCACGGACCGCTCCCAGCGGACCTGCTCCCGGACGTCGACCCCGAATTTCCGGAGCAATGGGAAGAACGGCCCCGGGTCCAGGGTCTCCGGCGAGACCTTTCCCTTCTCGCGGATCGCGCCACTCGCCAGGAGGATCGCGCCGGCCGCCACGCCGGTTCCGGTGAGGTACGCGGTCGCGGTCGCCCCGAATTTCTCGGACGCCTCGCGATGGCCGAGCACGGAGTAGACCGTGTGGACAACGTGTTGGCCGTCCCGCTCTCCGGCGACCTCGACGAGGATCGCGGCGTATCCGTCGACGCGGCCGGCCAAGTCCGCGGGTTTCGGGAGCGCGGCGAACAAAGCCCTCCGCGGACTCGGGCCTCCCGCGGCTCCCGGCTCCAGGAGATGCAGATCTCTGAACAGTTTCAGCGTCTGCACGGTGGCCGGGTCGAGCGCGAGCTTGAAGTCCACATGACGCACGCCCTTCCCGATGAACCGCGGGAGCGTGTCGACCTCCTCGTGGTCCACCGAATACACCGGGAGGGGGCCGATCGGCGCCGGGAATTCGTACGTCTCGAACTCACCGAACGGCGGCACGGAGTCGTACTTGCCATCCCGCCAAATCCGGGATGGGGCGAGGGTCTCCTCGACGAACGTCTCGGGGCTGAACAGCGCGATGAACGGATAGTCCGGACTCGACGCCGTGTCGCCGTCGCGCACCTTGATCGACTCCACGCGGTCCATCCCGTCCGCCGCGTATCGCGCAAAGACGTTGCTCAGCCCGGGATCCTCGCCCATCGCGCACAGCGCCGTCAACCCGGCGGCGTTCCAGGTGTCAGAGTCCGCGAACGGATCGGCCGAGTCGTTCGCGGGATCGAGGTAGTTCACATGTTCTCCGAGCGCCGCGGATTGGATCCGCCGGTTGAACCGAGGCAGGGCCGTGTTGATGACGAGCCCGCATCCGCGCATGGCCCGGCGCAGCGCGTCCTCGTCGCTCGCGTCGATCTGCATCGCACGCGCCTTGGGGCTTCGGAGGTGAGCGGCCGTCCGCTTCGCGAGCTCCCCGTCGACGTCGGCCAGGAGAACATCCCCAATCGCTTCGTCGGCGGCGAGATGATGCGCCGCAACGGAACCGACCGCTCCGCACCCGATCACGAGAACATGCGGGCGGCGGCCGGAGAGGATGCTGTCGAACCTCGAGTCCACGGAGACACTCCGCGGTCCATGAGCCTTGCGGGGGTGGGGACATAAATCTGACGCAGGGGTTCAAAAGCCATGGCACTTTGTGACAGGGAGCCGCTTCCGAGTTAACCTTGTTTAAGGTTGCACTCTTGAAGTCGCCGAGACTCTGCCGGCGGTCTCGAGCAACGTCACCACTCGAGCCGCATCCGATGTGGGCGGCGAGCAGATGTTCCCTTGGCACACGAACGCCACGGGGCCGGCGCTCGCCTCTTTCGTGGCGAGCATCGGCACGACGAGTGCGGGGACATACGCGTCCTGCTTGTCGACGACGAGGACCGTCTTTCCCGGAGCGAACGTCTCGACAGCGGCCCGGCGCAAGGCGCCGGCTCGAGGATGATCGCGGGCCCCGAGCACCACGACTTCCGGCGGGGGATGGATCCACAGTTCCGCGGCGAGGTGGTACGTGCCGGCGAACACGGGGCCGTATCGGCTTGCGTCGCCCGCGAACGACATCATGAGTTCATCGTGGCGGAGCCGGTAAGTGTCGTTCCCGGTGAGCGCGTGGAGCCGCTGAAGGCAGAGGGCCGCCACCGCGTTTGGCCCCGCGTACGGCGAGTCCTCGACGGGGCGGCGACGGACCTCGCGGACCGGTAGGCCGACGCCCTCATGGAGGTCCGCGGCGATGTCGACGAATCCGCCGGAACGGTCCCAGAAGTGTTTCAAGGTGAACTCCATGATTTCCTCCGCGGTGCGAAGGTACCTGGGATTGGCCGTGGCGCCGTACGCGGTGAGGAGCGCATCGACGACGTACACGTGGTCCTCGAGGAGGCCTCGGACCTTGCGGACGCCGTGCCCGGAGGCGTGCCACATCCCATCCTCGTTCGACCACATCTCCGCGACGATCCGGTCGAGCGATTTCAGCGCGAACGCCCGCACATCGTCCCGGCCGAACGCCACGGCGGCGTCGAGGGCCGCCGCGATCATCATCCCGTTCCAAGAGGCGAAGATCGTCGGGTCCACGGCGGGCGCCGGCCGCTTGTCACGGGCCGCCTTGAGCTTCTTCCGCCCGCTTTCGATCAGGGTTCGGACGCGGTCCTCCGGCATCCCGAGGTCCTTCGCGATCGCCGCCGGTTCTCGGTCGACGTAGAGGACGTTCTTCTTCGGGTTGTGGTGCATCTCGCCGCGGTCCCCGACCTCGTAATGGAGCGCGAGGACCCGCGCTTCGTCCGCGCTGACCGCGGCGTTCATCTCCTCCCGCGTCCACGTGAAGTAATCGCCATCGTCATCCAGGCCGACGTCCGCGTCTTGGCTGGCGTAGTAGCCGCCGCGCAGGCGGTCCGAGAGGACCTCGTCGGCCCAGGCGAGGATCCCTTCCGCCGTCTCGCGGTATCGCGCGTCGCGGGTGAGCTGCCACGCATGGACGTAATTCGCCAGGAGACCTGCGTTGTCGTACAGCATCTTCTCGAAGTGGGGCACCATCCACTGCGGGTCCGTCGCGTAGCGGTGGAAGCCGCCGCCCACCTGGTCGTAGACCCCGCCGTTCGCCATCGCCGTGAGGGTCCGCGTAAAGATCTTGTGGAGCCCTTCTTCGCGGGTGCGGTGGTAGCGGGCCATGACCCACTCCATCGTCCCCGCATGGGGAAATTTCTGCTGACCGGAGACGCCGCCGTTCACGGGGTCGAACTGGCCTCGGAGGGCGTCGAGGCTTTCCTTCAGCATCGCCTCGTTCACGAGGCCTTCTTCGACGAGGGAGGCGCGGCCTTCCGCGAGCGCCTGGTGGAGGGCCTCCGCCTCCCGGAGGGTGTCCGCCTTGTTCGCGCGATACGCGTCCGCCATCGCGAGTAAGACCCGGCGGAAGCTGGGCCGGCCGTACGCGTCTTTCGGCGGGAAGTAGGTGCCGCCGTAGAACACCTTGCCGTCCGGCGTGAGGAACGCGGTGAGGGGCCACCCGCCCTGGCCCGCGATCGCGCCGACGGCCTGCTGGTACCGCGCGTCGATGTCCGGGCGCTCGTCCCGATCCACCTTGATCGCGATGAAGTGCTCGTTGATGACCTTCGCGAGCTCCGGGTCCTCGTACGATTCCCGATCAATCACGTGGCACCAGTGGCACCATGTCGCCCCGATGTCCAGGAGGATCGGACGATCGAGTTCCTTCGCGCGGCGGAGCGCCTCTTCGCCCCACGGATGCCATTGGACCGGCTGGTGGGCCGCGCTGCGGAGATAGGTCGAGGTCTCCTTTGCGAGGCGGTTCTCCGCCATGGAGAGACGGAGGCGAGGCCGCGTTAAGTGCCTTTGGGTGAGACCGCGGTCGCCTTCAGCCGACTCGAAAACTGCTTCCGGAACTTCGCGACTTTCGGGGCAATAACGGCGCGGCAGTACCCCGCCGTCGGGTTCTTGCGGAAGTAATCTTGGTGGTACTCCTCCGCGCGGTAGAACGGCATCAGCGGCGTGAGTTCCGTGACGATTGGCCGCCCCCAGATTCCGGCCTTTTCGATTTCCGCGATGACCTGCTTGGCCGTCTTCTCTTGTTCCGGAGAGTCGTAGAAGATGGCGGACCGATACTGCGTCCCGACGTCCCCGCCTTGCCGGTCCCGCGTCGTCGGATCGTGGACGGAGAAGAAGATTCGTAGGATGTCCGCGAGCGGGATGGCGGTCGGATCGAAGGTGACTTGCACGGCCTCCGCGTGGCCCGTCGTATCCGTGCACACGGCCTCGTACGAGGGGTTCGCCATCTTCCCGCCGGAATACCCGACTTCGACCTTCTCCACGCCGCGGAGTTCCTGGAGCACGGGTTGGAGGCACCAGAAACAGCCGCCCGCGATTGTCACGACTTCTTTCGTCGTCTTCGGAGTTGTCATCATGCGTTTCACCTGAGGATTCGCTTCGGCCCGAGATTAAGCTTTGCCAACGTCATTTCATCAAGCGGCGGGCATTCGTCTGGAGGATTTGCTCTTTCGTTCGCTCGGACAGCGGAAGGGCTTGCAATCCCTCGATTTCCTCGCGGATTCCCGGTACCCCGGGACCGGGCCAGTCGGATCCGAACACGACCTTGTCCGCGATCTCCTCGAGCCGGGGGAACCATTCGAGGAGCCGCTTCGGCGGGATGCTCGAGGTGTCAAGGAACACGTTCGGATGCCGGCGCAGGAGGTAGAAGGCGGTGTCGCACCAGAGGGGACGACCGCCGTGGGCCATGAGGATTGTGAGGTCGGGGAAATCCTGGGCTACGTCATCCAGGGCGATCGGGTCCCCGTACTTCGATCGCGCACCGGGGAAGACCGAGGTCCCCGTGTGGATCGTGACGGGCATCCCGAGTCGCTCGGCGGTCTTGTAAATCGTCCGCAGGGCGGGCAGCTTGCCATCCGCGTATGCATTCGCCGCGAACAACTGGTGGGGCGGATGAATTTTCATCCCGCCCATCTCCCACTTGGACGCGAGGCGCTCGACGTCCCGCTTCGGATCCCTCGTCCGTTTCGGATGGACGGAGCCGAACGGAATCAGGCGTTGTCGGTCCTCTCGGGCGAACTCGGAGACGAACCGGTTCACGTCTTCTGTGAAGCCCATGACCTCCGGCGCGATGTAGTTGATCAAACACGCTCGCTCCACGCCGATCGAATCGAGGTGGGCAAGGAACGCCCGCGGATCGTCCGCCAACTGCGAGGCCTGGTCTCTCGCGGGGATTGTCCGCCAGAGGGTCTCCAGGATCTCCGGCTTCAGGGAGCGGTAGGGCTCGATGTGGACGTGGACGTCCGTGATCCCGGGCAATGTTCCGGCGGTAGTTGGGCCTGCGGGAAAGCCTTTTCGCAGCCGCCCGCGGCGGTTCGCGATTCAACGGATCTTGCGCGCTTCGACCATGCGGGCGGGCCCGAACGGAACGTAGTAGCCTTGGACCGCGAGCTGTCGCTCCATCTCCGAGCGCATCCGCCGCAAGACCTCGACTCGGACCCGCGCCCGCTCGTGCGACTCCGAGATGCGCATCTGGTCGACCCAGCCGTCCGCATAGAGTTCGACCGCTCGCTCCGCCACGGGACGTGACCATTTTGCATCCAGCGATTGTTCTGCGCGACCCACGGTTCGGAACGGCAGGCGTTCCAGCAGGCGATCCATCTTGTCAAACGGGAACTCGTCGACGACCGTCAGCGTTCCGCCCTGGCGCAGGATCCGGGCGGCCTCTGATAGCGCCGCGCGAAGTCCCTCCTCGCCGAATCCGATTTCAATGTCCTGGAGGCCGAGGAAGCAGCTGACGGAGTCGAACCGGCGATCCGGGAACGGCATCCGTCGCGCGTCGGCCCGAACGAGGAGGCATTTCACTCCTGCTCGCGAGAGCAGCTCGCGAACGGGTTCGTGCGGCCCGGAGAAGTCGATGTTCAGTCCGACGAGATGGGCTTCGGGGAAGCGCCATCCCAGTTGCGCAAGGAAGCTTCCCACCCCGCACGCGAAATCGAGATGGAGGCCGTCGCCGACGTCGGCCATCCGCGCGGTCGCCCATCGCTGGACTCCGCCCCAACCGATGTCGAGCCCGTCGATTTCTTGGATGATCGGATCTCGGCCTTTCACGAGCCATGACCGCAACGTTTCCTCGCGACCGAGGATCGACCGGTCGTCACGCCGGAGTAGGGGCATTCCGTCCCTTCGTCAATCGGGATTCGGGAGGGCCTGGACCACGTCGCGGTAGTCCCGGTACGGTGTCGTGCAGGGGGAGCCGTCGGCGTACAGAAGGACGTTCTCCCCGGGATCCGCGTTGCCCAACGCGAGAATCGTCGAGGACACGGTGCCTCCGCCCTGGAAGTGGACGCACAGCCCGACGCCGCCGGCACCGGACGCATGGGTGCGCAAAGCGCTCTGCAAGGCTCGAATCACGTCCTCGATCGACCGCGCCGTCGTTTTTGCCAGCAGACCTTGGACCAGCTGAACTTTCGGATCCGTCGCGACGTTGCCCCCTTCGTTGGTGAGGACGTTGAGCCCTTCGTGGCCACGGGTCGTCGCGAACTCCCCATCGTAGCGGAAAAATCGAAGGTCTTTCCGAGAAGCCGCGAGGAGATTCCAGAAGTTGTACTCGTGCTGGCGGACTTCTCGCTGGAGCAACACGTCGACGCCCGGGATGCTCGGCTGTCGCAGGGCCTCGAGAACGAGTTGACCGCGGGAACGCGCGGTCGTCGAGGTCCGACCGCGGCGGTTCGACAGTGCCACGACGAGCCCACTCCCGCTCGCGCCGAGCCACGTCCCGCCCGCCAGGCGGTCTCGCGGTGCCACGATGACGGGCGTCCCCTCGAGGATGGACGGCGGATCCGCGGCTCGCATCGCCGATTCGTCTCGGTTCATTCCGATTACGAGGTCGTACCCGGGAACGGACCGCCAGAAGGCGATCAGGGTGCACATGGCGGCGCCTCACTTCGCTTGCTTCAAGTCGTACGCGCGCATTTGCGCGACGCGGGCCACGTCCGCGCGGCCCGCCTTCGTCGCGGAGTCCATCGCGCGCTCGTACGCGAGGATCGTCGCCTCCCGCAGGAACGGATCGCCGCCCGTCGTCGCCTGCTCGCTCATCGCCTCCGCCGTGTCGAAGAAGTACTTCGCCGCGGTCAGGTGGTCGCCGAGCGTCCGGAAGAACGCGCCCGCGAAGAGCCCTTCGTGCGTGAGGCCCTCGGCGCCGCCGGAGAAGTTGTCCTTGAGCACCGCGGCATACTCCTTCGCAACCGATGGGAGCGAAGGGTCCCCGTGGAGGTCTTGGACCGCGTTGCGGTACTCGACCAGGGCGAGATACTGCCGCTCGTCCCGCGCCATTTCGTCGTCCATGAGGGCGAGGTATCCTTGGCCGGCCCTCCGACGCCAAGTGCCGGCGTCCTTCAGGCGGCCGAGCTTCTCGTTGCATCGGGCGAGCGCTTGGAAGATCCCGACTCGATCGAGTGCGGAACCGGACTCCGTGAGCCGGGCGTAGTGCCCGAGGGCCTTCGCGAAGTCCGAGCGGGCCTCCGCCTCGATTGCCTCGACGAGATCGGACATGCCCGCGGAAACGCAGTCTCGTGGATATGAGGTTGCGCTCACCGCAACGTGTAGTTGTAGACCGCGGACGTCGCGGTGTTCCGCGTATCATCGATCGCTGCAATCCGGTAGAAGAACACGGTGCCGGGGAACCTCGGCATGATCTCGGGCATGAGCATCCGCCCGGTGGTCCAGTTGCCGGAAGGGTCTTGGAGCATGGTGCCTCCACCGCCGCCTTGGCCGTTTCGGTAGAAGGCCATATAGCTGAAGGAGACTTGGAGCATCGTCGAGTTGCTCGTGATTTCGGCGGTCACGACCACGGTGTCGAGGGGGTCCGGATTCGCGGGAATTCGGGTCACCTGAGCGATCGCGATACCCGACGATCCGTTCCGAACGACCGCTCCCACGTCGAGGGTCATCTCGGGGGAGATCACAGGACCTTCCGACCCGGTCGCCGCGGACACCACGAACCAGATTTCCGTACCGTTGGCGAAGGGTCCTAGCGTGCGTTGGTACCGATTGTCCCCGATGTGGGCCATGCTGCCGCCTCCGCTCCCTCCGTCTCCGAAGAACGTCGCGAAGGTGATCGACGCGCTCACGGGCATCAGGAGCGTCCCACCTTGGACCGTGGCGACGACCGTCACCGTCTCCCCGGAGACAGGCCGTTCGGGGGAGACGGCGACGGACAAGATGCGCAAGGGAGGCCCAGGTTGGAGGAGCGCGTACGTGACCAGGGTCACGCCGACTCCGACCGCGACGAGGATCGAGAGTAGCGCGAGGCGCCGTCGTTTCCGCCTCTGTGCCTCGGAGAGCGGACTCCGTTCGATCGGGATCCGCGTCACGCGTTCACCTCGATGGACATCAGGGAGGTGGCGGCGGTGTTCCATGTCGTGTCCCGGGCCACGAACCGGTAGTAGATTACGGCGTGGTAGTGGGGCATCCCATATGGCAAGTAGATCGACGCGGGGATTCCCACGCTGAAGAAACCATTGGAACCGGTCAGGTTCAACGAGATGACCTGGCCACCCCCGCTGACGCTTCCGGAGCCCCCGGGGCCGGTGTCGCTCCAACCCGTGTATATGGAGTAGGTCATGACCATTGACGACTCAATCCCCGCGGAGGAGTTGATCCGGGCTGCGAATTGGACGTCCCCCGTGGGGACAACCGTCGGCCGCTGCGGCGCGATGGTCAATCCGCTGGCCCCGCCCCGGTGCACAGTCCCGATGTCGATGTCGTATGGGCCGGACCAAGTGAACCGGGCTCCCGCCCCGCTGACAAAGTAGCGCGCGGTGACAAGCAGGGTCACCGCCGTCCCGTCGTGGAACGGCATGAGCCGGACTCCGTATTGGTTGCTGCTGATCTGGACCATCGGCAATGCGCCGCTCAACGTGTCATTGAAGGCCGTGAAGATCGCGACCCACACGTCGAGGGGTCCGAGGCCAAATGCATCACCACCCGTCACGCTCGCGTAGAGGTCGATTCGGTCGCCCGGTGCCGGGTTTGTCGGAGTCCAGGCCACGTTCGTGATCTGAATCCCTTGGCGTTCCGGGGAGAGGATGCCCGCGGCGATCGACGCACCGAGTCCCGTGAGGAGCAAGGCGGCCGTCAGCATCGCCGCGAACTTTGTGAGGCGATCTGTCTCGGGCTGTACTAGCGAGATCGTTGCCGGCCGCGCTTCCCCCCTCTGTCCGAGAAGGCGCAGGACGGATCCGGAGGTGTCGCCACCCGCGAAGGCGACCAGCGACGAGACGAGGGCATCGCCGACTCCGGCGCAGAGAAGGTGATAGGCGACGGGCCGCGAAATCCGTTCGTAGTCGTGCGGCGAGATGTGGACCTTCACGGAACCATCCCAGGCGATGCGGACCCAAGTAAGCCGCTCGGGTTTCCGCGAGAGCCAGTACAGGTGCTCGAGCGCAGTCCACAGATGAAACCCGCCGACTCCCGTGTACGTCATCGGATAGAACGTCACGGCTTCGTCGTCCTGCACCGAGGACAGCATCAAGCCCGCCCTCCCCATCTCCTTCGCGTACTCCGTCGCGGCGGCCCGGATCGGGAGTTTCGCGAGCTCGTCGTATCGAGTGGAGAAGATCCTCGTCGAGTATCCGTCGGTCAGCTCCCCGATCCTCTCCCCTTCGCGCACGACCACGTTCCGATAGAGGTCGATGTCGCCGGCCCTGTAGCCTCGGTGGTAATATCCATAGAGACTGAACCCAAGTCCCGCGATGAATGACACGCCCCCGACGGCGGTCGTGATGAAACCGAACAGGGAAAACGGGGCCGAGATGCCCCCGAGGAACAGCATGATGTACGAGTAGGACAGGGGGAGGAGGATCAGGGCCACTCCCAGATACTGGAGACGGTGACCCGGATTTCGGGTGCTCCTCCACAGGGCGTACTCCACGATTCCATAGATTCCGATCCATACGACGAAGAACAGGAGGAAGGAATCGACCAACACGATCGCGATGGGGATCGCCGCGAGGCCCAGGACGAAGAGGCTAGCGATCGTCACCGCGACGAATGCCGAAGATATCGCGACGAGGATCGCTAACGGCTTCCACTCCAGGTTCACGAGATATGCGCGGCGTCCTGTATCCTCAATCGGGCGGCTCATCCCACTCACCTCACGATCTCGAGGACCCCCCGGGATTCCATCTCCTTGACGAAATCCAGGAGGTTCGAGACGTGGATCGGGTTCTCGATTTTTCCGCGGCGGCAGACCTCGGCCACGGAGGCGGCGTCCTGGGACGCGAACGGCAGGTGCCAGAGGAAGCGACCTTCGGCCTCCGTCAGCTCCATCACCTGTGCCGTGGTGCGAAGCCGCACGGTCTTGACGAACACGATTCGTCGCACGACCTCGGCGCGCTCGTCCGCCTCGAGGACGACTTTCCGATTCGGGCGCTCGCGGACCAAGATACTCTTGGCGACGCTCCAAGCATCTCGCGCCGCGGCTTTCGCCTCTCCATCGAAATCGAGGACGATTTCGACCCGAGCGCTGACAGACCGGTATTCCACGAGATCGGTTCCCTCCCTCACCCGCTTCTCGAGCAGACCGAGGGCCTCGAGCTCCGAGAGCTTCCGCATCGCTGTGGCCACGTGAATCCCCAGGTTCCTTGCGACCTCGCTGGCGGTCGACCAACCGCTCCCGTGGAGTTCACGAAGGAGATCGACCGAGTATTCCCGCGCGAGTG
>VBMG01000149.1 GCA_005878485.1 Methanobacteriota archaeon | reverse complement strand
AAGAGGAGGCCGACGACCTCGGCCCCGATCCCGATCTGCGGGAGGTAGGCCGCGATGAAGACGAACAGATAGCCGAAGCCCACCGCGCCGAGGACGTTCGCGAAGACGATCCCGCGGACCTTGCGCGGGATCTCCGAGAACCCGATCCGGCGGCGGGCGGAGGGCGGCTCCGTTCCCGCAGGCTCCATGGTCCTCCCTCGCTTCCGAGAAGCCGGGCCATCCGACCGTTCGGCTTCTAGTTTCCGGTCGACAAAGTCGATGAATCGGCCCGGCCGGACCGGCGGGAATCCGAACCTCCATAGCTCGGGAATGTCTTCGCGGCTCACTCCGGAGGTCCGCAGGTGAAGATCGGAATCGTCGGGGCGGGGCACATCGGCGGGACGGCGGCGAAGTTGTTCGCGCGGGCGGGACACCCGGTCGCCGTGAGCAATTCCCGCGGGCCCGCGTCCTTGGCCCCGCTGGTCGCCTCGATCGGCTCGAACGCGAAAGCCGTGACGTCCGAGGACGCGGTCAAGTTCGGCGACACAGTCCTCCTCGCGATCCCCTACCGCAAGATGGACCAGCTCCCGGCAGTGGGCCTCTTCGCGGGCAAGATCGTGATCGATGCGATGAATCCGTATTCGGCCGTCGGCCGGGTCATGGACCTCGGCGACAGCACGTCGAGCGAGGAGGTCGCGAAGCGCCTCCCCGGCGCGCGGCTCGTGAAGGCCTTCAACACGATGGGATGGAACACGTTGGCGAGCGGTTCCCGGCCGGGCTACGAAGACCGGCTCGTCGTGTTCATTGCGGGCGACGATGCCGCCGCAAAGTCGACCATCGCGAAGTTGATCGACGACATCGGGTTCGCGTCGATCGACACGGGCTCGCTCCGAGACGGAGGACGCCGCCAGCAGCCGGGCTCGCCAATCTACGGTCGGCCCATGACCGCGCGCGAGGCGAAGAAAATCCTGGGATGAACCCTCACGGAAGGTCCGGCGAAGTCGTCACGGCCTCCGCAAACAGCACGCCTCGGACCGCCTTGAGCCGGTCGGTGAGCTTCGCAATCTCCCCCGGGCTCCCCTCCATGATGACGACTTCGAGGCACGTTTCCTCTCCGAGATGCGCGTGCGCACTCGCTCGGATCGAACGGAGGAACGCGTGCTGGCCGTGTAAGATCCGGTGCGTGACCATTCCGACGTCGTGGCGATACAGGAACGTAATCGTGCCGACCGCGTGTCCGCCGGCTTCGACCTTCCGATGGGCAAGGGAGATCCGGATCAGGTTTCGCAGCGCCTCCGAACGGCTCCGGTATCCCCCGTCCCGCACGAGCCGATCGAACGCTTTCAGGAGCGGGCCTTCGAGAGATACGCCGATTCGAGCAACGGGCATCGTCGACCTCGGGTCCCGCAAGACGCCACAGCCACAAGAAGGACACGGTCCGGGCGAGCGTGACTCGCAAAGGATTAATCGGGCATGCGTGTTACTTCTGAAACGTGCGTCATACTGCTCCGGCGCCCACGACGGGCGATGCGAACCCTTCCCGGTTCGGCGTTTCCCGGGCTGAACGAGTCCAAATCTCGATGGTCTACACCGCGATCCTCGGGGCGACGGTCTTCGGTTTCGTCCTGGCGTTCATCATCGGCCAGCTTTCCCCGGTCCTCGCGGGACTCGGCCTCGTCGCGTACGCCTTCGGCCTCCGGCACGGCGTGGACGCGGATCACATCGCGGCGATTGACAACACGACGCGAAAATTGCTCCAGGAGGGAAAGCGCCCCTTCACGGTGGGCATGTGGTTTTCCCTCGGTCACTCGGCCATCGTCTTCATCCTGATCGTTGCGCTCGTCGTCGCGACGCGCGCGATCGTCGCCGAGCTCCCGGCCGTGCAGAGTGCCGGCGAGATCATCGGGCTTGCGGTCTCCGGCACGTTCCTGATCGTCATCGGCCTTGTCAACGTCCTGATCGTGGTGGGCATCTACCGGGTATTCGTCGAACTGAAGGAGGGAAACCGGAAGCTCAACGCGGCCGAGCTGGAAGAGCTGCTGAACAAACGCGGAGGCGTCCTCAATCGCCTCTTCCGGCCGCTCTTCGGACTCATCCGGAAACCGTGGCACACCTTCCCCGTCGGGATCCTATTCGGGCTCGGGTTCGACACCGCGACCGAGGTCGCCCTGATCGCGATCACCGTGGGAGTCGGCGTGTCGTCAGCAATCCCGATCTGGATGATCCTGATCCTGCCGCTGATGTTCACCTGCGGGATGGTCCTCGTGGACACCTCGGACGGGGTCGTGATGCGCTCCGCGTACGGCTGGGCGTTCATCAACCCGATCCGCAAAGTCTACTACAACCTCACCGTGACAATCGTTTCCGTGATCGTCGCCTTTGGAATCGGAGGAATCGAAATCCTCTCGCTCATCGCGCCGCGAGTCGGCCTCACCGGCCCTTTCTGGGATTCGGTGGCCAACCTAAACTTCGAAACGATGGGGGTCGCGATCATCGTGCTCTTCGTCGTCGCGTGGACGGTGTCCGTGGCCTACTGGAAGTACAAACGGTTCGACGAACGATTCGCCTCGAGCGACCGGACGTGAGCCCCAGACGGGCGAATCCGGATCGGAGCGCACACGAAATCTACATGATGGGCGGTCGCCTCGAACGTCGCACGAGCCTCGCCCCGCCACGGTCGGCTTTCACACCGCGAGAAAGTGCCATCATCGAAACTGCCAACTCGCCGGAGAAGGTGCAGCGGTGGCTCGAGTCGTTGCCGTACAACCATGAAGAACGGGGGGAGACCCTCCACACGTTTCGCGGCGTCGTCCGGGCAAACAAGGTCCACTGTCTCGAGGGTGCCCTGTGTGCGGCGACGATCCTCGAGCAACATGGATATCCGCCGATCGTCGTCGATCTCGAATCCCAGGACGACCTCGACCATGTCGTCTTCCTCTTCCGCGATGGAAGCCGGTATGGCACCGTGGCGCGCTCTCGGGACCCGGGTCTCCATGGCCGCAAGCCCCTCTTCCGTTCCGTCCGGGACCTCGTCTACTCCTACGTCGATCCGTTCGTCGATTTCACGGGCCGCATCAACGGGTATGGGATTTTGGACCTCCGGACGCTGCGAGCCGACTGGCGGCTCTCGACGCGGAATGTCTGGGCGGTGGAACAGGCACTCATCCGGATGCCCCACCGGCGCCTGCAGACGTCTGACGCGCGGTACCGAACATGGCACGCGAGGTACAAACGGTACAAGGCGCGCTATCCGGACCGAAGGCCGAAGTTCTACCCGAGCCGTCACCGATGGCTCTAGCCGGAGCTCGCATGCACCCGACGTTCGACGGCGCATCGCTTATGCGGAGAGGCGTCGTCCGGCCCCCCGGGACCATGAAGACGAAGTTTAAGTACGCAGGGATTCGCGTGAAGGACCTCGATGCATCCGTCGCGTTCTACACGAAGGTCCTCGGCATGAAGGACCTAGGACGAAGCACGATTGACGCGACAAAGGGGGTCGCGGCCAACCTCGCGAGCGAGGACGACGGATTCGTCCTCGAGCTGAACTACTACGAGAAAGGGACCCGCTTCGCGACGGACTACGTCGTCGGGGAGGGGCTGGACCACCTGGCGTTCCAAGTGGAGAACCTCGACAAGGCGCTCGCGGAAGCGAAGAAGGCGGGCCATCCCGTCGTCCTGGACGTGAAGACCGCGACGAGCCGATGGGCGTACATCGAGGATCCGAACGGTATCTGGATCGAACTCTTCACGTAACCACAGCCGAGAGGCGGTGGAGCTGGCCCGAATTACCCCGCGACAAATCCCGCGGTCCGAGCGAAGCGTTATACGCCGCGTTCGGGTTGCCTGCCAAAATCCGTTTCGGCGGAGAGCGGAACGTGGCGCTCGACACCGGAGACACCGCGTGGGTCATCGCGGCAACCGCCCTCGTCATGATCATGACCCCCGCCCTTGGCTTCTTCTATGGGGGACTCGTCCGGAGGAAGAACCTCGTCTCGACAATCGCCCAGTGCTTCGCCATCTTCGCGGTCGTCAGCCTGGTCTGGGCGCTGTGGGGGTACACGCTCGCACTGGGGCCGTCCTACAACGGCTTCATCGGCAGCTTCTCGAACTTCGGCCTGAACAACGTGGGGGCGGCACCGAACCCCGGGTACTCCGCGACGATCCCGGAGCTGCTCTACTTCGCGTTCCAGCTGAAATTCGCCGCAATCACGCCGGCCCTGATCATCGGCGCGTTCGCGGAGCGGATCCGGTTCAAGGCGCTCCTAATCTTCATCGTCCTCTGGACGACGTTCGTGTACGTGCCGATCGCCCACTGGAACTGGGGCCTCGGCGGATTCCTGAAGTCCCTCGGGGTCATCGACTTCGCGGGCGGCCTCGTCGTCCACACCGCGGCCGGCGTCTCTGCGGTCGCCGCGGCCCTCGTCATCGGGCGACGACAAGGGGTCGACCGGTTGGACAGCCGGCCCAACAACATCCCGTACGTGATCCTGGGCGCCTCCGTGTTGTGGTTCGGCTGGTTCGGCTTCAACGCCGGGAGCGCCCTCCGCGCGGATGCGCTGGCCGTCAACGCGCTCGTCGTGACGAACCTAGCCGCCTCCGGGGCCGCGGTGAGCTGGATGCTGACGGACTGGGTGCGGAAAGGGAAGCCGTCGGCGGTCGGGATGGCCGTCGGCGCCGTCTGCGGTCTCGTCGCGATTACGCCCGCATCGGGATATGTCGGCCCGATGCCGTCGATCATCATCGGGTTGGTCGCGGGCGTCCTCTGCAACTTCGTCGGCAGCTGGAGGGCCCGGACGACCCTCGATGACTCCCTCGACGTCTTCGCGTGCCACGGCGCCGGCGGAATCTGGGGGACCATCGCCACGGGCTTGTTCGCATCGGCGCTAGTCAACCCGGCGGGCCCGAACGGCTTGTTCTTCGGGAACCCGGGTCAGCTCGGGATTCAAGCCTTGGCGTGTGTCATTGTGGCGGTCTTCGCGTTCGCCGGGTCCTACGTCCTCCTCCGAATCATCAACATCTTCACCCCGGTCCGAGTCAGTCCGGCCGAGGAAGACGCGGGCCTGGACACGTCGGACTTCGGCGAGGAAGCGTATGTGACGGGCGCGGACGAAGCGACCGTCGAGCCGGAACCCGGCCCGGCCTAGTGAAGATGGAACGTGAGGGCCGCGGCGAAGATCTGGGACTTTGGCTGGTTGTGGATCGTGATCCCGCTGCCCCAGCTCACGACGAGCGTCGAGCCGCCGAGGGTCGATATGCCGAACGTGTCCCCGGGCCACACCGACGGATCCCCGAAGAGAGTCGAGACTTGAATCGGCGGCGTCAGCCATCCTCGCTTGACCGAGAACGCCCGGACGTAGAACGCCCAGCCGGCGGTCGCGTTGTTCGAAAGCCACCCGACGTAGGCAATCCCGGCGCCCCCGCCGGCGACCTCGGTGATGTGCGTTGCATCGTCCGAATCCGGCGTCACCCGCACGAGCGGGGACCACGTCGCACCGTGGTCCGTCGAGAAGGACAACCACCCGATGTCCTCCGTCGCCCCTTGCGTGTCCCACGCCGTGTAGAGGTTGTCCGCCGCGTCGATCCCGAGGGAGCCGTCGATCCACCACTCCGCGAGGGACATCGTGAGGTCTGCGGGCCCCACCCGAACGGGGGATGACCACGTCGCCCCGCCGTCCGCGGAGGAGGTGAAGTACGTGTGCGCGGGAGTCATCGTGTACGTCGTCGTGTTCGTGATCGTGTAGCCCTGGTACTCGAGATCGATCCGTCCATTCGGTTCCACCCACAACGGCGCGCTGTCCCCGCCGCTCGCCGGAAATCCTGGACTCACGGGCACGAGGGGACCCCACGTCTTCCCATGGTCCGTCGACCACTGGATGACGACGTTCAGGTCCCCGGTCGCGAACGCGCAGCTCCCTCCCGACGTGCAGATGAACGTGACGGACGTGCGCTCGGGGCCGTAGTCGTACGTCACGTATACAGTGCCGTCTGGGCCCACCGCGATGAAATCGCGGTCCCCCCAGTTCTTCGCGTCGGGCGGGACGAGATGGGAGACCTGGGCGAACGTCGAACCGTGGTCGAAGGAGGCCGCGACGACGGGATACCATTGGCTCGCCTTCGCGATCATGAAGGCCGCGTACACGGTCCCGTCGGGACTTACGGCCACGGCGGGGTCCCACGCGTTCACGTTCGAACCGAGGGACTCCGGGACATGGAGAGGCGTGTCGAACGTCAACCCGCCGTCCGTCGACCGAGCGAATGCGATTCCCTGGCAACCCATCCAGGTCTCGTACACGTATCCGAGTGCGGCGTCGACTGCTTGCTCGACCTCCGCGTTCTGTCCCGAGTCGCACGCTTGGCTCACCTCCGCAATCGGGCTTTCGGTGAAGGCGACGCCGGAGGCGGTGGCATCGAGAAGGCCAAATGTGCGCGCGGGGAACGCGGTTGGACCCACTCTGCGGACAAGGGCTGCCGCGCCCCTCCCGGACGTCGGGAACGAAAGAGCGAAAGAGCCCACCAAGGTCACCACAACAATCATCGTCGCGACAAACGCGCGTCTCCGCCGCTCTGGATCCACCTCGTTCGCTCCGGCTAAGGAGTGCCCAAGACCGCCTTATCACTTCCGCATACTCCTTTCTACGTTAGGAACGGTGCGAGGCTGCCCGCGCCTTGTTGGAACCGCGGGCCCCCGTTGAATCAGTACGGTTTCGGCTTCGCTTGGGGCTCGGTCCAATAGGGCCGCGTCGTGACGCACTTTGAGCTTCGTCTCGAACGGACCGACGAACGAATCCGTCGTTCGTCCGGACCCAGCCACATCCCGACCTTTGAACGGCGGCCCGCCATCCGTGGGATTCGTTTCACGCCTCTCGGGCCCCCGAGCCGAACCGGACGAAAGGAAGGTTCCCCCGGGACACGAGGCGTTGCAACTCCATCGGAATCGCCCCGAGCTTCGACGTGTCCAGGACGTCTCCGAAGGCTTCGGGATACCGGGCCTCGAGTTTCTCTAGGAGGGCGCGCATCCGCGAGATCAGCGATCCCGGCGTCCGGCCGCGGTAGACGACGGCGAGATACACGCGGCCGCCCCGGACAATGGTCACGCGTTTCTCTCCGAGTTCCAATCCCTCGAGGTGTCGCTCCGTTTCGTCGGAGAAGCTCTGGCGCGCGAAATCCATGATTGTCGTCAGCATGCCGGTCAGCAAGTCCGTGTCGAGCGACCCTTCCCCGCGGCGGGAGACACTGGAGACGAGCAACCCCGTGTTCGTGACGAGGAACGCCCACTCGAGTTGACGCCGGCGATAGACGAGGAACCCGCCGAACGTCCCGACGGCCAGCGGGAATGGAACCCAGTAGAGCCATGCGGGGATCACCTCTTGGACGATCCCGGCGGGCAGGGCCACCCGGACATGGATCGTCGCCGCATCCGTCAGGTTCCCGTCGCTCACCACGACGTTGATGTACTCGTCCGCGTCGCCCGCGTAGCGCAGAAGCAGCCCCTGGCCGACGATGACCGCGTGGCTGCTGTTCGTCGACACGAGGAAGAGCGCGGACACCTGGTCGTCCGGATCCGTGAGGAACGGAGCGAGCGGGAGATACGAGGTCGTGACGTTCAGGAAGACCTCGGGCACCGCGCCGAAGGCTGGCGGGCGGTCGACGTGAATCACCGTGATCCGGACCGAATCCTCCTGGAGCGCGCCTTGTGGATCCGTCGCGCGGAACGTGACCGCCTCGGTGCCCCACCACCCGACCGCGCTCGTCAGGTCCACGCTGCCGTTCGCCTGGATCGTGATGCCGATCCTCGAGTTCCCCACGGTCCAGAAGAGGAGGCTGCCGTCCGGGTCGGCGAAATAGTCCGAAAGGCGATACGCTCCGCGATCCCTCGTCCCTTCATGGAAGGAGACGTCGGGCATCTTCGTCAGGACGATCGGAGGCCAGTCCCCGCCAATCGCGACGAAGACCGTGCGGTTGACCGTGAAGAGGCCGTCGCTCAGGGAGAGGACGAGGCGTTGGACCGTGCCGTTGAGGACCCAGGGATACGTGAGCGTGAGGAGATGGCCCGAAACGTATGCGTGCGTCGGGTCCGAGGCGCCAACGACGAGGTCGGCGGACGGCGTGTCCGGGTCGCTGATGTAGGGATCGAGGTTGAAGGAGAACGGCGCGTCAAACCTCACCCGGAGGTCCGGGACGGGGGACCAAACGGGGGGCGCGTCCACGCGCAGGACCGTAACGAGGATCGTATCTTCCGCGATCGCTCCGGTCGGGTCCGTCGCGCGGAACGACACCTCTTCCTGTCCCCACCAGTCTGCCGGAGCCTGGATGTCAACGCTAAGGTTCGCGCGGATTGCGATGATCAGGTGCGTGTAGCCGGTCGAGTAGAACAGCGCGTCTTGATTCGGATCGGCGAAGTAGTCGGACAGGTTGAAGACGCCGCGGAGGAGCTGGCCTTCCAGCATCGTCACGTTCGGGAGGGGCTTCCGGAGCACAGGCGGGTTGTCCGTCGTCACCTTGACCGCGACGACCCGAGTGACCACGAACGTGCCGTCGCTGACGGTCAAGTTGACGAACGCCCAGAGTCCCAGGTAGGCACCCGGATATCGGAAGGAGACGTTCATGCCGGACACGGACGCATGGGCCGGGTCATCGCTCGTGAGCGTGAGCAGCGCGCGCGGCGTGTCGGGATCGCTCAGGTACGGACCCTCGTCGAAGGTGTACGTGTCGTTACTGTGCACGTAGAGCGGGGAGGGCGGGGTGAAGGTCGGCGGACTGTCCACACGGGTCACGTTGATCCAGGCGGTCTGCGCGTCGAAGCCTCCCTGCGGGTCCGTGAGCCAGTACGTCACCCGGGCGTCTCCCCATCGCTCGGGCTGGGGCGTGATCGTCACCGTTTGCTCGCCCGGCACGTTCGTCCCGCCGATCGCGATGACCGACGGGTCGAATCCGGTGACGTTCCACCGAAGCTGCGTCGCCGGCGTGTCGGCGTCCGACGTGTACGGGGACAAGTCGAGCATCGCGGGCCCGGCGTTCTCCGGCAACACGACGTTTGGAATCCGCCCGACGATCCTCGGCGGCTGGTTCCCCGACCCGGCGGACGAAAACGTGTAGGCGACCGTGAGGACGGGCCGGTGCGCCGCGTCCGAGGAATCGGAGCTTACGAAGGCATGGAGGGCGCCCGTGATCTCGCTCGCTTCCAGGAGGAACACGCCGTCGTTCGGGGCGAGGCCCGCGACCCAGTCTTGGACCAGGTTCGTGAGGTTCCACGACATCCAGCCAGGTCCCGCTGCGGCGCTGGTGGACGTGAGTCCGAAGTCGCCTCCCGAGGTAGCCCACGGAGTCGTGCCGTCGCGGTAGTTCCAAGAGACGCCCGCGGCGGGGTAGACCTGGGCAACGCCAAGGGTCGACTCGAGCAACGGCGCCCCGCTCCCGGACGCCCCGTCGAGGAATCGCTGCGTGTGATTGACGTTGTAGCCCCACGTGCGCCAGTCGCGGTCCAGTCCGCCCGTCCCGAAGGCGGCCATGCCGCCCGACGTCGGCACGAGGATTTCGAGGGTCCCGTTGCCCGTGAGGTCCGCCAAGGCGGGACTCGTCATCGGGAACTGATACGCGCTCCGAAGGTTCAGGTTCGGCGGGGAGATCGTCCAGCCGTTGGCCAAGAAGCCCGTGGCGGTGAGGATGTCCACGGCCGAGCCCTCGATGAACGCAACCTCCCGCGTGCCGCTTCGATCGAAATCCGCGACGACGGGCGTCCCCGCCTGGGTCGTACCGGCGTTGTAGCTCCAGAATATGGACCCATCGGTCCCGCGCAGGTTGTAGACGGTCCCGGACACGACCCCCACGAGGATCTCCGGGATCCCGTCGCCGTTCACGTCCGCCATCGATTGGCCTCCTTGGCGGTATGACGGCAGGGAGTGGTACCAGGCCGTCGTCCCGTTCGAGGCCCATAGGGCGAACTCGACTCCGTTGTTGCCCACGTCGCCCGTCACCACCTCGGGAAAGCCGTCGCCGTTCACGTCTCCGAAGGCGATGCTGCCTTCGAGGAACGAGCCGCCGGGAACGTTCGCCGCCCAGAGCTGCGTGCCATTGAGGGCGAACGCGTGCATATTCTTGTCATCCCCATCCACGAGGATCTCCGGCGCGCCGCTCTTGTCGATGTCCGCGATCGTCGCGGTGTACCCGGCCACGGGGACGGAATAGGACCGCAGGAAGGCGCCCGTACGGCCGTCGATCGCGACGATGTTCTTCGCGTTGCTGCCGACGAGGGCGTCCAATACGCCGTCGCCGTTCACGTCGACGAGGGTCGGAGTCGTGAAGAGGACGCTGGCGCTGTTGTACGTCCAAATGACCGAGCCGGTGTTGTTGAGGCGGACCACGCTCGGCGCGTTCGTCGATACCACGACGCTGAGTTTGCCGCTACGGTCCACGTCCGCGACTTGCGGGGTGAAGGGCACGCTCTGCCCGGAGGCGACGAGGGTCCGCCACTTCAGGTTCCCGTGATCATCGAGGCAGTACACGTATCCGTCCGTCCCGCCGAACACCGTGTCGAGCCGGCCGTCGTTGTCCAGGTCCGCGATCGTCGCGCCGGAGGCGCCGCCGCCCGTAGGGCCGTACGTCCAGAGGGGACCCGTGCTCCATGTGCCCGTCCGATACGCCGGCAGGGACGTACCGTTCGTGCTGTACACGACGTCGTACGTCTGGGATCCGTACGCCCCGACCGTCGCGCCGAAGAACACATGCGCGCTCGAGATTTGTCCGCCGCTGTACGCGTATCGGTACACCTGGGACGGCACCTCCCGGCCCGCATCGTACACGCGGAGGTCCCGCGCGGGGTCCCCGATCGAGTTCGGCGAGAACGGCACCACGACGTCGACCGGCTCAAGCGTTCGGTTTACGCCCGCCGTCTCGCGGACCGTGACCGGCAAGACCGTCCACGCATGGCCTCCGTCGCCCTCCGCCCAAGGGGCGAGCCCGGGGATGACCCGGACCTTGCCGCCGGCACCTCCCATCTGGTATAGCCCGAGGGTCGCGTTCATGATCGTCGCGTTCGAAGGCACGCCCGCCAAGTCAAATCGCAGGAGGGCCCGCGCGAGGTATCCGCTCGTCGCGTTCGGCCCGACCCACAGCGTCGCGCCATCGCCATAGTTCCAGAGAGGCGTGCCGCTCTCGATGAACGAGTCCGTGCCGTTCGCGCCCGGCTGGAAGACCACGATCTGAAGGCCGTTCGCGCCTCGGACCATTCGGCCGGACACACCGATCGATAGGAACGAAGCGGTGACGACCGCGAAGAGAAGGACCGTAACGCTTCGCTTCGGCGACATGGCCAAGGCTGGTGCCTTGTCGCGGCGGTTCCCGGAAGGGAAGATAAACCGGGCGCTGCTGTTATCGGTCGTGATTGCCGAGTTCATGGGCCGGGATGTCGAGCGCGAGCCGCGGCCGGTCCCTTCGGCCCCCAGCCGATCCGAACGACCATCTCGACGTCCCCGGCGTCGGGCGCTGCCAAGTTGCCCCAGGGCCTGACGTCGGCCCGGCCTTTTGTTTCAGTACA
The DNA here is from genome assembly GCA_005878485.1 of Methanobacteriota archaeon. GTDB lineage: Archaea > Thermoplasmatota > Thermoplasmata > RBG-16-68-12 > RBG-16-68-12 > RBG-16-68-12. The sequence continues at coordinate 1,784 of VBMG01000149.1, read as the reverse complement.
GCTTCGGCTTCGCCTGCGGCTCGTTCCATTACGGCCGTGTCGTGACGTACTTCAGCTTCGCCTCAAAGAGGTCGTTCAGGAACCCCCTCTCCGTGTCTTGCATCTTCGCGAGGATCTTGCTCGCGGTCGTCGGCCGACGCCACACCGGGAGTTCGCATCGGGCCTGGAAAGGTCTATGTATACGTAATATGATATCGTATACGTGGCCCAAACGGTGTCCGTCCGCCTTTCGAAGGAGAGCCTGCGAGAAGTCGATCGGCTCGCGGAGAGACTCAAGACGGATCGGTCGGAGGCCCTCCGCCGGTTCATCGAACGCGGGCTTCGAGAGGCGCGGATCGACGACGCCCTCGATCGCCTGCGGAAGGGCAAGGCGTCGATCGGGCGAGCCGCCGAGGAAGCGGGGGTCACCTTGTACGAGATACTCGAGCTGGTTCGACAGCATCACATCCCGTACGGCTACGCGCCCGAGGACCTTGAACGGGATCTCCGCGAGCTGGGAAAGCGCGGATGATCGTGTCGGATGCGACGCCGCTCCTGCACCTGGCTCGGGCGGGACTCCTGGACCTTTTGCCGAAACTCTACGTACGAGCCGTCGTCCCCACCTCGGTATGGGACGAGGTCCGGGGTCGGGGCGAACCTCGGCCCGAGAGCCAGGTCCTCGAGGAGGCGTCGGAGACGTGGATTAAGGTGAGGTCCCTTGCCGCACGGGACCGAAGGAAGTCGGAAGCCCTCCGCCGAGCCGCTCCCGTGGGACAAGGGGAAGCGGATGCCATCGCGCTCGCCGAGGCGTTGGAGGCGCAAATCCTCATGGACGACCGGGTGGCAATCGATCTCGCAAGGATGCGCGGAGTCGAGACGCGCTGGACTACGTCGGTCGTGTTGGATGCCCACCGACGCGGAATCCTGGACCGAGTGGCAGCGCGGCGAGCGGTGAAGGACCTCGTCGAATCGGGGTTGTGGATTCGCCAGGACGTACTCCTCCGGATCCTGGCGATCCTCGGAGAACGGTGAGGCCCCGAAGAGGCTCAGTACAGCTTCGGCTTCGCCTGTGGCTCGTTCCAGTATGGTCGCGTCGTGACGTACTTCAGCTTCGCCTCGAAGAGGTCGTTCAGGAACTCCTTCTCCGTGTCCTGCATCTTCGCGAGGATCTTGCTCGCGGTCGTCGGGCCGACGCCGTACACGGAGTTCGCATACACGGCCCGCTTGCCGTAGACCGCGACGAGGTCCGCGATCTGCTTCGACCGGGTGAGGAGTTTCCGTTCCTCGTCCGTGAGGTCGAGCTTCCTCGTCCGCTTCGCGTACGCATCCCGCACGGTCCACGCGGCCCAGCCGAGCACGGTCAGGAGGCGGGACTTACAGTTGGTGCATTCTGGATGGTCGGGCATCTGCCCAATCCGAACCTCCTCATGGAAGTGTCCGCATTCGAAGCACAGCAAGTGCACGGGCTCGGATGAAAGATGGAGCCGCATGCGATCCAGGATCTCGTCCCGTTCCGCCTCCGGTGAAAACAGCTCCGGAGCCTCCACGTAGCGTCGGAGGATCGGATACGCGAGCGGCGTCGGGGTCTCCTCGGACCGATGAATCACGACCTCGATCTCCCCCAATCGGATCTTCTTGACGATATCCCGGACGCGCGCGAAGTCCGCGTGGAGTAGGAGCGCCTCTCGCACCGCCTCATCGTAGATCGGTGTGTTCGCGAACCGAATCTCGAAGGACCGCAGGTCGCCCTCGCCGACCGTCAGACCGCGGCGGATCGCGCCGAACCGCTCCGCGATCGCTTTCAT
>VBMG01000148.1 GCA_005878485.1 Methanobacteriota archaeon | reverse complement strand
GCCGAGCGCGATGCTTTGCAGCGGCAGCGCCGCGACGGCGGCATACAGGAGCTTGAGCCCCCTCAGGCCCCCCTCCCGGAAATCTGAGAACCCGGTGCTGCCCGTCCGCAACATCGTGGCCATCGCGCGCCGCATCGCCGCGATCACGGCGGCGTCCTTCGCCTTCGCGAGCACCCGGTGCTTGAGGCCGTGCGGTGGCGCGACGAGTTCCTCGATCGTTCCCTTGAGTTCCTGCGTCACCACCGCATCGCCGAGGTGCGTGTGAGCGTTCCAGAGGCCCGGGGTGATGACGCCTTCTGCGAGCGCGTTGTGCGCGCGGCCGGATCGCACCTCGACGAGGATGCCATCTTCCCATCCGACGGTCCCCTCCCGGAAACGCCGACCGTCATAGAACCAGCCCGAGACGCGCTCCACAACGCGCGCGATGCCTGGGTCGCGCTTAAACGTTGTCCGGAGGACCGCGCGCTCACAACGTTTATGGCGTCGGAACCGCTCCGCTCGGCCTGCGCCACCGTAGCTCAGCCGGTTAGAGCGGCAGTTTCGTAAACTGCAGGTCCGGGGTTCGAATCCCTGCGGTGGCTTTTCGGCTCCTCGTCTCCGAGACGTCCGGTCCCATCTGCCTCACCTTACTTCTTGGCGCCGCCAGAGTCGGTCGATTCGACCTGGCACGATGAAGACTATCGGATAAAGCACATAGGCCCCGAGGCTGAGAACGGGATCGAGGAAGGCGAGCAGGACGGCCGCCGTGGAGAAGCCCGGTCCGATGATCATGCGGCGGCGGGCCATCCAGATGAAGCGGTCGTTGAGGCCCGCCTCCACCAGATGATGATGGAACGTGGCGTACCAGAACGTCAGGTACATGGCAATTTGGATGGCCAGGAGATTGAGTCCGTAGGCCACGATGGTCACTTGCTCGAACGGGTGGTGTCCCAGGAGGGCCGTCGTCAACGGGAGCAGTCCGACGAAGAGGAGGAACACGTTGTTCAGCCAGATGAACGTCCGATCCGTGCGCTTCACGATCTGAAACCCGACGTGATGGCCGACCCAGAAGACGCCGAGGGTGACGAAGCTGAGCGCGTACGTCAAGACCGCGGTCAGGATGTCCTCGGACTTGGGGAGCTGTTGCTGCGCCGGGCCCGTGATGTACGGAATCGTTAGGCTCAGCCCGAGGACGGTCATGACGGCACCGAAGATGCCGTCCGTGAGGGCCTCGACCCGCGTCTTCCCGAGTCCGGCGACGGAGCCACCTCGCGCGCTCATGAGGCTTGCCGCGCCATCGTGACGGTGGGCTATAAGTTCGGCCTATCCCAGGAGCCGCAGATCCATGACGCCGTATCGGACGAAACGACATCGCAGAGTTTCAATCCCAAACGAACCCAGGCCTGCGGCTCTCTCTCTCTGAACCGACCGCAAATCCCTATCCCGATAACACGGGTTCACTCATCGCAAACGGGGAGTTGTGGCAAAGGTATTTGACGGGAACCTTCCTTCGCGGCGCATCGCTCGGAGGAGGGCGTTGGATGCGGCATGCAGTCATTCCGTTGTTTGTGGCGGTGGTCGCCGTCTCCCTGGTCGCATCGGTCGCGAGCGCAGGGAGACCGGCCGGATCGAGTTCAGAGACACTCACCTTCACGACGAGCGTCCTCCTTCAGAGTAACGGGAGCAGTGAGCCTGCGGTGGCAATCGGTGCTGACGGCACCGCGGTGTTCACCGGACTGTCGTGGCGGTTGTTCCAAACGAATGTGTGGACGGCGCCGTTCGGGGCGACGCCGGTCTTCCAGGGAGCGCCGGACGCCCAGATCGGGAAAGGGATCGGCGGCGAGGACGCGGATGTTGACTTCGGGTCGACGGGGACGCTCCATTTCAGCACGCTAATGGCGATTCCGAACCCGCCGTTCACCACCGCGCGCCTCGGGGTCTCCGCGATTACATGTTTGAACGCGGACACGTCGAACAATTTCGCGAACTGCAAGGCCCAGCTGATCGACACGACCCAAGCGGACCGCCAGTGGGTGACCTCCGATGGGGCGACCGTCTACATCTCGTATCACGACAGCGCCTCGAGTACGCTCATCCATGTCCAACGGTCGGATGACGATGGGTTTACATGGCAGCGTGTCTCAAGCCCCATTCCCGGCCAGGGACGGATTACCGGGGACGCGACGTTCAACAACGATCAAGGTCCTCTCGTGGCGGACCCGACGACACACTCGGTCTTCGCGATTTATGCCGCCGGGGAACCGTCGATCCAAAAGGGCACCAGCGCCAACTTCAACAACATCTTCGTGTCCCGCAGCACGGACAAGGGCGCAACGTGGACACCCACCCTCGTCTTCCACGCGCCGTTGTTCACGGCCCTCAACAACATCTTCCCCGCCCTCGCGGTCGACCCGGCGAACGGAAACCTGTTCGCGGCCTGGTCCGACGCCCACACGGTCTGGCTCTCGATGTCGTCGGACCACGCTGCCTCCTGGTCGGATCCTGTCGCGGTAAACTCGGGGTCCGCGGCGACGGCCGTCTTCCCGTGGACCGCCGCGCTGAACGGCAAGGTCGACGTGGTGTACTACGGCACGTCCGCCTCGTCGAAGGACGACGCCACCGCGGTCTGGAACACCTACATGGCGCAGACCTCGGACGGGGTGCACTTCACGCAGGTCGTCGTGTCGGACCACCCGAATCACGTCGGCGTCGTCTGCACATTCGGCACCGGCTGTGCCCGCGGCACGCGGAACCTGCTTGACCTGTTTGAAGTCGCCATCAACCCGCAGACCGGCAAGGCGGCCATCATCTTCACCGACGACACGCTGACGACGTTCACCCGGAGTGACGGAACCGTCGCACCCCTCCCGCAGGTCATCGTGGCGTGGGAGTCTTAGGGCGAAGAGCCGCCGCCGACGTACGTTCACGGCGCGACCAAGCGGAGCAAGTGCTCCTCGACGCCTTTGAGGTCTTCGGTCCGCCCGGACCAGGACTCGATCGCATCTCCGTACGCCGCCTCGATGGCGCGGAGGACGTCCGCCATCCGAGCCGCGAGGCCTTTCATGTGGTGGCCGCGAGTGAAGACGACCAGAATCGCGTGCTGTCCGTGCGCCATCTCAATCCGGTAGTCCCCGTACTTCAGCTCCTGGAGATTGCCTTTTTTCGAGCGGAACGCGTCCGCGACGAAATTGCGGACCGCCATGAGCATGCCGCTCGCGATGTCCGAATCCACGTCCGGCCGCATCGTCGTCGAATAGTGGCAGATCAGGGTTCCGCTGTTGTGCAGGAGGAACACGTCGTCGATCGACGACCGACGGTGCGGGAGGAGATCGAGATACCCCAGGAGAAGGAACAAGAGGAAGAGGGCGACCAACACCGCGACCCAAAGGAGGAGGACCTCGAGTCCCGGAGGCGTCGATGGGCTCATGGCCGTGAACGGGAGGGAAACGCTGCTCGGCCCTAGGACGAGCCCGTCCGCGCGTTCGTATGCGAGGCTCAGGCCGGCCCGGAGGGGGTCTCCCGTCGCGAGTCGGGCGCTCGCTTCGAGCGTCACCCCGAACGTCCTCGGGCCCGGGCCCACGTCGTCGAACACCCATCCGAAGGCGGTGCCGTTCGTCGTTGCCCACGGGACGGATGCGTTCAGCAGGCCCGTCTTCGCCGGGAGGGTGAGATTGAGCCAGATCCGGCGAGCGGCGTCGTTGCCCGTGTTGTTCCAGCCGAGAACCAAGTCGATCGCATCGCCGGCCCGTACGGCCACTGCGGACGACGCGAGGACCAGTGCGAAGCGTGGCGTGACGACCACCGCGGTCGCCTGGGCCGACGAGGGACGGAGCTTCACCCCGGATCGATTCTCCACCTCGAGTGTCGCCTGGAGGACGAGAGGCGTCGCCGGCGGCGCGTCGGTCGATACGGCGACGCGGAGTGTGATCGCATAGGGCGCCGCCGTGACGTTCCGAAGGACGTACGCGACGGTGTTCCCGGACACCAACCCCGTGACGGGTGTGGAGTCGAGGAGGACCGTCATCGACGGGAGGGTCACATTCAGCCAAACCGCGGAGGCGTTCTCATCTCCCGTGTTGTTCAAGAAGAGGGCCGCGAGAACCGCGTCGCCGGGTTGCGGCGAGGGATTGAAGTAGGCTGCCTCGACGACGAGGCTGGGACCGTGCACGGTCGCCGAGGCATCGGTCGAGAATGTCCCGAGGGAATGTCCCGCCCCATCCGTGTAGGCAAAGTCGAGGTGGAACGGGAGCCGATCCCCGGGCACAGCGCTCCCGCTCGCGCGGACGGTGACGTTGAACACGTAGGTCTGGGCGCTGACGTTCGGGAACTCCCAGGAGGATGGGCCGAGAATCAGCGCACCCGCGGAGCTCGCGTCGTCGCCGACCACGGTCAGCAGTGCGCCGACGCTCCCGTTGAGCCAGAGATTCCGGGCTCGCCCCGAACCGACGTTGAAGAATGAGACGGTAAAGTTGAACGTGTCGCCCGCGGCAACGTGTGCGGGGGTTGGAACCGCCTGCCCTCGGATGACGGGCACGAGGACGGTGACCGTGGCCAGGCCCGACAACGTCGCCTGGCGCTGACTGGCCGAGTCCGTGTAGTTCAGATAGGCGCGGGCCTGAAGACTCTCCCCGTCGTAGTACGAGCCGCTCGGCGAGACGAGGACCCAAACGGTCATGTGGTGCACGCCGACTGAAACCCCGCTGAAGTCCCACGACAGAGGCGTGGCCTGGACCCCGCCTTCGAGCGCCGCGTCATCCCCTTGATAGGCGAGTCTCGGGTCGATCCGCAGATCGATTTGCGCCGTGTTCGCCGCCTCGTTCCCGCTGTTGTTGAAGTAGACGTCGATCGGCACGACCGTCCCAGGGTCCACGGGCAGGAGCGCCGGTTCGAGATCCAGGCTGAGGGACGGGCCCGAGATCCCGAAGACTTTGAAGAAGAAGTCCGCGCCCGTGTTGTTAGTCCAAGCCCCGACGCTCGGGTCGTACCATTGGGCTTCTCCGCCGGCATAGTCGCCCGGCCGGTTCGTCGCCCACTCGTAGCCTTTCGGCCGCGGCATTCCATCCTGGGCCACAATCCAGTACCGCTGTCCGGCGGTGAGGGAGACCCAGGGATAGAACGAAAAAGGGACCCAGCTCCAGTTCTGCACCCCTTGTTGCGCTGTACTCGCGAGGACCGTCCCCGGATGGTTGCCTCCATCGGCGGCGACGAACAGCTGGAGAATATCCGGAGAGGGCTGGTCGAACACCTCGAGCTCGACGTGGGTGAGTAGGAAGTTCGTCCGAGCGATGAACGATTGGGCGTCTTTCTGGTTCACGAAGACGTTCGCGAACGACCTGTCCCACGTCGCAGGGGCGTAGACCTCCCGCAAGATTTCCGGCCCCGCCAACCCTGGCTGCGCCACGATTGTGAGCGCGGGAAATATCAGAGCCAAGACTGCACAGAGAACGACCCTTTTCCGAATTGCGAAATCGGATCGCCTGCCCGTAACCGGGGGTCGGATCGTCATGACCGCATCCAGATACGCTCGCCTCGGCGTGTGCTTAATAAGGCTTGTCGACGCCGGAATCCCACGTGATAACTGTTTCGCGGCTGGCTTTCCCGATTTCGTGATAATCAAGGGTGGGAACCGGGGGAATCAGGGATCGCCACCCGAATCGCGAAGTACAGCGCTGCCCCCGGGATCCAGCTCGCGAACGCGGGCCACCGCCACCGGGGCGCGGCCTCGAAGAATGCGGCCGCGGGGTAGGTCCCGCGCCGCACGACGAACGAGTCCGCGACCACGACGCCGAGGAGCGGTACGAACAATCCCCCGATGAGGAGGAGGAACCCTCCGTACGCGCCTCCGATTCCTTGGCCCGTGGCGATGAGGTACCACGCCGCGCCGACGCCGATCGCGGCGGCCCCGAGGATGATGCCCGCTTGTCGTCGCTTGGGGAGGAGGTTCTGGACGGACACGGCGGTCGAGTACACATCCGCGAAGGCGTTGTCGGTTTCGTCGGCGAGGATCGCGAGAAGGGGGAGGACGCTCAGCCCCAGGAGGCCGAGCGTCAAGAGGAAGCCGGTCGGGTTGGAAGGGGCCATCCCGAATTGGGTGATCCCGAGGAACGCGAGTCCGGCGCCGAGCACGTAGAACGCGGTGTTCGCTGCCACATAGCCGAGGGTCGTGCCAAGGGCCGAGTCCCTCGGACGCGCCGCGAACCGATTGTAATCGGAGATCAGTGGCCACCAGGAAATCGGCATCGCGACGACGAGGTCCAAGCCGAGGAGGAGGGAGCTTGGCCCGAGGAAGTTCCCCGCCACGGGAGCCGGTCGCAGATTCGGGTTGAGGCCAAGGAGGAGTAAGTTATTAAGGAGCGCAATTGCGACGGCCGCCGTCGACGCGTACACAATCCAGATCGCGAACCGCTCGAGCCAGTCCCGTACGACGGCGAGAGGGCCGCCGAGGGCGAGGGCGGCGGTGACGGCACCCCAGATGGGAACGAAGATCGCCGCGGTCCACGGTCCGAGGAACTGGTCCGTGAGGATCGCCGTGGCCTCGCTCATGACCAACAGTTCGAACGCGGTCCAACCCAGGAGCTGGACGACGTTCAAGCCCGTCGGCGCGTACGAGCCGCTGCGTCCTAGGATGGGACGGAGGCTGACCATGGTGGGGACGCCGGCGCGGCTACCATGGTGCGCGGCGCCTGCGAGCAACACGCTCCCGATGACGGAACCCGCGATGGACACGAGGACGCTCTCCCAGAGCGTCAGCCCGAGCTGCGTCACGAGGAGGGCGCCCGCCGCGAGGACGAGGAGCCCGACGCCGAGGCTCGACCAGAGGACAAAGACATCGAACGTCCGGAGAATCCGGAGGGAGTCCGGCACGGGGTCCACCCCCCACTCGGGAGGCCTCCGCAGGCGGAGCATCGGATCGCCAAAGCCTCCCCGATATATATCGGATGATGGAATCGGATGGGGAGCGCGGTTTCGAGTCACTTCGCAGTTTTCCCGAATTTCTTGTACGAACGCTTCAACGCGGTGACGAGCGGTAACTCCTTCCCCGCGAGGAAGTTGATGAGCGCTCCCCCGCCCGTGCTCACGTGGTCGATCCGATCCTGGAGGCCGAATTGCTCGACTGCCGCGACGGTATGGCCGCCGCCGACGATTGAGAAGCCGTCCGCCTCGGCGATCGCGGCAAGCAGCTCCCGCGTTCCGACCGAGAACGGTTCCAGTTCGAAGACGCCCGCCGGCCCGTTGAAGAAGATCGTTTTCGCACGTCGGATTTGTTCGACATATCGCGCGATCGTGTCCAATCCGATGTCATAGATCGGCAACTTGGCGGGCAGCATCGAGACGGGAATGGCCTCACGCTCGCCCCGGTCGTTCAGGACGACGTCCGAGGGCAAGAGGACCCGTCGACGGAACTTCTCGAGCAGCTCTTTGCACATCGCCCGATGGGCGTCGTAGTCGCTGACCTCCCGACGCATGAAGTCGGTCGTCGCGGCGCCCGGGTCGAATCCCGCGGCGTCCAGGAAGAGGTTCGCCACGCCGCCGGACGTGAGGACGGTATCGACGAGATCTTGCTCGAGCATGTGACGCGCGACCGCGATGGAGTCGTCCGCTTTGACGCCCCCAAGGAGGGCAATCTTCGGCCGCGCCGGGTCCTGCACGGCTCGGCCGAGCATCGTCAACTCGCGCTCCATGACTCGACCCGCGAGCGACGGGAGGACCTCGCAGAATCCGACAAGGCTCGGCTGGGCCCGGTGTGCGGCCGCGAACGCGTCGAGGACGAAATAGTCCGCGTGGGGCGCCAGCCGCTGCACGATGTGCGTCTTCGCCATCTTCTCGAGCTTCGCATCGGCGAGCGCCTCTTCCTCCGAATAGAAACGCGTGTTCTCCAAGACGACCACGTCGCCGGGTCGCATCGCCTCGATCGCTTCGATCGCGGGCCGACCGAACAGGCTCGACACGTACCGCACGGGTCGTCCCAGGAGAGCGCCGATGCGCTCCGCGTGGACTTCGAGCGTCGTGAAATCATCTTTCCCCGGTCGGGACTGGTGCGCGAGGAGGGCCACTTTCGAATGTCGCAGCTCGCGGATCGTCGTCAGGTGCTCTCGGATTCGCGCGTCGTTCAGGAGGGCGCCGGTCCCGGGATCGATCGGGGAGTTGATGTCGACCCGGAGCAAGACCGTCCGGCCCGAGAGGTCGAAATCGTCCATCGTGAAGAAGTCTCGGGCCATCGACGCCGGCGCTACATCCCGGGCCGTACTAGTTTTTTTGCATCGGGACGCACGCGGGCCACGGCCCACAATCAGTCTGTGTTCTCAAACGGGGAAACTAGGTTGGAACCTTTTTAGAGGGGCCGGGCGAATGGGCCGTTACCACCGAGGGAACGTTACGCCTCAGGACCTCCTTCTCCCAGAGGGAAAACTCATCCGGACAACGCGGGGCGGTCCGAATGCGCTCAAGCAGCTCCTCCTCGATCTGAAGAAGTACTCGTTCTCGGGCTACGTCCGGTCGGTGCGCACCGCCTCGGGGAGGCGGGCCGAGGGAATCGTCCTCCTCCGCGGAGGGAACCCGGAGGCAAGCCTGTACCAGCGCGACGACGCGCAAGACCGCGGGCGCAGTGCGCTGAAAAAGGTGTGGCAAGACTCCTACGATGAGGCGTGCGTCCTGGAGTTGCACGCGCGCGTCGACATGGACGGACTCGTTCGCGAGCATGCGGATGCGGTCCTCGAGCGCCCCGCGAAGGTCGTCAAGAAGGCGAAGATCCCTCAGGCGATGGAACGCGTCGACATCGAAAAGCAGATCCGCGCATGGAGGGCAAAGGGGTACGATGTCACCTCGGTGGAGGCGAACCTTCAGGCGGATGCCGCCGTCCTCACCGCATCGGTGGTCGCGATGCGGGAGGGCGTCAAGAAAGCAGAGGCCGTCGCGGAGATCCTTGCAGGCCTCGACATCACCGGGTTCGAGTCCCGGGCCGCCAGCCTCCGAGAGCGGCTTGTAGATCCGTTGGGCCACCCGGACATTGACACGGAGGTGGAAAGCCTCCGAGACGCGATTGAGAGCCTTCGCCAGATCGAAGCGCGGCGACAGGTCGAGGTTGTGCGGGAACGGGACTCTCAGGAGCGGACGAGACAAGTCCTCGAGCTCGTGATGAGGCAACAGCAGGCGTTACGACCCGGGGCCACCCTGTCAACCCGCGAGGAATTCGCGAAGGCCCTCGAAGAAGCCCCTCCGGCCCGCGACGAGGCGACGAACCTCGTGCAATCCTTCACGTTCGAATCGCTCGTCGTCGGAGAGAGCAACCGGTTCGCGCACGGCGCCGCCATCGCGGTTGCGAAGCAACCTGCGAAGTCGTACAACCCGCTGTTGGTCACGTCCGGACCCGGGCTCGGCAAAACCCATCTCCTCCATGCGATCGGGAACTACATCGCGTCGCACTCGAGGGACTCGAAGGTGCTGTACATGACGTGCGAAGCGTTCGGATCGGGGCTCGCGGTGGCGAAGGAGCAAGGTTCCTTGGCCTCGTACCGGCAGCGCATCCGGGGGGTCGACTGCTTCCTCCTCGACGACATTCAGTTCCTCAGCGGGATGCCCGAGGTACACGAGGAGCTGTTCTATACGTTCAACGATCTCCACGATGCGGAGAAGCAGATCGTCCTCGCGAGTGACCGCCCGCCGAAGGCGATCCCGAATCTGGACGAACGACTTGTCTCCCGGTTCGAATCGGGCCTGGTCGCCGGCCTTGAGCCCCCGGAACTCCCCATGCGGATCGCGATTCTCGAGCGGCGCGCCCGGGATGCGAAGGTATCGATTGATTCCGATGTCCTGACGTACATCGCGAACCTCGTCCAGGACAACGTCCGCGAACTGAGCGGGGCGTTCAACCGCGTCGTTGCGTTCTCGTCGATGATGGGCCGACCGATCAACGAGGAGGTGGCGCGCGAAGTCCTCTCGGGCGTCCGAGCGGATGGACGATCGGAGACCGTTCCGGAGCCGACTACGGAGCCGAGGGTGGAGCGCGAGCGCACCTCATCCGCCGGGTCCAACGAACTCACTCCAGGCCGCAGCTACCTGATAGAGGAGGAACGTCCCGCGGAGGCTTTCCGCCTCTTCGCACAGTTCCTCGGTGGTGGGGGCAGCGGCCTGGTCATCACGCGCACGAATCCGAAGCGGGTGCGGCAAGGTCGCGACCTCCCCGCCGAACGAGTTCTGTGGCTCACAGATCACGAAGGGTCCGAGGAGGAGACGATCGCGCCGTCGCTCGAGCGCATTGTGTACGAGATCGAGGATTTCATGACGAAGCAGCCCCGCGGAGCCGTTCTCTTGGACGGGATTGAGTACCTCGTGTCGAACAATTCGTTCGACGCCGTCCTCAAGTTCGTGCGCCGGCTCCTCGACGCGATTTCGGAGAGCCGCTACGCTTTCATCATCTCGCTTGGACCGGCGACCCTGGGAGACCAGGAACTGAAGGTCCTCGAGCGGGACATGGATGTGAGGCGGGTCCCTTCGTCGTGAGCCTGATTCACTAGAGCCGTTTGATCGCTTTGCGGAATTCTCGGATTTGCCGGAGGGCGTCGCCCCACGCCTCTTGCTTCACGTTCCCGCTCGCGTCCTTCAGGATCCCGATCGGCTTCGCGAGATCGTTCCCCTGAACCTTCAGATCGAGCAGTTCGTTCCGAGCTTTCCGCATCTCGTCCTGGACGAACGCGGGCACGTCCCTCTTCATCCGGTCCCGGGCCTGCTTGCCGAAACGGAGTGCGCCCCCGACATCCCGACGCTCCAAGGATTCGCGCGCCTGTCGCAGGAGTCGTTCCACGTCGCGCAGTTCCATCCCCATCGCGCGAACGTCTCGGGCGAGGCGATCGCCGTCGTCGACGATCTTGCGGGCCTCGTGGAAGTCCCTCGCCTCGACGTGGAACGTCCCGAGAGCCGCTTGATACAGATCCCAAGCGACATCGTAGTCTCCGGCCTCCAGGCGGCCCACGGCCTCGGAAAGCTTTGGCGTGGCGACTTGAACGCCGGCCTCTCCTTTCGCCGCTCGGAGTTCTTGGATGACCGTGTCGATTCGGCTGCCGATAAAGTCGGCAAACGCGATGTCCAAGCTGCGCCGAGCGTCGGCGATCAGCGACACGGCCCGCTCGATGTCCCGACCTTTCCCCGCCTGGATCGCGTCGTTGATGAGGCGTTTCCCGTCCTCGATTTCCAGCCCGATCCGCTTCGCCGACACCAGGAGCGGCTTCACTTCGTTCACGAGTTTCGGCAGTTCGCGGTACAGGAGTTTCCGGTCTCCCGATGGGATTCGTCGTTCGGCCTCTCGACGCGTCCGGCGGAGCTGGTCGATTCGATTCTGGAGCGGCGTTCGCGGCGCCTTCCCGAGCGGCACCCGCTCCGTGGCGACGCTGACGGGAGGCGGCGCCGGTCGTGCGGTCTCGAACACCGCGGTCTCAACCCGTCCACTCCGGGTCGGCACCTCGGCCGTGACGGGGACGTCCGGAGCGAACCGGACGCCGCAGCTCGGGCACCGGTCCGTGTCCGCCGGCACGGAGGCCTTGCACACGGGGCACTCGTATTCAGTCGCTCCGCCCTCGGAGAACTCGGCCCCGCAGCTCGGACAGGCCGTCGCGTCCGCGGCGACCAGCGTCTCGCAGACGGGGCACAGGAATTGCTCCCCGAGTTCCTTCGCCGTCTCGGCCGCGACCGACGCCTTCGTCTCGGCGAGGACGTCGCCCGATTCGGGTGTCTCGCGGGCCACGTTCTTCAACGTCTCGAAGATTTCCCTGTGGTCTTCCTTCCCTTCCATGATCGACGCCAGGATCTCGTCGATGCTCCGACCGTCCTTGACCGGCACCTCCGCGGGATCGAGGGAGCTGCCGACGTCGAAGAGGGTCAGGTCCGTCTGGCACGAAGGACACACGCGTGCGTCCGCGTCGATCGGAGAATCACAGACGGGACAGACTTTCGTTTCCTTCGGTGGCGTAAGCCGACACCTCGAATACGTCGACGCGTTTCTATCTTGAAGCTGCGTACAAAGACTTTCCGGACTCAGTTCAGAGAATGATAAGTCATCACGCGGATAATCAGCGCAAAACGATTAAGTGAGCCTTGGGCCCGTGGGATGACGCAACGGCGTGGCCATGGCCTTTCGCAGTGCTATCGACGGACTGGACAAAGTGATTCGCTCCGAGATCGTACCGCCGAAAGTCATCTTGGTAACGGGGCCGCCCGGGTCGATGAAGACCTCGTTTTGCTACACGCTGATGTCGCGATACCTGAAAGACACGGGGGAGTTCGGGCTGTACACGACGCTCGAGGAGACGGTCCAGTCACATCTCCGGAACATGGAGTCCCTCGGGGTGGAGCTATCGATGAACATGCAGATCAGCGACTTCACCGACCTCCGCGAAATCGACTCGGTCGTAGGACCAGAAGACCAGACGGACTACCTCGCCTTCATCGAGCGGATGATTGGACATTATCGGAAGGTCCATGGAAACAAATTCAAGCTGTTTGCACTCGACTCCCTCGGCGCACTGTATTCCCTCATGGAGAACACGAACAACATGCGGAAACGAATGTTCTACTTCTTCAAGATGCTTCGCGACAACGAACTGACGTCCCTGGTGGTCATGGAGCGGAGCGCGGATGGCGAGAGCCAAATCCTCGGGAACGAAGGGTTCCTCGTCGATGGGATTGTCATGCTCGGCCTGGATCGCTCCCGAGGGAAGCTCGTCCGGTACCTCCAAGTCGAGAAGATGCGCTCCGTCGAGCACTCCATGGAGAAACACGCGATCGAGATCCGGAAAGGTGGCATCACCGTGATGGGTCCGATCTTCGAAGCCGGGGGGAATTCATGATATCCGCTCAGTCGCCGATGTCTTGGAGGCTCGGCGAAATCCACGCACCTTGCCGGAGGGCACCGTAGATGGCCGAAGCATCAATTATGGAAGCGCTAGACGCGCTGAAGAAGCTCGACGAAAGCCTGAAGTCTCAGGACGCAAAATTCAAGGAGCGAGAGAGCTCGCTTCAAGCACAGGCGTCCAAGGTCGAGGAAGACCGTCGGGTACTCGACCAGGAACGGACTTCCCTCGCGGACGAGCGTGACTCGCTCGTCGGTCGCGAGAAGGGAATGCGCGCCCGCGAGAAGGAGCTTGAGCAGAAAGAACAAGCCCTCGATGCGCGGGATCGGGAATTCGATTCGGCGAAACAGCAGGTTCTCGCAAAGGAAAACCAGCTTGTCGCCCGCGAGCAGGAGCTTTCAAGGCGGCTCGAGTCGCTCATGAAGCGAGAAGAGGAGATGACTCGCCGGGACGCCGAAACTGCGACGCATGCGAAAGACATCGCGAATCGGAAGACCGAAATCGCGGTGAGACAAGAACAGATCGTTAAGCTCCTCGAAGAGCACAAGTCGGCTCTGGACACGCAGATCGGCCGCAACCGCGAGCTTGTGGAGCGCGAGAAGAAGCTGGCGGTAGACGAAGAGAACATTGCGGCGGCCCGAGCGAAGATCGCGGAAGAGGCGAAACGGCTGATCGAGAGAGAGAAGCAGCTCCTCGCGAGCGAACAGGGGGTCAAGGCGGCCTCTGCGGCCACCATGCCGGGCCCCATGCCCGCCGGTGCAAAACCGGTCGCCGCGGGGCCGGTGTCTCCTCCGGGAGCGCGGGGCCCGCAAGTGCAGCCCACCCCGGTCCCTGGGACAGCCGTCAGGCCCGTTCAAGCGACTCCGGTTACCGCGCAGGCGAAGCCCGTCGCGAAGAGCATGATGCAAGCCGAGCCGTCATCGGGCGCAGAGTCGGAACTCGCCTGCCCAGCCTGTGGCACGATGATCTCGTCCGATGCGATCATGTGTTACGCGTGCGGTCACCGGCTCCAAGAGGAGACTGCAGTGGAAGAGGCGACCGAGACGGAAGGCGAGTCCGAGATTCCCTGCCCAGCCTGTGGCACGATGATCTCGTCCGATGCGATCATGTGTTACGCGTGCGGTCATCGGATGGGCGATGAGGACAAAGCATCGAAGAAGGCCCCGGTCAGTGTCAAGAAGGTCTTGAAGAAAAAAGTGATCTGATTCGATGCGGACTGTTCAAAATGGACCGTGGACGGGCCGAATCGTCGCGCGTTTGAGTCGTTTTGCGGGTGCCTTCGTTCATTTTCATCACTCCGAACCGATAAAATTATTCCCTCCATATTTCTCGATTTATTCTCCCACGTGAGAACGTTTGCGTATCGGGATAGATAATCGCGCGGTAACCTATTTATAAAGCGGCCCAGGATGGCCCGCGCAATGCCCACCGGTCGTAGTCTTTCGGTCGCGTTCCGAAGCCACGACCCGCGGAGGTATCTACTTGTCTAGCCGAGCCGAACGGAATGGGAAGGCCCTCAGTTTCTTGATTGTTTTGACCTTGGCGCTGGGCGGAGTTTTCGCGACCGTTGTCGCGCTCATGCCTGTTGCCCGCGCGGGCACCTGCGACCAGGTCGGGGGCGTCATCACGCAGACCTGGACGATCACCACGACGCAAGTCTGCACCGGCATCCTGTACACGGTCGACGCGACGATCAACATCAACTCGGGTGGTAGTCTCACGCTGATCAACGGCGGGTTAAGCTTCGCCAAAGACCAAGCCCATCAGACCTACGCGCTCAATGTGAACGCGGGAGGCGAGCTCGTCCTCAACAATTCAATTGTCACGACACAACCCAACGCAATTTCCCCGTACGTAAAGCTCGCCCTTACCGTCTCCGGGGCCGGCAGCCACTTCGCGATGACAAACGGCGCGATGCTGAAGTTCCCCGGATGGTTCAATGCGACCGGTGCGACGATCGACGTCACTGGCTCGACGATCACCGGTTTCACGGCGGCGGACCTCGCAGGTGTCGGGCTCTATCAGGACGACAACGATGACAGCCCCGTGATCGCGTGGTCTTCGACGACCGCGAGCCTCTACGGATCTCGGATCGACAAGATTTACGAGAACGCGAGTGCCAGCACCGGGAGCGGCGTGACTGGCATCGTCGAGGGCAATGTGACGTTGACCGGAGGGAGCAACCTCTACGCCTACGACACCTACATCGGCGCGGACTTCTCCAATATCGTGGGTCTCCACAACGAGTTGCAAGTCGACGCCACGTCGAACGCCTACCTGTACAACGTTACCACGGACCCCTCGCAGAATCCCACGTTGAAGACGAACTGGATGTCGGCGTTCCGGCCGTTGGCCGCTACCGGGAGCGTGTATCTCTTCCGATGGCTGCACGCGAGCGCGGTCGATTCGACGGCATTCCCTGTGACGGGCGCGACGATTTGGTCGCAGCTCAGTCCCGGCGCGACGACCGCGCAGTATCCAGACGCCGCCTCGACGACGCCGAGCGCGCGGACCCTCGCCTACCTCGGTAAGACCTCGAGTGGCGCCACCGCTTGGAACCGGACCGATGGACGGGGCCAAGCGCGCATCCCGCTGTGGACGGACCAAATCACCCAGGCCACGCTGCCGAACGCGCAGTCGTTCGGGAACTATCAGTTGACCGTCGCATACTCCACCACGACCGCACCCGGCGGGGTGGACTTCAGTCCGTATCCTGCGACGAATTGGGACGACAACAACAAGGGAGCCACCGTTGCTCTAAACGTCCAGGTGCGTACGCTGCCGGATCTGATGCTCAATCAGTCCGACTACGTCGGGACGATGAACGTGGTTCAAAACCAGCCGTTCCCGGTCTACGCGATAATTTACAATCAGGGGCAAACGAACGCCACGAGCGTTGACATCGGGGCATTCGTGAACAACCGCGCAACTCAGGTTGCCCGGGTGAATGGCCTCTCGATTCTCGCGGGCCGATCTGTGAACCAGACGTTGAACGTCGTCGGCGTGAGCGCGGTGGGAACTCAGTCCCTGGAGCTGATCGTCGATCCGGACAGCACGGTCAATGAAGGCGGCGTTGCCCAAGAGAGCAACAACTTTGCGAACATCACGCTGAACGTCCAGCCTCCGCCGCAAGGATTCACCGCGATCTCAACGCCGAGCTCCGGCGACTCCGTGCAGCCCGGGACCCAGCTCAGCGTCACGGGATATGTCCGCTCGACCAGCGGGTTGAACCCGATTCCTGGCGTCCAGCTGACGATCGAGTTGCGAAACGCGGCCGGGATCGCCATCGCATCCAACACGACGATGTCGGGCTCGCCTGACGGCTTGTTCATCGGGACGATCAATGTGCCCAGCAACGCTCCCGACGGGTCGTACACGGTTGTCGTGACGCCCACCTCGAGCCAGATTCAGCCCGACAACCGACCGGTCACCGTATCGAAGACCCTGTCGTTCATCTACACGCCCGTGCCGTTCCTCGGCATCCAGTGGTGGCTGTTCCTGATCATCCTTGCCGCCGCCGTGGCGGCCGGGATTGGCATCACCCTCTACTGGAAAGTCTTCGGACTCGGCAAGATGGTCGAGTGCGGGGAGTGCGGCGCCTTCATCCCGGAGGACGCGACGACGTGCCCGAAGTGCGGCGTCGAGTTCGAGAAAGACATGGCGAAGTGCTCGAACTGCCAAGCCTGGATCCCCGTCGACGTGAAACAGTGTCCCGAGTGCGGCGTCGAGTTCGCGACCGGCCAGCTCGAGATGGCGGACTACCAGCAGAAGATGCGCCTGCAGTACGACGAGGTCGTGCAGAAGTTCAAACAGGAAGCCTCTCGGCAGCTGGGGCGCACGCTCTCGGAGACCGAGTTCCAGGACTGGTGGCGGCGGCAGCCGACCTTCCTCACGTTCGAAGACTGGCTGCGGGAGGAAGAGGAGATGCGCAAGATGGGCTCGAAGCCCTGTGCGACCTGCGGCACCCTCAACTCCGTCACGGCGACCGTGTGCCACAAGTGCGGATCCCTCATGCGGGACCAGCGCCCGCCGAGCGGCGGAGCCGTCGTCGCCGGTGCGCCGGCCCGAAGGACCTCTGCCCGCGGGGCTCCGCCCCAGGAAGGCACCTCGACCGGGCCGCCTCCCGTCGTCCAGAAGCGGGTCATCAAGAAGCCGATGGACTCGAAGGAAGGCGAAGGATCCGGCGGGTCGGGCGACAACTCCACGGAAGACGAGCTGTAGGCTCGCCTTCCTCCAACCCCTTTTTCCATTCCTTGTCTTCTCATTTCTCCACGCTTTTCGTGCTGTCGATCTTGAGCCCCTCCCAACCGCGCCGTCGACAGACTTGTCGACTCACACAGGACTCTCAAAACGTTGACCGCCGGCGCGACGGTGTAGCGTTGCTCGCAGAGTCGCATTGGACGTCGAACCAGCAGGTAACCTGCGTGTGTCTAGCGGGAGACGGATCTCCTCTGGTTGCGATCTAACCCTGACTATCCCACGGTGCGAATCGTTCATGAGGAGGATGGAACGCGGCCCGGTCTTCACGTACAGAACTCGATTCGATCACCGTGAAACGAGGTGAGCATGGGGGTTGGGACATTGATTGGCGATCTCGACGACGACGTCGTGCGGGTTTTCATCCCACCCCGGGCCGAGTTCATCGGAACAAGCGTGAGACCGCATCCGGTTGGGTCGTGGAGACCTGGCCCCCGCGATCACGCCCTCGAGAACAGGGCTTGCGAGAGACCTCATCCCGACCTGGAAACGATTCGCATTTGGATGCGGTGTCCGGACGAACGTGAAGAGGCAAGAACCGACCCTCCGAGGCTCGCGATTCCAAACACCAGGAGTCCCGTTCGCTCAGGAAGGTTGACGGCCAACATCTCCCACTCGCGACGGTTGCGGGTCGACCACCGGCACCAGCTCTTCGATGCGAGCCTTTGGCAATCCCATTCTGTTGTGAATCCCGCTATTGAACCCGAACGAGATTCCGGGAATTGATGGGCTCCCCAAACTGAGAGGCTTTCAAGCACCGACGAGGGATACACAAGGGCCCCGGCGGAACGATACAAAGGCCGCCTCGGTCACAGAGAGGGACGAGACCCATCAGCACAGGGAACCGCCGAGACGCGCCCTGGCGGGCCGTCGGATGGCACTGTCAATCGCCCTGAAGGACACGGATGTCGGCTGCCAAGAGCCGTCCGTTCCCCGGCCTCGCCCTCAGGCGACAATGGTCATTCCGACAAACGGGATCACTTGCGCGTACCAACTAGTCCGGCAGGCCACGATTGGGTCGGTGAGGTGGTTAATCGGATTGTAGTTCACCCCAAGGCCGGCGCAGTTGAACGGGTTGGGCTGCCCGGTGCCCGTGAGCATCGCGTACGTGTAGTTCGACGGTCCCGACATGCCCGAGACGAGGATGCTCAGGTAGTATGTACCGACGTTCGCCCAGTTGTTGGCCGTTCCGGTGCTGAACGGCGTCTTCGGGTATACCAAGACCACGTACGGGGTGCCTCCTTTCTCCTGGTCAAGCAGGTTAATGTCAAAGACTCCTGCGGGAACGCCCGCCTTACAGCCTGCTGGGAGACCCGCGTGGGCATACTGGAAGTTCGTGGTGCTCGCCGTACCGGGATACGCTGCGACACCGCCCGCGCCCGGCTGGATCGTCGTGTCGCAAGGCGCTGAGATGAAGAGCGCCGCACCCGACGAGGACTGTGTGTTTACGAAGAACGCCTGTGTGTATCCATCGATGAAGATGGTGGTATTCCCGTGGTTCGCCATCTTGAAGTGGAACAGGGCCCCACCGTTCCCATTGAGCAATGCTTTCGTGACCCGGTACGGTTGGTATCGGCTGGCCGCGTCGTAGCCGCCCGCATCGCTCAGGTTGGAGATCCAGACCTCCCCGGTCCGAATCTGAACGAAGCCGATGTACTGCCACAGCGAGCTGGGGATCGTCGTGGTCCCCCCACCTCCGCTCGTCTGCTGGACCACGTCCAGGACGAGTCGGGTCGTGGTCTGGTGGCCCTTCAGGTCCGTCGCATTAAGGAGGATGATGGATCCGGCCCAGCTGAGCGCGGGATAGGGAGGGTTCGTGCAGACGCTCGCGCCGAAGGTGAAGACCGAGTCCCCGGCCGCCTTGTCCGGGAACACGCCATCGTCTTTCATCTTCTGTGGGGTCGCGCAAGCGGTCCCGGACCCGTACCACGCGGTGATCGTCGCGTACACCGAGTTCGGGTTCAGGTCGTTGTCCGGGTCCGTGACTTTCGAGAAGAGA
>VBMG01000075.1 GCA_005878485.1 Methanobacteriota archaeon | reverse complement strand
GCAAGTACCGGCCCTAACCGCCGCCGGCTCGCTCACGCGCTCTTGCTCGATTCCGGAGATTCCCTCGGTTCCACGCCAGGCGCTGGAGCCCTCCGGACATGGACTTTGCCTTCCGCGTACGAGGTCACTTGAACCCACGCGCCTCTTTCGATCGACTCATCTGAGACAGCCGTCCAATCTTCCGAGCCTACGTTCGCAACGCCATCCCGACCCGGGTTGATGTCCGTGGCGGCCCGGCCTGTTTTGTTCACGATAAGGCCGGGGTCAATCAGCTTCGGCTGCCGCATCAGGATGCGGCGGATCCGGGAGAGATAGAAGAAGGCCACCGCGATGAGCCCCGCGACCACGCCGAGGATCGCGTACTGGGCTGCGCCGAACGGCGAGGGGGACCACTGGACTCCATAGGCGAGCAGGTACGTCCCCGCGAGGCCCAACACGATCCCCGTGAGGGCGAAGAATCCGTGGCCTGCCTTCACCTCGATGAATATGAGCGCGGCCGCGATGATGAGGACGAGGATCGCGACGGGGCTCGCACCGATGATCCCCGCGCCGAGGAACCCCAATGCGATCATGATCACCGCAACGACGGTCACGAAGAGGGTGCGGTGGAAGAGGTCGAGGACGAGCGCGATCATCCCGACCAAGATGAAGAGGCCGTCCACGGTCGGGTCACTCAAGAAACTGAGGAACTGGTCGTACAACGGTTCGCTGTACGTGGTAAGCGGGACCCCGCTCAGGCCGACTTTCGTCAGGAAGACATTGAGCGTGTCCGCCATCCCGGTGACGAGCCCGATGTTGGCCGCTTCCATGCCGGTATACGCCGTGTTGTTCTCGGCCATGTTGACGGCCGCGGCGACGTTGTATCCGTGCGCCTCGGCGAGGGAGCGCATGAGTCCGGTCGCGAAGTTCTGCACGTGCTGGATTTGGCTCGGGTCGCCCCCGATGATGTACGGGGTCGATGGCCCGATGACGGAGCCGTTCCCCATGTAAATGGCGTTCGTCGCAAGGGCGATGTAACTCCCCGCGGACGCTGCGAACGCGGCCGGCGGCACATACGTGTACACGGCCAAGCCGTGGTTCTGGACTTCCTGCGTGGAGTTGATGATCTGAACCATGTTGACGAGCAGGCCACCCGGCGTATTCATGACGATGACGAGGTCGTCATTGCCCGCGATCGCCATCTGAGCGGCGCGATGGAAATAATCCGCGGAGCCCGCATCGACGGGGATGTCGAAGTTCACGAGGATCGCGCCCGCAGGAGCGGCCAGGACGCGAGGCGCGGCGGAGGCCGTTGAGACGGACACCACGATGGCGACGATGAAGGCAAGCAGCAGGGCTCCTGCGGCCCTCCTCGGACCTTGGCGCACGACCATACAAGGTCCGCTTGCGTAGAAAACGGTTTGGATGGAGTCCCCCAGCGACGGCCCCGGTCTTGACGGGATTTATCGCTTCCAGACCTTTCCCTTGACCTTTTGGGCGGCTTCGCCGGTCTTCTCGGCCGCCTTCTCGACGGCGGGCTTCACCGTCGCGATCGTCTTGTCCGCGGCTTCCTTGGCGACTCTCACGGTCGTTTCGGCGGCAGGGCGGACCGCCTTCGCGACGTCCTTTGTCGCCTGGACGGTCGCATCCGCAATCGGCTTGAGCGCCCTCGCGACGTCCTGTACTGCGGGCCGGACCGTCTTGACGGCCTTGTCGACGACGGGCTCCAGTTCCTTTGCGGCTCGATTCAGCGCCGCGGCACCGGTTTCGACGGCCCGGTCGACCGCTTTCTCAGTGGCTCGCAGGAGTCGATCGATCTCGCTCCGCGGGGCACCGCACGCGGGACAGGAGGCCGCCCCCGCCGGGAACTCGGCGCCACAGTTTGGGCAGTTCATTCCATCACCGAGGTCCCTAGATGGCCATCGCTTATTTGCATTTCGGTGGCTGACCTGCGGGTTTGGGGCGTAACCGCCAATTCCGCGGTGGCGTGGACGATTCCGGGTGCGTACGATTTCACGATTCGCGTGCGGATCGAGACGACGTTCATCCAGTGTGAGCGGGCCGCAGCGGCGAGTCGGCGCGTCAGGGCGTCGGGGTACTGCTCCTTCGGACAGAGTTCGTGATAGGCGATCGTGCCTCGCCCCCGCAAGGCGTCGAAGGCGACATCGAGATATTCGCGAGCGTCGAAGTGACCCATGAGGACCCAGTCGGCGACGCCGCGCGGCGCGACATCCCGGCAGTCTCCGAACCGCGGAATCACGTTCGTGGCCCGGTTCAATCGAATATTCGTGGTCAGGTAGCGGAATGCAACCGGGTTCACCTCGCAGGCGTAAACGACGCGGGCACGGGACCGCAGCGCGATTGGCAACGCGAAGTACCCGATGCCCGCGAAGAGGTCGACCACAACGGCCCCAGGTTGGACTCGGGCCGGGAGTGCAACTCGCTCCGCCAGGTTCCCGGAGGAGAACATGATGTGGCCGACGTCCAGCGCGTACCGCACACCCGCTTCCACGTGGACGGTCTCGGTGCCGTCCCCCCAGAGGACGCGGACATCGGGCGTGCGCATGGGACCGTGGATCCCGGATCGATCTTCCACCACGGTTCGGACCCGGAGGACTTCGCCGAAGGCCGCTGCGATTACATTGGCGTGCGGGCGGGCCGCCGCGGAAACCCGGATCACGAGGATGTCGCCGATCCGCTCCCATCTCCGCGGCGCGAGTTCGGGTGGCACGCCGCGGGCGCGAAGTCGCTCTTCGATCTCCCGTCTCGGGTTGGGTGGCGTCCGCCTTGGGCTCAAGCTCGCGTGAACTTCATCCTCATATCGAGCCCCGAACCGAGCAAGATCGAGAGGCGCGGGACCGATGATTGGGATGAGCACTTCTCCGCTCCGTTTTGTGATTCGAACGGACGGGTCGACAACCCCTTTCGCGTGGAGCTCTCGTCGCAGATTCTCCGCATTAAGCGTCGGGACCGCGATAACTCGCATTCGCTCGATGATGATGTTGTCGCGGACTTCACCCTTTGCCCCGATACGTATATGAAGGGCGTGCCGCTTCGGCGCGCATCATGCGGGCCGCGGCCCTGGCCCTCGGGGTCCTTCTTGTCGTGGCCCTGCTCGTCCCCACGGCCAAGGCGGAGGACTTCGGCGCGGTCACCAAAGTGAGCGGGCTGATTCGCGTCAAAGAGACGCCGCAGCTCGCGCCGGGAGACAGCGGCCGCTTCGCGTTTTGGTTCAACTCGACGTACTCAGGCAATATCACGAATGTCCGTCTGAACGTAACCATCTACCGATATGCCACAATCGACCAGAGCAC
>VBMG01000074.1 GCA_005878485.1 Methanobacteriota archaeon | reverse complement strand
ATCCGACGACCATCCCGATGAGAGTCGTGAAGATCGTCGACGTCCCAACGAGCAGGAGGGTCCAGCTCAGGTCGTGGAGCAACAGGTCGGCGACGGGCTGCTTCCAGTAGTAGGAGATTCCCCAGTTGAACGTGAACGCGTTCTGGAGGTAGATGACGAACTGTTCCTCCGGCGAGCGGTCCAAGCCGAACGTCCGGATGTTGTCCGCGAGGTACCCGGCGTATTGCGGGTTGTGCGGCGCGAGGTTCGCCTCCGCGTTCCCGGGCATGAGGCGGATGAGGACGTAGTTCAGACAGAGGATGCCGAAGATCGTGATCGCTGCGTTCACGGTCCGCCGGACCATGATCCTCAGGACTTTCCTCATCTCGACTCATCCTGTGCCGTGGTCCCGGAGGGACCTCCGCCGGATCAGCGAGGCGGCGGTGGGGGAGGCGGACTTTTCGGAGGCGGCGCTCGTTCCCTCTCCTCCTCCTTTGCGGCGCGTCGTCTCCGGACCATCGCCACGGCAACCGCGATGACGATGATGGCCACGATGCCCAACGGGATGCCGTAGTTGATGAACGGATTCGGGGCGGCGCTCGTTCCTCCCCCGCCACCGGCCGCTGGGACCTGGATCGTCACGTTCACGAACTTCGTCACGAAGTGCGGCAAGGCTCCGCCCGTCTGGTTGTCCGTGACGGTCGCGGTGACCGTGTACCGGCCCACGGCGGTATAGACGTGGCTGGCCGTCACGGTCCGCTGGGTTGTCGATGCAGGGGTCGTGCTCGTCGCGGTCTTTCCGTCGCCGAAGACCCAGATGATGAACAGGCTGTCGTTGTCTTGGTCCGCGACCTGCAGCGAGAACGTCGTCGTGGAGTTCGGCAATCCGTACGTCCCGTTGCTCAAGGTCGCCCCGAAGGAACCGACCTGGGGCGGTGAGTTCGCGCCCGGCGAGTACTTCGTGATCGTGACGGTCGTGCTGCCGCAGGCCGGCCACTCCGAGTCCGTCACGCGGACCTTTGCCGTGTAGGATCCGGCCTCGGTGTACACGTGCTGGACGGATCCGGAGGTCGTGTTCCCGAACGAGCCGTCGCCGAAGTCCCAGGCGTAGTTTGCGATGTCGCTCTCCGGGTCCGTCGCGCTCACCGCGAGCGTCGTCGGGAGCGTCGTGAAGTACGAGACTTGCGGGAAACTCGCGATCGTCGGCGGGCCGTTATCGAGCGGGGCCACCTGGAACCACAGGTTCGGCAGGTCGCTGTCCGGCGTGATGCCGACCGACTGGCTCCAGTTGCCAAAGTTCGTCCAGCCCGCGGCGTAGTCCGGCGGCCGTCCCACGGTCGCGGCGTACAAGTCGAGCCGGTAGTACGGCAGGATGTACGAATGGTAGTCGTAGACCATCTTCTGGAGGGTATCCGTGAGGGTCCGCCGCGCGGCGGGGTCAAGGGTCACCAGCGACTGGGCGTAGACGCCGTCGAACGTCGCGTTGCTGTAGAAGTTGTCGCTCGTGGGCCCGATGGCCCCCGTGGTCTCGACTTCCATCACGTCGAGGGAGGGGTCCGACGCGGGGGTGAAGATCCAGTCCCAGAACCAGATATCGTAGTCGCCCGTGAACCACGCCCCGCTCAGCTGGCTCACGCTCTCTAAGGAGTAGCCGGGCGCGTAGTGCGAAGTTAGGGTCTGGATGCCCGTCTGACCGAGCCACGCGGTGATGTTCAGGGCCGCGACCTGCCATTGCGGCGCCGTGTTCAACGTGAAGAACCGGAAGCTGAGCGGGTCCTTCCCCCCGGCTTTGAACAGCGGGGTCGTATCCGGGGCAAGGTTGCCCGCGGCGTCGTACTTCCAACCCGCGGCGTTCAGCATCGCGCGGGCCCCGGCCGGGTCGAAGTGGTATTCCTGCGCCACGGGGATGTCGAGGTGCCACGGGTTGCTGTCCGGGACCAGCGTGTCCGCGACCGTGCCGAGGCCGAGCAGCGCATACTTGACCAAGGCCTGCTTGTCGATGCTCATCGCGATCGCCGTGCGCACCGTGTCGTTCAGGAGGAGCGGGTTATTGTATCCGTTCTTGAACTGCGAATACGCGGCGCGAATCTGGGGCGTCATGACGTTGACCGAGATTTCGCCGACGAACCCGGTGTCGACCGCGAACTTCGTGATCTTGCTACCCGGCGAGTTCGGAGGCAGGGCGTTCAGGTAGCTCGCGGGATCGATCCCCATGATTGCGTCGAGCCCGCTCGTCCCGGATTTGAAGTCGGAAACCATCGTCGCGCCGCTCGTGTAGTCCTTGAAGTAGACCTGGTCGGGTCGTGAGACTTGGCAGTAATCGGCGACGCCGTAGTAGTTCGGGCTCCGCCGGAGGACGATGTTCGAGCCGAACGTCGCGTTCGGGGTGTCGTAGTACATCGCGTTCGATCCGATCGGATTGGCGTTCCCGTAGTGGACCGGGTTGGGGATGCCTTGCCAGACGTACTTTGGCAGGATGCTGATCGCGCTCGCGGTGGAATACATTGCTGCAAAGGGCTGGTTCGTCGTGACGATGAATGTGAACGGGTCCGGGGCGCTCATGCTCGCAATGTTCGTGGTGTACGAATGCAGGATGCTCGCGGACTGCTGCTGGTTGAGCTGGAACGAGAAGAGGACGTCGGCGGACGTGACCGGGTGACTTCGGACCGATGGGGCCGTGGGGTCCGTGAAGAACGCGTTGTGGACCAAGTGGAAGGTCCAGGTCTTCTGATCGGTGGATAGTTCCCAACTGGACGCCAAATCGGGCTGTACATGGTACGACCCGTCGTACGTGACGAGGGTGCTGTACACGTTATAGATCACGATGTATTCGTCCAAGAGCGTGATGGCCATCGGGTTGTACGTGACCACGTTCATGTTCACGAGCCCAACGGTCAGGCTCCGGAACGGAGGAGCCGCCGCCTTGGCGGAACCGGATCCGATCGTGATGATGCCGAGGAGCGCCGAGGCTATGAGGACGGCGACCACCCCTGCGGTGATCATGGAGTTCGCAAAACCTCGCTCACGCCAGCTCCCGCTTCCTCCCAACACGAAACTCCACCCCTGTCCTCGGAGCCTTCAAGGCGCGATTCGTGCCCCGTCGGTCTCCAGGGAATCAGATATGATGGGATTCCCCGCATCGTATATGAAGATTCTCGGACGCTCTCTCCCTTAGGAACGTCCGTATTCGGGCAGCGGCTTCTTGGACTGCGCCTACGCGTACTCGGATTCGCTTCGTTCGCGCAGGAACTGGGGAAGGTAGTAGGGCCCGCCGGCGGACTTGCCCGACATGCCGGACATCTTCCACCCGCCGAACGGCTGGACGCCAACGACCGCCCCCGTCGTCGCGCCGGCCGCGCGGTTGGCGTACGCGACCCCCGCCTCGACCTCGGCGAAGAACCGGTGCAGCTCGGAAGGCTCCCGGCTGAAAATCCCCGCGGTGAGGCCGTAGTCGACGTCGTTCGCCACCCGGATCGCGTCGGTCAGGTCGTCCACCTCGACGATTGAAAGGATTGGGACAAACAGCTCTTCCTTGTTGATGCGGTGGTCCCGCGGTAAGCCGTCCACGATCGTTGGCTCGACGAAGTGACCGTCGCTCGGATGCGCGTGGCCGCCCGTGAGGATCTTCCCGTTCGACGACTTGATCTCCGCGATCGCCTTCTGATACGTCGCGACCGCGGCCTCATTGATGACGGGCCCCAGGTGTACGTCGCGGACCGTCGGGTCCCCCACTTTCAACTTCTCCGTCTCCGCGATGAGCTTCGCGAGGAACGCGTCTTTCACGCGTCGTTCGACGAGGACCCGGGAGCACGCGGAACACTTCTGTCCGCCGTACCCGAACGCCGCACGCACCACGCCGAGCGCGGCCTTGTCGAGATCGGCGCTCGCCGCGACGATTGTCGGATTCTTCCCGCCCATTTCGGT
>VBMG01000043.1 GCA_005878485.1 Methanobacteriota archaeon | reverse complement strand
CTCGGGGCCTCGAACATCGAGTAGTTCATCTCCGGCATGTCTTGGAACTTCCAGTCGAAGACGTCCTTTAGAAACGCCTTCGTTTTCTCCGGTGCGTTCGAATGGATTTCCACGTGCACAACGCTGTTCGGTTTCTGCGCCATAATGATCCGTTCCCCTTCCCAAGAGGGGATGTGGGATGGCTAATGGAGTATTAAGAGATGGGGCCCCGGGGATAAGCGAAAGTTTGTCCGGCCGACGTTCGCGTCCCTGATA
>VBMG01000042.1 GCA_005878485.1 Methanobacteriota archaeon | reverse complement strand
GGGAAGGAAGACGGGTCGACCGAGGCGAGTGTTGACCGTGTCGTGGAGTCCTTGCATCCAAACTGTCATTCGGGGCTGGCACCGGCTGCAAGGCCACCCATCTGCCATTCGGTGGAGCCGTTTCCAGAGACCTCGCCCGAAGCGAATCTTCAGGGACAACCAGGCCGAGCGATCCAGGCGCGTAGTCGGGGTCGTCGCGGCAGAATGGGCAATGCCGTTCGCGTTCGTAGCAACGTTCTTCTCCTGCAACGCCGCGGGTAACCCGCCGTAATTGATAAGGGAACCGGCTCGTCCCTACTCCAGTAAACCTCTTCTGCGCAGACCCTCATGCAAGAACGTGAAGCGAAAGGAACGGCCACCGAAAGATTCGCGGCCCAAAGAGAAACGGTTCCGCCACGGCGGACGGAAAGGTCGACGCTCCGCGCGCCGCAAGGACCGATCCGGTTGAAGAAACTCTGCCATTGGACACGACTCGGAATCGGTTGCGAGATTCTTGGGTGACCGAAAGTTCCAAATGAATCGTGGGAGTACGGGTGCGGAAAATATGGAGAAAGTTGGAGTCCCGAAGGCTCCCGCGCGCGGCGAGGTCGGGGAGCACCTATCCGCCAGCACGTTGCTGACGGGAGCTTCGTTCTGGGACGACGCGATTTTCCTCGAGGAGCTCGAGCGTTTCTTCTTCCGGAGCTGGCTAAATGTTGGCCGCTCGGACCAAATCCCGGATCCGGGGGACTTCTTCGCTCGAGAAGTCGGCAACGAGTCCCTCCTCTTCATACGAGGCAAGGACCACGAGGTGCGGGGATTCTACAACGTCTGCCGGCACCGAGGGACTCGAATCGTCGGCGAGACGGAGGGGTCCAAGCTCGGATCCTTGGTTTGCCCATACCATGCGTGGACGTATTCGACGGAGGGAAGGCTCGTGGGCGCTCCCCACACGGAGCGACTCGTGGACTTTTCGAAGGAAGAGTACGGTCTCCGCGCGGTCCGCGTGGACACATGGGGCGGCTTCGTTTGGGCGAGCCTCGACGACGCCGGTCCCACCCTCGGCGAGGAGATGGGCGAATTCTTCGCGCGGTTCCCGAGGTTTGACTTCGAAGGCCTGCGCCTCGGAGCCCGGCGGACCTACGAGGTCGAAGCAAATTGGAAAATCCTCGGAGAGAACTACTCCGAATGTTACCACTGCGCCCCGATTCATCCCGAGCTGAACCGAATCACCCACTATACGTCGGGAGCCTACACCGCGTATTTCATGCGTGAACCGAGGGCTCCCAACTTCAACGGCGGCTTCATGGAGTTCTCGAAAGACTACACCTCGATGGTGTGGTCCGGATACACGAAACGCCCACCGCTGAAAGGGATGACCGAAGAGGATCGTCGCCGCGTCGACTACTACTTCGTCTTCCCGCACCTGTTCTTCAGCCTCCACCCCGACTACCTGATGGTGCATCGACTTTGGCCGCGCAGTCCTCATCACACGACGATCGAATGCGACTGGTACTTCGATGCAGGGGTCATGGAGACCCAAGGATTCGACCCGAGTGACGCCGTCGACCTGTGGGACCTCATCAACCGGCAGGATTGGTCCGTGTGCCAGCGGACCCAGCTCGGGACTCGGTCGCGAGCGTGGCGGGGCGGCCGGTTCAGCGGCCAAGAGTCCCAGGTCCACGATTTCGAAAGATTCATCGCGGCTCGGATGCGGGAGCCTCTCGTCAAAAAGCCGCGTTCACCTCGCCGTCGGGGCCTCTCTCGGTCGCGCGCCGCACGTCGAAGAACCCGATAGCGCCGCGGCGAACGAAGGATATCCCGGTGGTCCACGTCTTTATCTGCCCCGCGCGATTCAGCGAATCACAGAACGCAGCAGGAGAGCTCGATGTCCTTCGATTACCACCTCAGGATGCAAATCGGGGCTCCGCGACCCGTGGTGTTCGAGCGGCTGCTCAGGATTGAGCACCTCTCCCGTTGGTTTTGCGGATGGTGTCGGATCGAACCGAAGGTCGGAGGGACGTTCAAGTTCGGCGGGGAGACCTGCATCATTCCGCCGGAAGGGCGTGCCTGGGAGACCACGATCGAGGAAGGGGACGTCTTGCGACGGTTCGCGTTCACGTGGCCGATTCAGTCCGCGAAAACCCGTGTCTCATACGAACTCGAGGACTCGCCGGGAGATACGGCGGTCCTGCAGGTTGACCATCGAAATGTCCCGCTCTCGGACACGACATGCGGGACCGTGCAGGACGCTTGGCGGATGTGCCTGGGGAACCTGAAGTCCGTCGCGGAAGGTCGCACCGACAGCGTCCGACCCGACCACTCCCCCGTGACCGGTACGAACCTGCAACTCACGGTGCTCATCGAGGCAAAGCCTGAGAGAGTATTCGGCGCGTTCGCGGAATCGGCGCAGCTCGACCACTGGTCCACGGGAGGCGTACCGAGCGGAATCGCTCGGGTCGACCCCCGCCCTGGCGGCGCCTTCTCGCTCGGATGGTCCGGCGGGCCGAACGGCATCCTCGAGTGGAGACCGGGACGGCGAATCGTCTTGCGGTGGCCGCGCGAATCGGGGCACCTCTCTTTGGGCTTCGACTTCGAGGAAAAGGCGAGCGGCACGGCGATTTATTTCTCCATGACCGGGTTCGCCGAAAACCGGGAATCCGAAATCGTCCATCAGCGAGGACGATGGTCCGACCTCCTCGTCTGCCTGAAGAATTTCGTTGAAAGCGGTACCTCGGGATTCCTGAACGCCCACGCGGACCAGATTCGAACGTCTTGAGGGCTATGCCGCTTTGAGTTGCTGCCAGTCTTCGAGGACCGCTTGGGCCGCGTTGTGGCCGGCCGCCCCGATCACGCCGCCGCCCGGATGGGCCCCCGCGCCGCACAGATAGAGACCTTTGACCGGCATGCGATACGATGACCATCCCGGGACCGGTCGGAAGGAGAACATCTGGTACGGCAGAATCGCTCCGTGGAAGACATCGCCGCGGGTGAGACCGTATTCCCGCTCCATGTCGAGCGGGGATCGCGAACCCATCGCAATCGTCGCTCGACGTATGTTCGGCGCGTACAATTCAAGGACGTCGAGGATCCGCTCCGCGAACTTGTCGGCCTCCGTGTCCCAGGTACCCGCCGCGAGGTCGAACGGCGCGAACTTCGCGGATATCGTGAGCGTGTGCATCCCGGGCGGCGCCGCGGTCGGGTCGTTCGCGGACTCAATCGCGAACTCGAGGAACGGGTCCCGCGACGGACGGCCACGCTTCGCGTCGTCGTAAGCCCGCTCCAGATAGTCCATCGAGGGCGCGATGTCGATGATCGTCTTGTGGTGGGGCTGCGCCGTGGTCCCCGGGATCGCATTGAAATCGGGCAGTTCGCGGAGGGCGAGGTTGAGTTTGAAAGATGACGACTCGAACCGAATTCGCGCGACCGCCCGCGCGAATTCCGGCGGGAGGTTCTCCTCGCCAACGAGGCCCAGGAGCGTCCGCTTCGGGTCCGCGTTGCTGAGGACCGCCGTCCCCTCGACGGTGGTGCCGTCGGCGAGTTCCACCCCGACCGCGCGCCCCTTCCGCACAAGGATCCGGCGGACGGTGGAGGTCGTGCGGATTTCCGCACCGAAGGCCCGAGCCGCGCGGGCAATCGCATCGGAGATCGCGCCCATCCCTCCGCGCATCCAACCCCACGCCCCCTTCAAACCTCCGACTTCAGTGAGGGTGTGGTGCCCAAGGACAAACGCGGTCCCCGGGGTTCGAGGTCCGGCCATCGTCCCCGCGACCGCGCTCGTAGCTAAGGACGCCTTGACTTCCTCCGATTCGAAGAAGTCGTCGAGCAGGTCTGAAATCGACATGAGCATGATCCGTCGCAGGAAGTCTTCCGCCTCCGGAGTGCGCACGAGGGAGGCGAGGTCCGCGAGAGACACCGGAGGCGCGAGCAAGGTCGGTTCCACGAGCTCCCCGAATTCGTCCCAGAACCGCACGTACTTGGCCCAGGCGTTCGCGTCTTTCCCCGAGAATCGCGCAATCTGCTTCTCGTTCCACGCGAGGTCGTTCCGGAAGAGCAGGAACCGCCGATCGGGAAACGGGAGAAATTGGGATGGGTCGTATGGATGTTCTTCCAGGCCGAACGAAACGAGATCGAGGTCGGCTTTGATTTCGGGGCGAAAGAGGCCGCAGGTGTAGGCGAGGGTCGAGGCTCGGAAACCCGGATGAATTTCCTCGGTGACACAGGCGCCTCCGACAATCGGACGGCGTTCGAGGACCAAGACCTTCAGGCCGGCCTTCGCGAGATACGCGGCGGCGACGAGCCCATTGTGACCCCCGCCGACGATGATCGCGTCCATCTTGGCCATGACGCGGATGGATAACCGCGGCCTCGATAAGGAAATTGCCTCGTGGCTCAGGCCTTTTTTCGATCCGGTTCGAAGAACGGCCGCTCGACCACCGTCGCAGGAGCGCGGTGGCGCTGCCACTCGACCGCGACCTCGATCTCCACGCGGGTCCCGATCTGGGCGTACGGTGCGGCGACGGTCGCGATTGCGAGGTATTTTTTTAGGAGGGGGGACCAGCAGCCGCTCGTCGCCCATCCAACCTGTCGGTATCCGGAGAAAATCGGCACCTTCTCCCGCCAAGGCTCCGCGGGCGGCTGCGGCGGCAATCCCATGTCCCAGTAGAACCGTTCGATCGTCCGCCAGTCAATCACCAGGCCGACCGTCCGCCGGGACGGGCCGCGGCGCCTCTCCTCGATGAGCGCTTTCCTCCCGATGAAGGGGCCTTTGTCGAGTGCCACGGTCCAGTCGAGGCTGAGCTCGAACGGCGAGTACCGCTGCGCGTCAATCGTCGCCTTCCGCGCGGGCATGTACTCGACTTCCGCGAGGATGAGCCCTGCTTCGATCCGCGCCACGTCCAGGGCGAGCATGCCTGCGGGCGTGATATCGTATCCCGCCCCCTTCGTCATGAGCGCGTCCCACAGTGCCTCTGCGCGTTCACGCTCGACCCAGATCTCGTATCCCAGGTCGCCCGTGTACCCGGTCCGCGAGATGTGGACTGGGATGCCGTCGAACTTCGTTTTCACGAATCGAAAGTACTTCATCTTCTGGACCGCCCCGTCGGCTCCGTCGAGCAAAATCGCTCGGGACGACGGACCCTGCAAGGCCAGCGCCCCAATCTCCTCGGACACGTCCGTGACGGTCACATCGAGTCCCATTCCCGCGTCTTGCAACCACTTCAGGTTCGGCTCCGCGGACGTCATCCGGAACGATCCGTCGCCGAAGTTCCAGAGCGTGCCGTCGTCCACCGTCTTCCCGCGTTCGTCGCACCAGGGCGTGTAGTAGATCTGACCTTTCGCGAGCTTCGATGCGTCCCGCGTCACGACGTGGTTCACCAGATGTGCGGCATCCTTCCCCTCGATGAGATATTTGTAGAGCGGCGAGACGTCGAGCACGCCCGCGGAATGACGGATCGCGTAGTACTCCATCTCCGGGACCAGGGAATAGGACGAGGCCGCGAGGTATCCGGCCCATCCGCGCCACTCCCAACTGTCGCATGCCGCCGACGTCCTCGAATGAAACGGCGATCCCCGTCGCACGATATCCGCCTCCGGGCGGACGCGGACCGCGGATAAACGATATAACCCCTCTCCCGTTACTCCGCGCGGCCCGCCGCGCCGCCCGGTTGAACTCGCAGACGCGACGTGCCGCGGACGAGGTCGGGCTTTATGGCGCAGCGGTACGACGCCATCGTGATTGGCGGGGGACACAACGGCCTCGTTACCGCGGCGTATCTCGCCCGCGCAAGAAAGAAAGTCGTCGTCCTTGAGCGACGCCACGTACTCGGGGGAGCGGCGGTCACGGAGGAGCTCTATCCGGGATTCAAGTTCACCGTATGCTCGTACGTGTGCAGCCTCCTCCGCCCGCAGATCATCCGAGATCTCGATCTGCCATCCCACGGCTTCGAAGTGATCCCGCAAGAATCGAGCTTCACGCCACTCCCCGACGGGCGCTACCTGTTCTATCACGGGTCCGAGGAGGATACCTTCCAGGCGGTTGCGAAATTCTCGCGGCGGGACGCGGAGGCGATGCCGAGGTTCGGCCGCCTTATGGCCCGGATGGCGAAGTTCATCGCGCCCACCCTCACGATGACGCCGCCGGATGTCGGTTCCCTGAATCCGTCCGAGCTGCGGAAGCTCCTCGCGTTGAACAAGCAGGTCAAGACGCTGACGGAGGACGAACTGTACACGTTCGCGCGGCTCATGACGATGAGCGCCGCGGACTATCTCGACGAATGGTTCGAGACAGACGTCGTGAAGGCGAGCCTTTGTTCGAGCGGGATCATCGGCACGCTGCTAGGGCCCCGGTCCCCCGGCACCGCGTACGTGCTCATGCACCACTACATGGGAGAAATCGATGGCGCGTATCGCTCTTGGGGCTACGTCCGCGGCGGGATGGGGATGGTCAGCGAGGCGATCGCACGTGCGGCTCGGCAGTTTGGCGCGGAGATTCGCGTGAATGCCGAGGTGCGACGAATCCTTGTTCGAAACGGACGCGCGATTGGAGTGGAACTCGCGTCGGGGGAGAAAATCCATGCGAAAGTGATCGCCTCCGGGGCCGACCCCAAACGGACCTTCCTGAAGCTCATCGAGAAATCGGACCTTCCCGCGGATTTCGTGCGAGGGATTGAAAACTTCAAGATCGAAGGATCGTCCGGCAAAGTGAACCTCGCGCTGAAGGAAGCGCCGAGCTTCTCGTGCCTCCCCGGCAACGGGGTCCACCTCCAGGGCGCAATCTCACTCGGACCCAGTGTGGACTACCTCGAGAAAGCGTACGACGACGCGAAGTATGGAGACTACTCGCACCGACCGTACGTCGACATGTGCGTCCCCTCGACGCTCGACCCGACCCTCGCCCCGCCGGGAAAACACATCATGTCTTGTTTCATCCAGTATGCGCCATACAGCCTCCGAAAGGGAACATGGGAGGAGCGCCGCGAAGAATTCGGCGAGACGGTCCTCGACACGATCGAGGAGTACATCCCGAGCATCCGGAACATCATTCTCCACCGCCAGTTCCTCAGCCCGTGGGACCTCGAGCAAATGATCGGGCTGACGGGCGGCAACATCTTCCACGGGGAACTCACGCCGGACCAGCTGCTCTTCCTCCGACCGACCCCGGGATGGGCGCAGTACCGCATGCCCCTCAAAGGGCTCTACCTGTGCGGCTCGGGAGCCCATCCGGGAGGTGGCGTGATGGGAGCACCCGGCCTCAACGCCGCGCGCGAAATCCTGCGAGACTGGGCCCTCCTCCGGGTGTGATCCGTGCCCGAGTCGTTCGACATCGTCATCGTCGGCGGCGGACACAACGGCCTCGTCGCCGCGACGTACCTCGCACGCGGTGGCCGGCGCGTCCTCGTCCTGGAGAGGCGGTCGACCGTCGGTGGCCCTGTGACGACGGAGGAATTCGTCCCGGGGTTCCGCGGACCAACCGGTGCGTCGGTCTGTGGCCGTCTCCGGCCTGAAGTCCTCGAAGACTTGAATCTCGCGAAGCGCGGCGTGCAGTTCATCCCTGCGGAGCCGGAGGTCGTCGCGGTGGGCGACGGTCCGGCGCTACGGATTTTCCGGAACGTCCCGAAGACCCAGGCGGAACTCGCGAGGTTCTCCCAAAAAGACGCGGACACATACCCGCGGTTCGTCGAATTCTTGAGCCGATTCGCGGCAGCACTCGATCCGATCCTCGCGATGCCGCCCCCTGACATCGCATCGCCGAGCCTCGGCGAGCTGACGGGTCTCCTCGGCCGAGCGCTCCGCTTTCGGCGCCTTGGCAAACGCGCGATGCAACAGATGCTGCGCCTGCCTCCGATGGCGATCCGGGACTTTCTGAACGAGTGGTTCGAGACGGAGTTGCTCAAGGCCAGCTACGCGGTCGATGCATTGACGGGAACGTTTGAGGGACCGTGGTCCCCCGGAACCGCGTTCGGGCTCGTTCCCCAGTTCCTGCCCGATGGGCATGGCGCCCGTTCCGCCTTTGTCCGCGGAGGGATGGGGAGCCTCGCAGACGCCTTGGCCAAAGCCGCGCGGGACGCCGGCGCGACGATCCGAACGGACGCGGAGGTCGTGCACATCAACAGCGCCGACGGGCGCGTCACCGGGGTCGAACTCGCGGGCGGTGAGACGATCGGTGCGCAGGCCGTTGCGTCGAACGCGGATCCGAAGCGGACGTTCCTTCACCTCGTCGACCCGGAGGAACTGAGCCCGGAATTCCTCCTGCACATCCGGAATTTCGAGATGAACGGGGTCGTTGCGAAGGTGAACTTCGCGCTGGCTGGGCCACCGAAACTTCCCGCGGCGGGCGACGGCGTGCCTCCCCATTTCCGAGTGTGTCCTTCCCTCGAATACATCGAGCGGGCGTACGACGACGCGAAGTACGGGCAGGCGTCGGGGAAGCCCGTCCTCGACGTGTTCGTCCCGACGGTCGTGGACCCGGACCTCGCGCCACCCGGAATGCATGTGATGTCGACCCAGGTGCAGTACACGCCGTACGCGCTGCGTCGCGGCGGGTGGGATACGGAGAGAGAGAAGCTCGCCGACCGGGTCGTCACGATCCTCGCGGACCACATCCCCGGGTTCGAGCGGTTGGTCCTCGGTCGTCAGATCCTCACGCCCCTCGACCTCGAGGCGCGGTTCGGGCTCACGGAGGGCCACATCTATCACGGGGAGATGACGTTGGACCAGTCCCTCTTCCTTCGGCCCGTGCCGGGGTGGTCTCGGTACCGGACCCCGATCGACGGCCTGTATCTGTGCGGCTCCGGCGCCCATCCCGGCGGGGGGATCACCGGAGCTCCAGGCTGGAACGCCGCACGGGAAATCCTGAAAGATTGGCCTCGACGTGGGCGGTGACCCCAAGGAATGGACGCCTTCGCTCGGCCGGCACAATCTTTGAATCCAACGAGCGTTTCGACCATCCGCCATGAGCGACCTGCTCGAGCCCGGCACACAAGCCCCGGATTTTGGGGGGACGAACCAAGACGGCCTTCCCATTCGGTTAGGGGACTTTCGAGGCAAGGCGGTTGTCCTGTACTTCTACCCGGAGGATGACACGCTGGGCTGCACCCGAGAGTCGTGCGCATTCCGAGACGACAGCGATGCCTTCCGGGAGAAGGGAGCTGTCGTCTTGGGCATCAGCGTCCAAGGTGAGTCATCCCATCGCGCATTCAGGGACAAGTATCACCTGCCATTCGACCTCGTCGCCGATCCGGACAAGCGGATTACCCGGGCGTACAACGCGCTGGGTCCGCTCGGATTGGCGAAACGGGTCACGTACATCATCGGGCCGGACGGGAAGATCGCGGCCGCATACCGGACCCTCGACCCGAAATCCCACAGCAGAGAAGCCTTGCGAATCCTCACCGGAGCGGGGTGAAAAACATGACGGCCAACAAGGCGCAACTTCCTTCCGTCCGGATCCCGCGGATCATCCGGCTTCGGTATCACCCGTTCGTCGACCACTTCAAGGGGTTCGAGAAAGTTGAGGCCGTCCGGGCCATCTTCGGGCCCAAGACGAACGAAGTCCTTCGGAAGCTCAAGGTCGAATTCTTTTCGTCCCGGTGGGGATTCATGGGGGTTAGCGACGAGGACGGGCACTTGCTGGTCTCGACCCACTACCTCCGGACCGGGAATCGTCGGGACATCTATCTCGATGTCGTCCACGAGCTCGTCCACGTGCGTCAGTTCCGCGAAGGCAAGGAGCTGTTCGCCGATGGTTTCGAGTACCCCGATCTGCCGACGGAAATCGAAGCCTACCGGACGTGCATCGCCGAGGGCCGCCGGCTGGGGATGACGGACCGCGAGTTGTTCGACTACTTGAAAGTCGAATGGATGGACGACAAGGACGTTCGGCGGCTCGCCCGGAACGTTGGCGTGCGGCCGCCTCCGAAGCGACGACGCGCTGCTGGACGGAAGCGATAGGGGGCCTCCCCGGGATCACTCGAACGAACTGAGCTGCGGCTGTTTCGTCTTCGGCCGCTGCAGGTGGGTGACGCGGACGCCCACGAGACGAACTCGGTGTCCCTCGTCGGCAAACTCGGCCGCGAGATCGTGAGCGACTTGGGCAAGTACCTCCTCGCTGAAGACATGCGATGGGAGCGTCCTCTCCCGGAGGTGCGTCTGAAATCCTTCGAAACGAATCTTGATGCCGATGGTCTGGAACGTCGCCCCCTGGCCCCGGGCACGCAAGAACACGTTGTGGGCGACGTCTCGGAACGTCTTCTCGACGACGCTCCACTCCGACACGTCGCGGTCAAAGGTCCGCTCGACGCTGATCGATTTCGGATCGGGACGCTCCTCCACGGGGAGCTCCTCCAACCCGCGCGCGATGGCCCAGAGCCAGATGGAGTTCTTGCCGAGCATTTTCTTCAGCTTGGCGCCAGGAAAGCGGGCGAGTTCCCCAATCGTCCGGACGCCGGAACGCTCGAGGAGCTGCGCGGTTTTCACCCCGACCCCGCTAATCTTCGTGACCGGGAGTGGGTCCAGGAACCGGGTCACCTCCTCGGGACGAACGACCTTCAAGCCGTCCGGCTTCGCCAGATCGGATCCAATCTTGGCGACCGATTTGTTAGGCCCGGCACCAATCGTGCATGCCAAGCCCTCCCGCTCGAGTACGGCGGCCTTCACGCGGGCGGCGTACTCGGCGGCGGCGTCGAAGTCCCGCACCTTGGAGGTGACGTCGAGAAACGCCTCGTCGATGCTCACATGCTCGAGGATGTCGGCATACGACCGCAAGACGTTCATGACGCTGTCCGAGACGGCCCCGTAGAGTTCGTAATTCGGTCGGAGATACGTCGCCGTCGGAGCCTTGCGCCACGCCATGCCAATTGGCATACCGCTTCGGATTCCGATCTGTCGGGCTTCGTAGCTCGAAGCCATTACGACGCCCCGTCCTTTGCCTCCCTTCGGGTCCGCGCCGACAATCACTGGCTTGCCCACGAGGTCTGGGTTCTCGCGCCGCTCGACGCTGACGTAGAATGCGTCCATGTCCACGTGGAAAATCACGCGAGGCACGTGGACCCATCCGCCCGTTGGCCTAAAGACCTAGCGAACCGGCACGGCTTCACTGCACACAGAACTCGTTTCCTTCCGGATCCTGCAGGACGATCCAGTACTCCCCCGGATCCTCCCAGACGCGCTGTTTCGTCGCCCCAAGTCCGAGGATCCTCTCGACCTCCGCGTTGACCCGCTTCACCCGCTCCTCGTACGCGACTTTCCCTCCACCGGAAATGTTGAGATCGAGATGGACGCGGTTCTTCTTCGGCTTCGGCGTGTCCATCTGCTGGAAGTAGATCCGCGGTCCGACCTTCTCCGGATCGACGATTGCGCTTGCGGTGTTCCACTCCGTTTCCGGCACTCCCCTCGCCTTGAGGAACGCGGGCCAGGAGGCGTAGCCCGCAGGCGGGTCCTGCTCCTTGTAGTGAAGGGCCGGTGCCCAGAACTTCGCGAGCCGATCCGGGTCCGCGCAGTCGAAGACGACTTGAAACGACGTTCCCATAGACGACCTCTCTGTCCCGGTGACGAGAGCGTCAAAGCCCTTGTAGGTTGCGGCGTCTAGCCAAAGTCCCCGAGGCTCTTCTGCCCGGCGGGAGCTCCCGCCGCCGTTGGGAACTCATATTCCATGAGTCCTGCGAGACGACGGAATTCGTTGACGCTACCCGGTCCGAAGCCCGCGTAATGGTTGTTGAAGAAGACGAGGGCCCCTTTCACAGAGTCCTTCGACTCCTCGAGCTCCTTGTACCACGAGCGCATCTCCGCGGCCTTGTCTTTTTGGACCTCCTTGAATTCCGTAATCTCGCGGTCCCCGACCATCCGCAGGTACACCTGGTCCGACGTCACCTCGCTCGGCGTGCGCAGGTACTGGTTCTCGGACCAGACCATCGAGATATTCCGGTCGCGCAGGAGCTTGTACACATCCTCCCGGAACCACGATTTGTGCCGGAACTCGATCGCGTGCGGGTACTTCGTGACCTCGAGGTCTCGGATAAAATCCTGCATCAGGGCCCAGTGGGAATCGAACTTGATCGATGGCGGCAGCTGCGCGACCAGGGGACCGCACTTCTCCCGCAGCTCCTTCGCCGACGCGTAGAACCAACCGACGTTCTCGGCGACCTCTTTGAGCTTCTTCTCGTGCGTGATCCGCTTGGGCATCTTCATCGCGAAAAGGAATCCCGGCGGCGTGGACTTGTACCAGCCTTTCGTCATCGCGGGCCCGGGATTGCGGTAGAACGACGAGTCGACCTCGACACAGTCGAAGACGCTCGAGTAAAGTCTGAGGTAGTCGGACTTCGGCGTGTCCGGCGGGTAGAATCCGCCGAGCCAGTCGTCGTATCCCCAGCCGCTGCAGCCCACGCGTAGCTTGTCCTTTAGCGCCATGCCGAAGCTCGCACTACGGATAACGGCTCAAGAATGAATAAATAGCGCCTGGCGGGCTGGACGCGATTCCAGGCAGTTGACCGTGTGGACCTGATTATCGGCCTGTTGATCATCTTCGTCTCCGCACGTGCGGGCGGGGAGCTGATGGAGAAGCTCCGTCAATCACCGATGATTGGCGAGGTCCTGGCGGGGATTCTCGTGGGACCAATGGTACTCGGTCTCATCGATCCGAATCCGGCGACCTCGTTTGGGAGTTCCTTGAACGTCGTCGCCAACCTTGGGGTCTTCGTCCTGGTCCTGCTAGCCGGAATCGAACTCGGGCGCGAAGGCCTGCGAAAAGCCTTACAGGAACGGAGCATGATCGTGGCCTTCGTAGAGTTCTTCCTCCCCTTCTCTCTCGGGTACAGTCTCGCCGCCGCACTTGGGATGACGCTTGTCCAGTCGCTTTTCGTGGGCACGGCCCTCGCCGTGACGGCCCTCCCCGTCAGCGTCCGAATCCTCATGGATTTGAACCTGCTGAACTCGCGGCTCGGACGGGCAATCGTTTCCGTGGCGCTCGTGAACGACCTCGTTGCGTTTGCGATGTTGGGCCTCGTCGTCCAATTCACAAATCTGGGCACGTCGGCGCCTGAAAGCGTCACCATCGGGCTCGTGGTCCTCAATAACGTCCTATTCGTCGGACTTGTGTTCTGCGTCGCGACGATCCTGAAGCTCACGACTCGTTTAGGCCGCAATTCTGAGTCGTACATGCAGACCTTTGTCGCTAAGCTCCGCGGCCAAGAAGCGTCTTTCGCCTTGTGCATCGCGACCGCCCTTGGGCTCGGTGCCGCAGCCGAACTGCTTGGAATCCAT
This sequence comes from Methanobacteriota archaeon, assembly GCA_005878485.1. GTDB lineage: Archaea > Thermoplasmatota > Thermoplasmata > RBG-16-68-12 > RBG-16-68-12 > RBG-16-68-12. The sequence goes on along the minus strand of VBMG01000042.1, from coordinate 31,652 downwards.
TTCGCGGTCGGAGCGTTCTACGGCGGAATCCTCATGACGCCACGACTGCTCGGCCAAGTCCAGTTCGACCGGATCCGGAATGCCGTATCGTCCGTGACGTTCGGGCTCTTCGCTCCCATCTTCTTCGCCTTCGTGGGCGTGAAGTTGTCGATTACCCTCACGGCGTGGCCGCTAATCGTTGCAATCACGGCGGTCGCTTTCATCGGAAAGCTCCTGGGGGGCATTTTGGGCGGGACCGTTGCGGGATTTCGAGGCGCGCCACTCATCGCCCTGGGGGTGGGCTTGAACGCACGGGGGATGATGGAGCTCGTGCTCGCCCAGGTAGGCCTCGCAGCCGGCATCATCGACGCGGACTTCTATTCTGCTCTCGTAATCATGACCCTCACTACGACTCTTTGCACTCCGCCAATTCTGAAACGACTGATGCGGCGGTTCAAGCTCGAGGACGTGATGCCGACGGTCCCGAGTGCTAGCGCACCGAGAGGAGTCCAGACTCCAAGCGTGATTTCACGAGACGAGAGCGCGAGGTAGCGCCACAATGTTGATTACCCGCACTCGTTCATCTCGCGAACCATCCGAGTCGGGTTGGTCCGATCCGTTTTCCTGCGAATCAGTCTTCCCCTGGAGGACTCATGAAGATTAGACGATTCGCGATCGTCGGCCTCGGATTGACCGTGGCCGGTCTGCTGCTGGTGGTTGGCTTCTGGCCGTTGACCTCCCTGAGCGGCGCGAAGCTGCTCGCGGCGAGGAATGGGAGTCAGTACCCGGGGTACGCCCAAGGGGCTCAAATCACGGTCCACGAGAGAGTGATTAGCGTTTCGTTCTCGAACTTTTTCGGGAATCCAACCACCACGTTGGAACTCGATGATGGGGATCCGAATGTTGTGACGGCAATTCTCGTCAAAGGAGATGCCCGAAGCGTGGTCTCCGAGGGCGACGTGATTTACGCGACTGCCGTATTGCAAGTAATCGGTTCGTTCTACTATTGGGAGGTCGCGACGCCAGGAAATGTCCACCAATCCTGGCCGATCGACGCGATCTTCTATGGCGTCATGGGGACCGGTGTGGTCGTCCTTGCCATCGCAGCGTTCCGGAAGTCCTGACGGCACCGGAAGCCTGAAGTCAACTCGTGAGCATCGGCGCCTGATGTCCGAGTTGGCGGATGCAGGGGCCCGCCGCATCGAGTGGGCACGCGACCACATGCCCGTCCTCGCTGCGATCCGTGAAGAACTGAAACGCAAGCAGAACTTGCGAGGCCTCCGGATCGGCATGGCGCTCCATGTCGAGGCGAAGACGGGGGTGCTCGCCTTGACCCTGCGGGAAGCCGGGGCGAAGGTGCGCCTGGCGTCGTGCAACCCGCTTTCCACCGACGACAGCGTCGCGGCGGCCCTGGTAGAGACCCACGGCCTCGAAGTTTATGCGAAGAAATGGCAGACGAATCAGGAATACTACGCGAACCTGGACCGGGTCCTCGACCTCCGGCCCGACCTCGTGATCGACGACGGTGCGGACCTCATCTCGCTCCTTCACACGAAGCGAAAGGAGCTGCTGGATGGCGTCCGAGGGGGAAATGAGGAGACCACGACGGGCGTCGTCCGCCTGCGCGCGATGGAACGGGACGGAGCGCTCCGCTTCCCCGTCGTCGACGTGAACGACGCGCAGATGAAACATCTGTTCGACAACCGGTACGGGACCGGGCAAAGCACGTTCGATGGCCTGATGAACGCAACGAACCTCCTCATCGCGGGTAAGACGTTCGTCGTGGCGGGCTACGGATGGACGGGACGAGGGATCGCGTTACGAGCTCGCGGGATGGGGGCTCGCGTCGTCGTGACGGAGGTCGACCCCGTGAAAGCGATCGAGGCGTCGATGGACGGATTTGAGGTACTCCCGATGGGGAAGGCGGTTCGGGACGCGGATTTCATCGTGTCCGCCACGGGCTGCAAAGACATCATCACCGCCGCACACCTCCCGGCGATGAAAGATGGCGTCGTGCTCGCGAACGCCGGTCACTTCGACAACGAAATATCGAGAGTCGATTTGGAGAAGGCGGCGAAGAGCAAACGCCGGGTTCGCGAATTCGTCGACGAGTACACGCTCCCTGGAGGCAAGCGGGCGTACCTCGTCGCTGAGGGGCGCCTGGTGAACATCGCCGCCGGCCAAGGCCATCCCGTCGAAATTATGGACATGAGCTTCGCAATCCAGGCGGTCTCCGCCGGCTATCTCGCGGACCACGCCACCACGCTCCGGCCCCGCGTGTATCCGGTCCCCGCCGCTCTCGATCTCAAGGTCGCACGGCTCAAGCTCCGGAGCATGGGACTTCGCATTGATCGATTGACCGCGGCGCAGCGGGCGTACCTCGAATCTTGGCGAGAAGGGACGTGAATCCGCGCATCGGACCAGGACGATGAGCACGTGCCCACCAAGCGCGCGGTCCTCAGCGATTTCGATGGGACGATCACACAAACGGACGTGGCGGAGGCGATCCTCGATGAGTTTGCCCCTGCCACCTGGCGGGAGATCGAAGACCTCTACCGCGACCGCAAGATTGGGACCCGGGAGTCGATGGTCCATCAATTCGCGCTGGTACACGCCCGCGAGGAGGAGCTCCTCCGATTCGTTGATCGCACGGCGGCCGTCGACGAAACGTTTCGCGACTTCGTCACGTTCTGCAGGTCGCGAGGAATTATCCTCGAGATTGTGAGCGAAGGGCTCGATTTTTACGTCCGGTACCTGCTGCGGAAATGGGACATCGACGTTCCGGTCCGGACGAACCACGCGATTTTCGAGGAGGGCCATGTTCGAATCGAATATCCGTGGGAGGATGCCACGTGCCGGCTGTGCGGGACGTGCAAGTTGTTGCGGCTGTTTCAGCTGCGCGCCCTCGGATATCGAACCGCCTACGTGGGAAATGGACACTCGGATCTCTGCCCCGCCATCGAAGCCGACCTTGTCTTCGCGAAGGATGAACTCGCAAACCTGTGTCGGACCGAGGAGATCGACTTCATCCCGTTCGAACGATTCGCCGACGTGCAACGGCGCCTGGGGGCATCGGCGTGAAGAACTTCGTCGGGGTCTTCGGCCATGTCGTGATGGATTACATCGTGACGCTGCGTCGGTTGCCGAAGCCAAACACCTCGATCGAGATCTTGGATCGGCAACGGTATTTCGGTGGGACGGGCGGCAACCTCGCACGTGCTGCCGCTCGGCTGGGCGTGAAGGCCTCGCTCGCGTCGTTCGTCGGCGACGATTTCCCAGACGACTACCGGACGGCTCTGCACAAAGACGGCGTCGACACGGCCGACCTCCGAGCGGTCCGCGGTGCAAACACCCCGACTGCCTGGGTCTTTTCGGATTCCCGGGGGAATCAAATGGCCGTCATCGACCAAGGGCCTATGAAGGAAGCGGCGCGCTTCCCGGTCCTGCGGCACAGTGTGCGCGACGTGGAGCTCGTCCACCTGGCGACCGGGAGGCCCGAGTACTACGTTCGCGTGGCCGAGCTGGCCGAGTCCCTGGGTCGGACCATCGCGTTCGATCCGTCGCAGGAAATTCACTATGTCTACACGCCGCGCCTCTTCCGCGCGCTCCTGAGCCGATCGAAATATTTCTTCGGAAACGAGACGGAAATCGTCCGCGCCAAGCGGCTCGCCCGCGTGACATCGACGGAAGGACTGCTTCGAATCACGACGGTCGTGGTGGCGACATTGGGATCGCGAGGGAGCGCGGTCTACACACGCGAAGGCCGAATTCGGATTCCGCGGGTCCCGCCGCGCCGGGTCGCCGACGTGACAGGTGCCGGGGACGCATACCGAGCCGGGTTCTACGCGGGCCTCGCCCGCGGGTTCGACTTGCGGCGGTGTGGAATTCTCGGGTCCGCGGTCGCGAGTTTCGTCGTCGAGAAAAAAGGGACGCAGTCGAATCTTCCGACATGGTCCCAAGTTCTCCGTCGCGCGCGTCAACATGCAACGCTGTGATGTGAAGTCACACAAGACCGACATCAGTGCACATCAGAGTACGAAAGGGTTATATTGAGACAGTAAGTTCTCGGCGCGGTGACCTAGGGGTGGCTATCGGGTTCGTACTCATTAGCACTGCTCCCGCTAAGGAGCACGAGGTGTACAACGAGCTCCTAAAGGTCAAAGAAATCGTGGAGCTCCACCCCTTGTTCGGGGAGTACGACCTGATCGCAAAGATCGAGGCAGAGGACTTCAACGTCCTCGGCCAAGTCGTCGTCGACAAGATCCGATCGATCCCGGGGGTCATCGACACGAAGACCCTGACGGGCATCAAATTCTGAGGGGAGATTTCGATGGCTGGTTTCGATGTCTGGAATCCGATTATGAACTTCGTGACGATTCTGCTGCTGACGTTCAGCCTCTTCCTTGTCATCACGGGCGCCTTCACCGCCTACTTCGGAAGCGGGAAGAGCCGGAAGATCGGGGTTGGACTGCTCGTGGGGGGCCTCATTGTTGGGGTCCTTTGGGGATGGTACACGGGTCCCGGGCCGTCGCCGAGCGTGGACTTGGTCGGGGTTGTCGTCCAGTCGATCGGTGTGATCGTTGCCGCCGTCGTTGGCGCCGCGATTGCGATCGGGTTGTTCCTCCTCGCAATCATGAAGAGCTAGGACCGCAGCGCCGAATTCGGTCACCGGAACTGGAAAGCCTTTATTTCGGGAAGCCTCCTTGTCCTAGGCAATGCCCGTTGATGTCCTCATCGTCCTCGGTTCCAAAAGCGACTCCGACGTGGGGAAAAAGGCAGCCTCCGTCCTGGATGAGTTCGGGATCGGATACGAGATGGTCGTCGCGTCCGCACATCGCACGCCGGACCTCCTCCGCGATCTGATTCGGAATACGACCGCGAAAGTGTTCATTGCAATCGCCGGGCTCTCCGCGGCATTGCCCGGCACGATTGCCGCCCACACGACGAAGCCCGTCATCGGCGTGCCGGTGAGCGGCAAGCTGAACTTGGATGCGGTGCTGAGTGTTTCCCAGATGCCTCCGGGAGTGCCCGTGGCGGCGGTCGGCCTCGACCGTGGGGAGAACGCGGGAATCCTGGCCGCGGAGATTCTGGCCCTCGCAAACGAACGCCTCGCGGACAAGCTCAAAGATCACCGGGAGGCGTTGAAGAAGTGGGTCGTCGAGGATTCCCGGACGCTGAGCGAATGATGTTCGATGCGAAGGCGTTCATCGCGGAACAGGTCGGGACGATCCGGAAGGCGGTACCGGGCAAGGCGATTATCGCCTGCTCGGGCGGTGTCGACAGCACGACCGCGGCGGTCCTCGCGAGTCGCGCGCTCGGCGATCGACTCCTCGCGGTCTACGTCGACACCGGGTTGATGCGAAAGGACGAAACGGCGGACGTCTCGAAGACCTTGAATGAACTCGCGGTCCAGCACCGGATTCTCCTGGCGGCCGACGAATTCTTCGACGCGCTGCGCGGAATCACGGATCCCGAGCGAAAGCGGATCATCATCGGGAACAAGTTCATCGAGCTGTTCGAGCGGGAGGCGAGCCCCTTCGGGGCAGAGTATCTCGTCCAAGGCACGATCGCCCCCGACTGGATCGAGAGTGGGGGCCAGTTACGGGATCGAATCAAGACGCACCACAACGTCGCGGGCCTCCCGGAACGAATGAAACTCAGGCTCTGCGAGCCGCTGCGGGACCTGTACAAAGATGAAGTCCGCGCGACCGCGCGTGCCCTCGGAATCCGCGTGGCGGAGCGGCAGCCCTTCCCGGGGCCCGGGCTCGCGGTCCGCATCGTTGGCGAGGTGACCCCGGAGCGGGTGGCCATTGTTCGAGAGGCCTCCGCAATCGTGGAGACAGAGATTCAAGCCGCGGCGGCAAGCGGCGCCATGGTCCTGCCCTGGCAATATTTCGCGGTCTTCCTGCCCGTCCAGACCGTCGGGGTCCACGGCGACCTCCGGGTGTATGGGCACACGGTTGCCGTGCGGGCCGTCCACTCGGTCGACGGCATGAGCGCGACGTACTCGAAAATCCCACACGACGTGCTCGACCGAATCTCGGTGCGAATCACGAACGAGGTGAAGGGGGTCAACCGCGTCGTCTACGACCTTTCAAACAAGCCGCCGGCGACAATCGAGTGGGAATAGGCGAAAAGCGTTGGAGGAGGAGTCCCTACGACCGGGGAAATCTTTTTCCAGGGCCGCCATTTGGGTATGATATGCGAGTCTCCGTAATCGACAACGGAGGGCAGTGGACCCACCGCGAGTGGCGGGTCCTGAAGTACCTCGGCGTCGAGACGAAGATTGTGCCGAACGACACGCCGGTCTCTCAGCTGAATGGATTGGACGGACTCGTCCTTTCCGGAGGGGCGCCGCGGGTCGGAATCGATCCGGAGAAGATGGGGCGGAATGGCGAGTACCTCGACGCGTTCTACGCGCCGATTCTTGGAATTTGCGCGGGCCACCAGTTCATGGCGAAGCACCTCGGAGGGGACGCGGCACCGGCCAAGGTCCCCGAGTTTGGGAAATCAGTCGTCGAAATCCATCAACCCGACGTCCTCTTCCAAGGTCTCCCAAATCGATTCGAGGTGTGGGAGTCTCACAACGATGAAGTCACGATTCTGCCGCGGGATTTCGTGGCCCTCGCGAGCTCCCAGAACTGCGACGTCCAAGCGATGCGTCATCGCGACCGACCCCTGTTCGGCCTCCAGTTCCATCCCGAAGTCGAGGACACGCAGTTCGGGGCAGATATCTTCCGGAACTTCCTGAAGCTGTGCGAGAATCCGAAGTGAAAACGAGGCCGTGCAGTTCTTATTCTCGGTTCCCGGGTGCCCGTCGTTGCCGAGCCAGAGTCCCCGCGCCTCCATCCTGAAGGAAGCACTCCGGTCACGCCACCACGAGCCGTTCGAGCGGTCCCTGGGCCGTGCGGTTCGCGAGCTGGGTGGCAACTATTCGGAGTACCTCGCGATCATCGCACAGGTCCGGGAGTACGGCCGGACCCACAAGCTAGACCTACGCGACGCGGCGAGAGCCCTCGCGGATCAGCTATAGACACCTGGATTCACGACGAATTCTGGCCGCTGGCCGCCGAGGGCCTTCATCACTTGCTCGGCGATGAGGGTGCCCGCCCGGGTCTGGGCCTCCGTTGTCGACGCGCCAAGATGGGGTGTGAACACGACGTTCGGCGCGGCAAGGAGCGGGCTGCCTACGGGCGGCTCTCGCTCAAAGACGTCGATCGCCGCACCCGAGATCGTCTTTGCCGTGAGCGCATCGGCGAGAGCGGCCTCCTGCACGATTTCCCCCCGGGCGCAGTTCACGAGAATCGCTTCGCGTTTCATCAGGGCCAGCTCCGTGGCGCCGACCATGCCTTTCGTCTCGGAGGTCAACGCTGCATGAACGCTGAGGACGTCGGCCTCTCGGAACACGACGTCCTTCTCGACGAGCCGGATCCCGAGGGACTCCGCAGCGGGCCGCGGGAGGTACGGATCGTATGCGATCACGCGCATCCCGAACGCTTGGGCGCGCTTCGCGACTTCCGCCCCGATTCGGCCCGAACCGAGAAGGCCGAGGGTCTTCCCGAACAGCTCCCGTCCTTCAAGTCTGGCCTTCTCCCACTTCCCCTCTTTCACAGACCGATCGGCTTCCGGGAGGTGGCGGAAAAGGGAGAGCATGTGTCCGACCGCAAGCTCCGCGACGCTCACGGTGCTCGCCGTTGGCGCGTTCACGACAACGATCCGCCGCGCGGTCGCCGCCGTCACGTCGATGTTGTCCACGCCGACGCCGGCCCGGCCGACGACTTTGAGGCTCGCGCCGCGGTCCAGCACTTCTTTCGTAACTTTCGTCCGGCTCCGCACGATGAGGGCATGGTAGGGGGGGATCGCACCGAGCAGCGCCTTCGAGTCGAGTTCTTGCACGGAGACCTCGTGAGCTTTTCGGAGCATGACGACCGCCTCCGGTTCGAGGCCGTCCGTGATCAAGATTTTCATTGGCGCCGAGGGATGAACGCGTTCGGATAAAAAACCGTCAGGCCAGGAGCGCCAGGATGGTGAGGGCGAGGAGCGCCAGGAACAGAGCGACTCCAACCCAGAGCATCGCGCGCGTGATCCGCGAATCCGATCCGAACACGAGCGGGATCGGGCCAAGGAACGCAACCCCACCCCACCGGCGGGTGGGCGGAAGGCCTTCGGCTCGTCCCGCGTCAACTTGCTCCGTGGAACCGGCCTCGGTCCGGGTGGGCCAGACCAGGAAGGTCAAGAAGAATCCGACGAAAACCAAGAGGATGCCCAGGAACGCGAGAGGCCCCGTCCCGGCGATGACGGGCACGATGAAGACGAGGTACAGGCTCGCTTCGCCTCGCCCGACCGCGACGGCAAGGACGACCACGCCGGTCCCCAGGACGGCGGGGCCCAGCCACTGAATCGGCCGCACCGGCGGAACAATCCCCGAGCGTCGCTAAAGCTTTCCTGCCTTCTTGCGCGCGGCTTGGCCGTACACCTGCAGCGGCGCGACATCCAGATCTCCAGCGGTCGACTCTTCAATCGCTTGGACCGCGGCTTCGGCCGCCTGGACCGTTGCGATGAACGGGATGTTGAGGTCCACGGCGAGTCGGCGCATCATGTAGCCGTCCCGACGCGCCCCGCTTGAGTTCGTTGGCGTGTTGATGACCAGGCGAATTTCCCCGTGCCGCATCAAACCGAGCGCGTCCGGCGACTGATTCTCGCTAATCCGATACACGGTCGTCGCGTCGACGCCGTGCTCCCGCAGGAATTGCGCGGTTCCTCGAGTCGCAAAGATCCGAAGACCGATCCGCGCGAGCCTCTCCGCAACCGGCAAGATCGTTGGTTTGTCCTCATCCCGGACCGTCAGGTACACCGCGCCGGCGCGGGGCAGCGAATTCCCGGCGGCGAGCATCGCCTTGTAGTACGCCCGCCCGAGGGACCGGTCGATCCCCATGACCTCGCCGGTGCTCTTCATCTCTGGTCCGAGGATCGTGTCGACACCCGGGAGTCGTTGGAACGGGAACACGGGCGCTTTCACGGCGACGTGGTCGAGCTTCGCCTCGCCGATCAGCCCCATGCTGTGAAGCGATTTCCCGAGCATCACCTTCGTCGCGACTTTCGCGAGGGAGACGCCGATCGCCTTCGACACGTACGGGACTGTTCGGCTTGCGCGAGGATTCGCTTCGAGGACGTAAACGACGTCGCCCTGGACGGCGAGCTGGAGGTTCATCAGGCCAACGATCTTGAGAGCCTGGCAGAGTTTTCGCGTGAGCGCACGAATCTCCTCCAGAGTCGATTCGGGCAGGGTCTGGACCGGCAGGACGCACGCCGCGTCTCCGGAGTGAATCCCAGCCTCCTCGATGTGCTCTTGGATCCCGCCAATGTACGCGTCGCGACCGTCCGCCACGACATCCACGTCGATTTCCGTCGCGTGCGAGAGATACCGGTCCACGAGGACTGGATGGTCCTTCGAGACGCGGACCGCCGTCTCCATGAACCGAGCGAGCTCCTCCTCGCCATGCACGATCTCCATGCCTCGACCGCCGAGGACATACGACGGGCGGACGAGGACCGGATATCCGATGCGAGCGGCGACATCCCGGACTTCGTCGAAGCTGTATCCGGAGGCGGCCTCGGGCTGCCGAATCCGCAGGCGGCCGAGCATCGCTGAGAACTTCCGACGGTCCTCTGCGAGGTCGATCGATGCGGGCGGGGTGCCGAGGATCCGAGTCCGGGATCGCCGACGGGACAGCGCCCGTGCGAGTGGGATCGCGAGATTAATCGAGGTCTGCCCGCCGAACTGAAGGATGACCCCATCGGGTCTCTCTTCCTCGATGATATTGAGCACGTCTTCGAGCAGGAGGGGCTCGAAGTAGAGGCGCGTCGAGATGTCGAAATCGGTCGAGACCGTCTCCGGGTTGTTGTTTGCGATGATCGCGGCCACGCCGGCTTCTCGGAGGGCCAAGATTCCCTGGACGCAGCAATAGTCGAACTCGACCCCCTGGCCGATTCGAATCGGTCCGCTGCCCACGATGAGGACCTTGCGCCCCTTCAACCGCGGGGCCTCGTCGCTCGTCTCGTAAGTCGAGTAGAAGTACGGAGTCCGCGCCTCGAATTCCCCTCCACATGTGTCGACCATCTTGTAGGCGACGCGCGGTCGCGTCCGACGGATCGTCTCTTCGGCCACCCCCGTCAGACTCGCGATGGACTCGTCGGAGAGGCCCAGGCGCTTCGCTTCCGCGAGGAGGCCGCGACCCCGTCGCGAACCGCGGAGGCGCGACTCCAAGTCAACGAGATGCCGAATCTTCTCGATAAAAAAGGGATCCCAAGCCGTCAACACCGCGATTTTCTCGGGCGCAAAGCCCCGCCGGAGGGCCTCGGCGATCGCGAACAACCGTTGGTCCGTCGGCTCCTGGAGTTCGCGAACAATCTCGTCGTCCGACCATGGGCCCGCCTCCAAGCCGACTCGATCGATTTCGAGCGACCGGACCGCCTTCAGGAGGGATTCCTCGAACGTGCGCCCGATGGCCATGACCTCCCCCGTGCTTTTCATCGAGGTCCCAATCCGGCGGTCTACGGTCGGGAACTTGTCGAACGGCCACCGAGGGATCTTCGTGACGACGTAGTCCAGGGTCGGCTCGAACGAGGCGAGCGTCTTGCCGGTTACGGGATTGGGAATCTCGTCGAGCCGCAAACCGACCGCAATCTTCGCGGCGATCCGGGCGATCGGATAACCGGTCGCCTTCGACGCAAGAGCGGACGACCGAGAAACCCGAGGGTTGACCTCGATGACCCGATACTCGCCGGTCTTCGGGTGGACCGCGAACTGGATGTTGCAGCCCCCTTCCACGCCGAGGGCCCGGATGATCCGGAGCGCGGCGGATCGCAACGTCTGGTGGTCGGAGTCGCTGAGCGTCTGGGCCGGCGCGACGACGATCGATTCGCCCGTGTGGACCCCCATCGGATCGAGGTTTTCCATACTGCAGATCGTGATGCAGTTGTCCGCAGCGTCCCGCATGACCTCGTACTCGAATTCCTTCCAGCCGAGGACGGACTCCTCGACGAGGACTTGCTTGATCCGTGAATAGGCGAGGCCGAGCGCGACAATCCGGTCCAGCTCGTCGGGGGAATGCGCGACCCCGCTCCCGCTGCCGCCCAACGTGTACGCGGCGCGGACGATCACGGGGTAGCCCATCTCCTCGACGAACGCGCGGGCCGCCTCGGAATCCGAGACCGCGCGGCTCCGCGGAATCGGTTCGCCGATCGAGCGCATCAGGGACGCGAAACGCTCTCGGTTCTCGCCCGCGGCAATCGCCTCGAGTTTCGTGCCGAGCAACTCGACGCCGTGGCGCTGCAGGATCCCGGCGTCCGCGAGCTCGCTGCACAAGTTGAGGGCGGTCTGCCCGCCCATCCCGCTCAGAATCCCCTGCGGCCTCTCCTTGGCAATCACCTTCTCGAGGAACTCAACCGTGAGCGGCTCCACGTACACGGCGTCCGCCGTATCCGGGTCCGTCTGGATCGTCGCCGGGTTGCTGTTCACGAGGACGACCCGCACGCCCTCCTCCCGAAGGGATCGGCACGCCTGGGTGCCCGAGTAGTCGAACTCCGCGGCCTGTCCGATCACGATCGGGCCTGAGCCGATCACCATCGCAGTCTTAACGTCCCCGCGCCGGGGTATCGCCCGCACCCCCCGCGCCCATCCCTACGCCCCCTTCATCTCCGCGACGAAGTCTCGGAAGATGTACTCGTTGTCCCAAGGCCCGGGGTGGGCCTCCGGGTGGTATTGGACCGCGAACACCGGCAGCCGACGGTGGGCCATCCCCTCTACGGTCCCGTCGTTGAGGTTCACATGGGTCACCTCGAATTCCGACGCGGGCAGAGAGTCCGCATCGACCGCGAAGCCGTGGTTCTGCGATGTGATATGGACGCGCCCGGTGCGGAGATCCTTGACGGGCTGGTTCCCACCGCGGTGCCCGAACTTCAGCTTGAACGTCTTCCCGCCGAACGCGAGGGCCAAGAGCTGATGGCCCAAGCAAATTCCCAGGATGGGCACGCGCCCGACCAGCTCGCGGGCGGTCTTCACGGAAGTGCCGAGGAGGTCCGGATGGGCGGGATCTCCCGGGCCGTTGGACAGGATCACGCCGTCCGGTTTGAGGGCGAGGATCTCATCGGCCGTTGTATCGTATGGGACCCGGGCCACGTCCGCGTAACGCTGCGCCTCCCGGATGATGTTGCGCTTCACCCCGCAATCCACGATGACGATCGTCCGCTTCCCCGCACCGGGATAACGTTCGACCTCGCGGCAGCTCACTTCGGCGACCAGGTTCCGTGTCTCCGGATGCGGCCGTTTTCGTACCTCCTTCGTCACCGCGTCGATGTCGGCACTTGCGGGAACTAGGGCCGCCTTCATCGTGCCCGTTGAACGAATCTTGATCGTAAGCGCCCGTGTATCGACCCCCTCGATCGCCGGAGTCTTGTGTTGCCCCAGAAATTCCGAGAGTCCGAACGAACTCTTCGGATGGCTCGGCATCGTACATGCCTCTTTCACAACGAACCCGGTCGGCTGGATGGTCCCGGACTCCATCGTCGCCGGATCGACGCCATAGTTCCCGATCAACGGATACGTCATCATGAGAATCTGGCCCCGGTACGACGGATCCGTGAGCGCTTCCGTGTAGCCCGTCATGTTCGTGTTGAAGACGAGCTCGCCGAAGACCTTCCTCCGCGCCCCAAAAAACGCCCCCCGGACGGCCGTTCCGTCCTCGAGGACGAGGGAGCCACTCATCCGCTAGACCCCCACCCCATTTTCGATTCGCCATATGAGCGTTTCTCTCGAACCGAGGAACGATCTCGCGGACCGCTAGGGAGTGCGCGGGAGATCCAGGTGGTTCAACCGCTCCACCATTTTGTCCCAGTGACTCCCTTGCCAATAGACGCGCTTGCAAGAGGGGCAGCGCCAGAACTCGTGGTGGCGAGACCGGACCCCCTCCGGGACGAAGCCTTTCACGTCGTCAACCGGAACGGGGCTCAGGATTTCATTGCAGAGCGAGCACCGAGAGAGCGGGTCCACGAGGCGCAACCGGAGGACGGCGGCCACCTCCCGAATTTGCTCCTCGAGGTCGTCACTCCGGACTTGGACCGCGCCGGCTACGCGCGCAGCGAGCTCCTTGTCGCGCGTCAGCAGGATCCGCCCTTCCCGGCGCGCGCAGTCGACGAGCTCGCGGTCAGGCCCGGGTGGGGGATATGCCGTGTCGTACCCCATGAAGCGGAGCCACCGCGCAAGGCTGCCGAGCATGTGGTCGCACAGGAGCTTCACCGCATCACCGAGTACTCTAACAGGACTCCGTCTCCGAGGCGCCTTGTCCGATCGAGTCGCAACCGAGTCGAGTCCGCCACCGACGTAACCCCCTCCCCTCCCACGAGCGTGGGCGCCGACCGCCCTCCGAGGATCTGGCTGCTCACGAAGACCTTCAGTTCGTCCGCGAGGCCGTGCCGGAGAAACGACCAGATCACGGTGCTCCCCCCTTCAACCAGGACGGTGCGAACCCCGCGTTTCGCCAAGTGGTCGAGGAGGCGACCGAGGTCCACTTCCTCGTCGCCGAGCCTCAGTACCTCCGCATGAGGGAACACTCGCTCGCATGCAACGGAGGTCACGACCAGCGTGGGCACCGTGCCATCGAGGACGTGGGCCTCCGCCGGGGTCTTCCCATCGGAATCGAGGACGACCCGGAGGGGGTTCCGACCCCGCGCGTATTCCGGTTTGACCGTGAGCTTTGGATCGTCGGCCAAGACGGTCCCGATTCCGACGAGGATCGCATCCGCTTTGGCCCGGAGTCGATGCACGCGGCGGCTATCTTCCTCGTTGCTCAGACGAACCGCACGACCGCCCGGAAGCGCGATCTTCCCGTCCACGCTCATCGCGGCGTTGACGATCACACGCGGTCTCACACCGCTGCCAAAGGTCGGAGCGAATAACAACTTTGCGGGCAACCTGCAAGTTTCATCTAGGGAGGAGGCGTGCGAGACACGGGACTTCCATGAGAGCCCATCTAGTCCATGACGAGGAGATGCGCTTCCGCGCCCAGGCGAATGGCACTCCGGAAATCTTGTTCGATGCCGGTGAGCCGGCGTCCCGCCGCGGGCCGAGCCCCATGCAAGCGACGCTGTTGGCGACGATGGCGTGCACGGCGTCCGATGTCGTCTTGATTCTGCGGAAGGAACGGGTCCCCTTCACCGCGCTCGAAATCGAAGCGGACGCGGAGAGGGCGAAAGAAGACCCGAGGGTCTTTACGAAGATCCGTCTGCACTACCGCGTCCGCGGGACCAACGTCAAGGAATCCGCGGTCAAACGGGCAATCGACCTATCGTCCGAGAAGTATTGTTCTGTGGGAATCATGCTCCGACGCGCCGGCGTCGAGTTTGTCAACACGCACGAAATCCTCCCAATGGAGTAACATGTTCTCAGCGCCCGGACTCGTGCCGCGCATCTTTAAGTAACCTCCCCGAGATGGACCGCGCCACCCATGGAAGGCATCCAAATTTACGAGCTCAAGCGGATGGACCTCCGCGGGGCGACGGTCATCGATGGCTTCCCCAGCGTGGGACTCGTGAGCTCGATCGTCGCAAACTATCTGATCAACGCCCTGAACCTCACGCAGATCGGAATCATGGACTCCATCTATTTTCCGACCGTCGCGCTCGTGCGGGACGGGCAGCCGATGAACCCCGTCCGGATCTACGCGGGCCCGAAGATCGATGATCGAGACCAAATCGTCGTGTTCATCTCGGAATTCCAGCCGCCGCCGAATCTGATCAAGGCGATCGCGGCGACGGTCCTGGACTGGGCGCAAGACGCTCGGTGCAACCTCCTCGTGTGCCCCGAAGGCCTAATCGTCGACGCGAAAGAAGACGACGGTGACCGGCAGGTCGAGGTCTACGGAATCGGCTCGACGGACAAGGCGATGGAGATGATCCGCAAGAACGCAATCACGGTCTTCGAGGAGGGAGTCATCACAGGCGTCGCCGGCGTCCTCCTGAACGAAGGACGGAAACGGGATTTCGACGTCATCACCCTTCTCAGCGAGGCCCATCCCGACTACCCGGACGCGCGCGCGGCGGCCCGGGCCATCGAGGTCATCGACAAGCTCCTCCTTCACACGGAGCTCGACGCGCGACCCCTCTATGAAGAGGCCGAGCGGATCGAAATGCAGCTCAAGTCGATCCATCACCAGACCGAGGTCGCGAAGAAACCATCCGAGCCGCCGCGGCCGAACATGTACGGCTAGGCCTTCGGCTCGACGGTCAGCCGCCATCCCGCGCCATCGCGTGCGACGCCGAACCGGCTGGACAGGAACTGCGGTAGGAGCCACATCATCGTCTCCATGTGTCCCGAGATTTCCCGGACGCGGAACTGGGACGGCCCGGTCGCACGGGCCAGGTAGATGAGGAGTTGATCCGCGGCGTGCACATCGAGGAACGCTCCGGAATCGAGATCGGCTCGGAGAGCCGCAGCGACCTGCTCGCCGATCCGGTCGGAAGGCTTTCCTCGTTCCGCCAGGGAGTCCGCACCGAGCAGCGCGGATTCGGTCTCGGCCCACGCGACGAGCGCTCCACCTTGGCCGATCGCTTCGTCTCCCCGATACATGCGCTGCTCGAACTTGACGTCTCGGAAGCCGTGGAGGCGTCGTACGGCCGCGTGCGCCATCCGCTTCGGGATGTCGTCCGGGAGATTCGAAACGTGCGCAATGCCCCGCACGCGCCGGACCGGTCCTGGCTCAGACGGTTCGATCGGTGACCAGGCCCGTGTCGGCTGCACGACGGCCTCGGCGATGCCTCCCCCGCGAGGGTAGTAGCCGCGGCGTTGTACCTCGATGTCGATGTGACCTCCCAGTCGGCGCAACAGTGGGAGGAAGACGCGGGCAAAGTAATCGATCGGCGGGGACCAACGCACGTCCGTTCCGCCGACGAGATGGAGCCGGACCGCGTCTGAGGCGGAACAGGCCACGGGGAGGACGGCTTGGAGCACCAGCGTGACGCTCCCCGCCGTACCGACATCGAAAGCGTAGCGGCCCGCTGCGATCGTGCCCGGCCGGAACTCGATCGTCGATGAGCCGACGTCGACGCCTTTCAATTCGCCGCTGCAGAGTTCCGCCACGGCTTGCAAGGCCGTGACGTGTTGGGACGCGAGCCCCGGGACCGGACGACCCGCGCGGATCCGGACGACGCGGACCGGGGTTGCGGTCAGGGCCGACAAGGCAACGGCCATCCGGACCAGCTGGCCGCCGCCCTCCCCATGGGCTCCATCAATTTCGATCATCGCGGGGACGACCTGCCCAGGCGCGCCGACCGACCTTCAGGGCTTCGACGAAGGCAAACGCGCTGAAGGAGATGAGGAGCGTCCGGACCCAGTCGACGACCGTGAGAGGCTCGGTCTGGAACGGACCCTGCAGGAACGGCGTGTAGACCACTAGGAGTTGGAGCGCCATCGAGGCGAGGACGGCCACGATGAGCTTCGGGTTCGACAATGGCCCGACGGACCACAGCGTCTGCCGCGGGGACCGGATCGCGAAGACGAGGAAGAGCTCGAAGAACACAAGTGTCGTGAAGGCGACGGTCCGAGCACGGATGACGTCGGCCTGGCCCGCGAGTTCCCAGAAGAAGATCCCCAATGTGCCCACGGTCAGAATCACCGCGACGACGACGATGAGGAACAGGATGTCCCGGGACAGCACCCCTTCTTTCGGATTGCGCGGCGATCGGGCCATCAGGTCGGTCGGGTACGGGTCGACCCCGAGCGCGAGCGCCGGGAGGCCATCCGTCACGAGGTTGATCCAGAGGAGTTGAACTGGGGAGAAGAACGGCAGGAACTGCGGATCCGCCAGGGCGAGCGTCGCGATGAACATGACCAGGACTTCGCCGGCGTTCGCGGACAGGAGGAACGCGACGAACTTCCGAATGTTTTCGTAGATGCCGCGGCCTTCCTCGATCGCGGACACGATCGAGGCGAAGTTGTCGTCCGTCAGGACCATGTCCGCGCTCTCCTTCGCGACGTCGGTCCCGGTGATCCCCATCGCGACGCCGAGATTGGACCGTTTGAGGGCGGGGGCGTCGTTCACGCCGTCCCCGGTCATCGCGACGATGTGGCCCGCCTTCTTCCAGGCGTCCACGATGCGCATCTTGTGCTCCGGGGCGACCCGGGCGTACACCCGGATGCGGTCGACCTCCCGGACGAGCTCGTCGTCCGACATCCGCTCCAGTTCCTCGCCGGTCAGGGCCCGCTCGCCTTCGCCGAGGATCCCCATCTCCCGCGCCACGGCCATGGCAGTGAGCTTGTGGTCCCCCGTGATCATGACGACGTGAATGCCGGCTCTCTTGCACCGTTCAATCGCCGCAATTGCGTCCGCCCGCGGGGCATCCATCATCCCCGCCAGGCCGAGGAACGTGAGGTCCGTCTCGAGCGCGTCTTCCCGAAGCGGCGGGACCTCGCGAGGGAACTCCCGGACCGCGAAGCCGAGGACGCGCAAGGCCCGCGTCGCCATCTCCTGATTCCGGAACAGGTACTGTTTGCGGTCGTACTCGGTCAGCGGCTTTCTCACGCCTTCGACAACGTGATATGCGCATGTAGCGAGAACCCGTTCAGGGGCCCCCTTCACAAACAAGTAGGCGCCCGCGCCCTCGAGGCGGGTGTGCCGCTCTCCTTCGGGGACGGAGAGGATCGCTCGCAGATCCGGTTCCGACAATTCCGCGTGCAGGGTCGACATCTTCTTCCGCTCCGAGGTGAAGGCGACCTCCGCGACGCGAGGCATGTCGGCCCGGATCGAATCCGGATCGAGGCCCGCCCGGATCGCGGCCACCAGGAGCGCCCCCTCGGTCGGGTCCCCCTCGACGACCCACCGACCGCTTTCGTTCTTGAGCGCAGCATCGTTACACAGGACCGCGCATTCCAGCAACTGACGGAGGTCAGGGTGGGCCGCGAGATCCGCCTTCTGCCCCCCGATCCGCACATCTCCCGTGGGATCGAAGCCCTCCCCTCGCACCTCATACTCGCGGTCGCTGGCCACGATGGCGCGGACGTTCATCTCTCCTTTCGTCAGGGTGCCGGTCTTGTCAGAGCAGATGACCGACGCGGCTCCGAGCGCCTCCACCGCGGGCAGCTTCCGGATCAGGGCGTGCCGGCGAATCATGCGCTGGAGCCCGAGGGCGAGGCTGATCGTCACAATCGCGGGGAGGCCTTCCGGGATCGCCGCGACCGAGAGGCCGACGGCCGTCAGGAAGAGGAGCTCGACGTGGCTCGCGTCTAAGCCAGGGAGCTCCCGCAGGACTCCGATGACGAAGATCAGGCCCGCGGCGAGGAGGACCGCGATCCCGATCTGCCTCCCGAGGCGGTCCAACTGTTTCTGGAGCGGCGTCTCCTCTTTCGTCTCCTGTTGGACGAGACCCGCGATCTTCCCGAGTTCCGTCGCCATGGCGGTCTCGACGACGACGGCCTTTCCGCGTCCTCCGTCGACCGTGGTCCCCATGAACACGAGGTTCTTTCGATCCCCCAGGAACGTCTCGCGGGGCAATGCCTCGGTCGCCTTGCTCACGGGGAGCGACTCGCCGGTAAGGGAGGCCTCGTTCACCCGGAGGCTCGCGGCCTCCAGGAGGCGCGCGTCCGCCGGAACGCGGTCGCCCGCCGCAAGGACGATCACCTCTCCGGGCACGAGCTCCCGCGAGGGGATGGCCACGACGGCTCCTTCCCGGACGACGTGAGCCCTCGGCGCCGCGAGGGTCTTCAGCGCTTCCAAGGAGCGTTCGGCCCGGTACTCCTGCAAGAATCCGAGGACGGCGTTCATGATCACGATCGCGATGATGAGGATCGCATCGTAGAGGTCCGAGGTCTCGTTCTGCGCGAGTCCTAGGGCGGCGGAGATGATCGCCGCGATAATGAGGACGATCACGAGAACGTCGGTGAACTGACTCAGGAGGATTCGGAGCGGGCTGATCCGCGTCGTCTGAACGAGCTCGTTTGGGCCGACCCGGGCGAGCCGCGCGGCCGACTCACGGGTCGTGAGGCCGATCGGCGAACTCTCCAACCTCTGGAGGACGCTTTCTGGCCGGAGCGCGTGCCAGTCGTCCGCCATCGAGCGCCGAACCATCGGACTCGTAATAAAGCTCATCACGGACATCCGTTGGAACTGGACCCGCGACCCGTTCCGCGTTGACAAGATTTATTTGTAGCACGACCCGCGATGCACGCGTGGGATGGGACCCTTGGTTCTCTCGTGGAGAGCGTCAGCGCCCGCACTCGAAGTGCGTCACGTCCGGGATGTGGATCCCCGTGGTTGACACGACGCCGATCATGTTCGACGTGGGCGTCATTGCGACGGTCGGCTTCCTGGGGGCCGCCGTCGCCTCCCGGGTCCGGGTGCCGATCATCATCGGCTACATCGTCGCGGGCATGCTGATTGGCCCGAACATCCACGCGCGAATCCTCGGATGGTCGTACGATGGCGTCCTCGGGGACAGCGTGTTCCTGCAGAGCATCTCGCAGCTCGGGCTCGTCCTCCTCCTGTTTTTTGTCGGGCTCGAGTTCAGCATCACGAAATTGATGAAGACGAAGGAAGCCGCCGCGATCCTCGCGGTGACAAACCTTGCGGTCGGCATGTTCGCGGGATTCGTGATCGGGGCATGGCTCGGGTGGCCCCTCATCGACACGATCTTCTTGGCGGGCGTCATCAGCATGTCGAGTTCCGCGATTGCCGCGAAGTCCCTCATCGACCTGAAGCGGCTCGGGAACGCGGAGACCGAATTCCTCCTGGGGATGGTGATCCTCGAATCGTTCCTCGCCATGTTCCTCCTGACCCTCGTGAATGGCATGATCATCCCCGCCCAAGCGCCCGTGGATGTCGGGGTCCTGTTCGGTGGGGTCGGCCTCTTCATCGGCTTCTTCGCCGTCCTCGCGGCAGTGGTGGTCCCCCACACCGCCGCCCTTTTCGAACGGATCAAGAGCGAGGAGATGTTCGTCCTCTTCGCCCTCGGAATGGTTTTTCTTGCCGCCGCACTCGCGGAGGCCCTGCGCATCCCCGCAATCGTCGGTGCGTTCTTCATGGGGATGGTCTTCGCGGACACCCGCATCGCGACCCGGCTGAAGGTCAAGATGGAGTCCCTTCGCGACGCCTTCGTGGCCATCTTCTTCCTTACCTTCGGGATGCTCATCGACCCGGCCGCGCTGGGGTCCGTCCTCCCGATCCTCATCATTGCGGTACCGCTCATCCTCCTGAATGATCTGTTCCTGACGGCGACGCTCGCCTATTTCATCGGCTTCTCGCCGCGGGCGGCGACGGCCATCGGCACGAGCATGGTGGCCCGCAACGAGGAGGCCATCCTGTACGCGACCGTCGGTGCGCGCGCGATCCGAGCGAACCCGCAACTGTCAGGCGACTACGCCGGGACGTACCTCACGCCGTTCGCCGGAATCCTCTGCATCGTGATGAGTTCGCTCGCACCGATCCTGATGACGCGGTCAAACCGCATCGCCGAATTCTTCGCGAGCCGGTTGCCGAAGTCCATCACCTTCGGCGCGGAGCTCGTGAAACGGACGTTGAAGACCGTCATCATGCCGAACTTCCTGCCCATCTATCGGCGCAAGCGCCTCTTCCAGGCCTCGATCATCTTCTACGCGGCATGGATCATCGACCTGACCGTCACGACCGGACTGGCCCATCTCGTGATGTCCCTCCTCACCCCGATCCTCGTGTTCGGGGTTTGGGCATCGACTCGGCACGCCTTCCGGGAACCGGTCCGCCACACAAACTATGGAGTGGACCGCGGCCCCTTCAGCCGATCCGCGATCGAGACGTTCGTCCTCCGAATCGTCGTGGGCGCGCTCGCGGTCGTGGGCCTCGTTGCAATCCTGTGGCAGTACTACTGGCCCTCGACGCTCGTGATCCTCTACGGATACTTCCTCGTGGTCGTCTTCAGCATGAAGATCGTCTATCGACGGTTGGGCTTGGGCCTGACGCAGCGGACGGCCAAGATCCGCCTCGTCCGGCGCATGCCGGCCGCCCGAAGTTGGCGGGCCGCGAGCGGAATCCGCCGATGATCAGACGACCGGGTATGTGAGGTCGCTGATCCAGGTCTCGTCGCCGATTGTCGTCTCAGGCCCATGACCCGGATAGACATGCGTGTCCGCGGGTAGTTCCTTCAGCCGCCGGAGCGAGAACATCATCTTCGCGGGGCTGCCGCCGAAGACGTCGGTGCGGCCGCACGATCCGGCGTAGAGCGTGTCGCCCGTGAACAGGATGCCGGCGGCCTCGACGTAGAAGCAAGCGCTGCCCTCCGTATGGCCGGGCGTGTGAAGCGTCCGCGCCACGGTGTCCCCAATCTTGACGTCGGAACCTTCCTTCAACAGGATGTCCGCTTTCACGGGAGCGGGAGGGGCTGCGAGGAACCATCGGGACTCGCGGGCGTTTCGCTCCAACCGAGGCGCATCGACCTCGAAGATTGCGACCTTGGCGCCCACCGCGGACCGCAGGGACCCATCGTCGACGGTCGAATCCGGGTGGCCGTGGGTGTTGAGGACGTAAACAATCTTCGCGCCGAGCTTCTCCGCTCGCGCCCGGAGCTCCGTCCCCGCGAGCGCGGGATCTACAACCGCAGCTTGCTTGCTCGTCTCATCGACGAGGAGGTACGCGTTGTTGTCGAGCGGGGGCGAGACGACCTTCTCGACGAGCATGAATGAGCGGGCAAGCGAGAGACTTTCATAAACTTGCCGGGACACGAGCGCAACCTTAAGACCGCTCGAGGTATCGAGACATCTGGATGACGGTCGGCGGCCTGAATTTCAGCTGTCCACGATGCAACAATCCGCTGTTCTTCACGTTCAAGTTGGCCGACGAGGGCGACGCGATGAAACGGGAGGTTAACTGCCCCGGTTGCCGGACCGCCTGGGTCATCGGTCTCGACATCCATCCGAAGTAACCGCAGGCTGGTGCCTCGAGCACAGCGCCCGTCCCGTCGGCACTGGCGGACTAGGGCGCCACGACTGCGGGGCGCGGGAATCGAACCCGCGTTAGAAGCTCGTTCCGGCCGATGTAGGCAGCGGCCATGGGAAGCTTCTGTCCTACCACTAGACTAGCCCCGCGCGCGGCCGGCAGCGAATCCGGCGTATTTCTCGATTCGCCTTCAACTCGACATCGCGGAAATTTGGAGGAAGGCGTAGAGGAGTCCGACCACAACCGCGACCTCTCCGACCACCAGACGGATCAGCGCTTGGCCGAAACCTCGGGGGCTGAGCAGGTTCGAGACTCGATTCGAAGCGAGCGCACCGCCCAAGTATCCAAGGTTCGATGCCCCGAAAATCAGGAACGCGACGGCGACAGCGTCAACAACCTCGGGTCGTGACGAGAGAGATCCGTTGACGATTGGCGTGATGTTCCCGACCAGCAGGAACGCGAGCACGAGGGCGAAGACCGGACCTGTCGTAGGCACGACAATCAAAGGCAGGACCCGAGGGAATGCGGGCCCCACCATCTCTCCGAGACGGGCCCGCGCAATCGAAGCCTGGGCGGCAAGCGTGATGCACGCGGTCACCGCGAAGCCGATGGCGAGCGAACTCACGAGCCGCTCGGCCACGCCGGAGAGCGGTCCGAAATCGTTCTCGATGCCGACCAGGAGATACCAGAGTAACACACCGAACGCGATCGGTGTGAGTGTCACCGCGAAGTATGGCGCGACTCTTCCCCTCGTTGGCCGCATCGCCCGCACATCGATCCGTGCCCGCCGTTCCGCGTATTCGGTAAGGACGGCCGTCGATGCGAGCGCCCATGCGCCCGCTGGGACGAACAGAAGCAGAGCCGAAATCAGCAACGAGACCATGCGCGTGTCCGCAACGACTTCACTTGACCGTTTCCAGCTGCGAAATCACGTTCCAGATCAGCGTGCGCCCATGGAGCGGGATGTTCGGATCGTTCGCGAGGTCGTCCATGATCATGATCGCGCTCGTCACGCGCAGGTCAAGCGCCTCGCTCTTCTTCGCAAGGCGAGCTTTCGCTTCCGATGCGCCGCGACGGATGTTCCTAGGGACCGAGGTGTCCTCTGCGATCTGGTCGAGGACGTCCATGATTTGCTTCAGCTTCGCTTCGGTGTCCATCTGACCAGCTCCCAGGGTTGCCCTTCGCCCTCAACTTTGCGCCCTCGGCTGTCCGCCTTCCTTGTAGGTGGTAACCACCATCAAGGTTTTCGTGTCCTTGATCCCCGGAATCGGGCCCAGGCTCGTGATGACGAAGTCCTTCAGCCCTTTGTAGTTCCGGAACCTCGCCTTCGCGATGATGTCCGTGTCCCCGGTGACGAGGAAGACATCCTTGATCACATCAAACTTCGAAATCTCGGTGGCGATTCGGTCCGCCTCTTTCGTGTCCACTTTGAGCGTGATGACGGCAGCGACCTGGTCCTCGCCGTACAGCGCGGTGAGGGCCTGTTCCATGTCGCTTCCGATGGCCATGGCGCGAGGGATGGCGGCGCCCTGTAATTAAGGTTTATCCGATGGGAATCATCCGGAGACCGGCGTTCCACATTTCCGGCAGAACGCATCGTCCGGCAGGAGGCTTGCGCCGCACGACGCGCACGCGCTCGACACGACGCGCGTGCCGCACTTGCGACAGAACACGTCATCGGGTTGAAGTGCGGAACCGCACGACGAACACGTCGCGCCGACGCTTGTTGTGGCCGATGGTGTCGCAACCGGGAGCGGGATGGATGCATCAACGACCTCGCCGTTTGCGGCCCGTTTCGACAGGCGGGCAATTGAAAGCGCGCCAGCGTAGTCCTTCGCGTCGAACCGCGCCTTCGCGGCCTCCAAGAGTTGCGTTGCCTGCGCCGTATCCCGGCCCGCGACACGACCTTGCTCCAGGGCGGTCTCGGCGACGCCGATCGAGAACTTCGACTGCAAGAGGTTCGGCGGGACGTCCTTCTGGAGCACCTCCTTCGTGGTCATCTCCGTCGTCGACCCCGACGAGGACAGCGAATCGAGCTTTGCGAGGTCCCCCTTCGCGGCTTGGGCGGACTTGAGCGAGAGGAGACGCGCCTTTGCTTTCCCGGTCAGTTCGACGGCGACGCGGTAGTTGCGTCTCGCATTCGCAATCTCGGCCTCGCGGAGCCAACCGGCCGATTCCTCACTCCGAATCCCTTGGCGCTCGAGGCTCGTCAAAACCGCTTTCGTCGTCACGATCGCGTTGTGGGCTTCGTCCTGAACCTCCTCATCGCGCTTCGCCGTCCGCACCCGCCGGTTCTTCATTTTCCGTCGAAGGAACCGGGTCTCGAGGAAGGTTGCGGCACCGATCGCGACCAACACAAGGATGACCGCAACCGTGACGTCGTCCGCCATGGCTGCCGTCCCATGCCGGGCGAGGCCATAAAAGCGTTTCTCTGTCTTTTTCCGGGGTGATTTCGTTTCATCTGCCGCGCACGAGTTTAGCTGAGGACATCGGCGAGACGGCCCTGTTTCTGGGCGACTCGGATCTCTCTCGCAATCCGGCGGCCCGTCGACATCCCCGGCTCTTGGAGATCGGAGTACGGAGACCCGGCGATGAAGAGGTTCGTCCCCGCGACAATCCGGGTGGAAATCTCGAAGACCTTGAACTCGAGCTGGTCGGACACGATCGTCTCGAGACAGAACGGGCCGACCATGCCGCCGAACAGTTCGATCGAGCGTTCGACGGCGCGTTCCCCCATCTCGAACGCCTTCGGTAGGAGCGATTCCCGTAAGACCACCGGCATGTTGCCCGTCACGACGAAGGTCGGAAGCAAGCCCATCTTCCGCAGCGCCTCCTGGGCACCGAGCTTGTACATCTCGTCGATGTTCGCCTCGTCGCGGCGGTCCACGCCAAGCATCTCGAGCGCGCCTTTCGAGAGCATGAACCCTGAGGTCGCGAAGGGCGAGTAGAAGTAGTGAATGTAGTACCGCGTCCCGACGACGTACTCCTGGATCGTGTATTTCATGCCGGGTTGGATCGACTCCTTAAAGTCCTCGTAGTTCTTCGCGATGAACGATCCGCGGCCGCCTTTCGCTCCGTAGTACTTGACGAAGACCGGACGATTGATGTCCTTCGGCTGTTCGATCTTCTCCGGCATCGGGACGCCTGCGGATGTGAGCCAATCTCGCTGCTTGTCGCGGTCCGACTCCCATTTCAGCACCTCGCGATTCCCGAACGTTGGGATCCGGAGTTTCGCGAAGACATCGGCGCCCATGTATTCCACGAAGGAACCGTGCGGGACGGTGACGACGTGCTTCCCGACGAGATCGTCCGCCTGGTCGAGGATGTCCGCGTAGGAGTCCACGATGAGGAACTCGTCCGGCTTCGCGAGGGGGAATGCATCGTAGAAGCGAGGTCGCTTACCAATCGCAATCCCAAGCGTGCGGAAGCCCTCTTGGCGGGCTCCGTGGAAAATCTGGAGAGACGAGTGCGAGCAGACCGTCGCAACGACGATGTCCTCGTATTCCCCGAGGATCGAGTCGATGGCCTTCCGAGATACCATTACGGTACGAATCATGCCGGAGGTTAAAGGCTTTCGCTGCCTCGCAGCAGCGCATCCGCAACACGCATTGCCCGGACCGTTTCGAGGACGTCGTGAGCCCGAATCACGTGGGCTCCGTGGGCGACCGCGAGTGTTGCGGCCGCAACGCTCCCGGCAAGTCGATCGACTGCTTCGTCGCCCGCGTCCAACCGCTTCAGGAAGGACTTCCGGGATACTCCCACAACGATCGGCTGTCCCAGCAGCGCCAGGGCGTCAAGATGACGCAGGAGGGCGAGGTTGTGGTTCAAGTCCTTGCCGAATCCGATGCCTGGATCCACCGCGATGGCTTCTAGAGCGATTCCGTGGCTCGCGGCGGTTCGAACGCGCTCCTCTAGGAACTCCCGGACCTCTGCGACGACATCGCTGTAGCTCGGCCGGTCTTGCATCGTCTTTGGTTCGCCCCGGAGGTGCATGAGGACGACTCCGACACGCGAGCTGGCGACCACGGGGACCATTTCGGGATCTTGCAACGCCGTCACGTCGTTCACGATTGACGCGCCCGCGCGAATCGCCTTTCGCGCGATGTCAGGCTTGCGGGTGTCAATCGAAATCGGGATCGTGAGGTTGGCGGCGAGCTCTCGGATTACCGGCGAAACACGTCTCCACTCCTCCTCCGCAGGAACACGGTCCGAGCCGGGCCTCGTCGACTCCCCACCGACGTCGATGATGTCTGCCCCCTGTTCGGCCATTTCGAGACCGCGGCGCACCGCTGCAACCGAATCGAAGAAGCGACCGCCGTCGGAAAAGGAGTCGGGCGTGACGTTTAGGACCCCCATGACTCGCGTTCGGTCGAAGACGATTTCACCGGTCCGGTGGCGCCAAACCAGCGGCTCGGACATTGGAAACGCCATCCCTCCCCGGATATTTCAGAGTGAGCGGGGCAGGGGCTTTATACCCTCGACGGATAACGCGGGCCGAGATGCGCATCCTGTTCCTCCATGTCGACTACCTCGAGTACGAGGTGAAGGAGAAGGCCGTCAAGGGCCTCCCAGATCTTCCGAAGGAGGCGCGCCATGGACGTGCCGAAGAAGCCCTCGTCTGCTTCATCAGTGCAGAGAAACGGGATGAGGCGAATCCGATTGGCGCCGCGAAAGCCGCGGCCGCAAGCATCGAGGACGTCGCGGGCCAGGTGCGAACCCGGCGCGTCGTGCTGTATCCGTACTCCCACCTCAGCTCCTCCCTCGCTTCGCCGGATCGGGCTCAGGAACTCCTCGCCGCCCTCGAGAAAGACCTCCGTGCCCGCGGGTATGACGTGACCGCGTCGCCGTTCGGCTACTACAAGTCTTTCAAAGTCGCTGTGAAGGGACATCCGTTGAGCGAATTGTCCCGCGAGATCGTGGCAGAGGCTGCGGCGGAGGCGAAGGAAGAACTCTCCGACGCGATCAAGGCAGAAGCGAAACTCCGGTCAGATTGGCTCGTCCTCGACACGAAGGGCGAGGCGCACCCGCTCTCCATCAAGGATGGAAGCGTCGCGGGATTCGATTTCAAGGGCCACGACAACCTGCGCCGGTTCGCCTCGTACGAGATGATGAAAACCCGCGAGGTGAAGGAGGAGCCGCCACACGTCCGCCTGATGCGGGACCTCGAACTCGTGGACTACGAGCCTGGCTCGGATCCGGGCAACCTCCGGTATTACCCGAAAGGGCGTTTGATCAAGGGCCTCATCGAGGAGCACGTCAGCCAGCGGACTCGAGAGTACGGCGCGATGGAGGTCGAGTCCCCCGTCATGTACGACTTCGAGCATCCGGCCCTGAAGTCGTACCTGAACCGCTTCCCGGCGCGGCAGTACGTCGTCCAGACGCCGAACAAGAAGACGTTCCTGCGGTTCAGTGCATGTTTCGGCCAGTTCCTGATCATGAAGGACATGGTCATCTCATACAAGCAACTCCCGCTGTCGTTGTACGAGCTCACGCGCTACTCGTTCCGCGCGGAGCAGCGGGGCGAGCTCGCGGGACTCCGCCGGCTCCGGGCGTTCACGATGCCTGACTGTCACGCGCTGTGCGCGGACGTCGAGCAGGCGAAAACGCAGTTCATGGTCCGATTCGAGGTCGCCTGGAAGCTCCTCGAGGATTGCGGCTTCTCCATGCCCGACGACTTCGAAGTCGGCATGCGCGTCACGGAGGCGTTCTGGCGGGACCATCGCGACTTCGTGACCGCGTACGCGAAACGGTGGGGCAAGCCGATCCTCTTGGAGAAGTGGTCGGAGCAATTCTTCTACTTCACGTTGAAGTACGAATTCAACTTCGTCGACGCGAACGACAAGGCTGCGGCCCTCTCGACCGACCAGATCGACACGGAAAACGCGAAGCGGTTCGGAATCACCTTCACGGACGAGAAAGGCGCGAAGCGGACCCCGCTCATTCTCCATCTCTCCCCGAGCGGAGCAATCGAACGAGTCATGTACGGACTCCTTGAGAAGGCGGCGGCGGACGCGAAAGCCGGCCGGCCACCAATGCTTCCCGTCTGGCTCTCGCCGACGCAGGTCCGAATCGTGCCGGTGAGCGCAGACCAGCTCGACGACGCGCGGTCGATCCTCAGCCGTCTGGACGGCGTCCGCGCGGACCTCGACGACACCTCGGACACCCTCGCGAAGAAAATCCGGACCGCCGAGAAAGACTGGGTGCCGTACGTCGCCGTGATCGGACGGAAAGAGGTCGAGAGCGGCAAGATCAACGTGCGCGTGCGAGGGACGACGAAGCAGGGAGAGATGACCGTCGACGCCCTGCGTTCGCGGATCGCCTCGGAGACGAAGGACCGCCCGTTCCGACCACTCGCCGAGCCGAAGTTCTTGAGCATGCGCCCGATCTTTCGCGGGTGAGGCCGATCCGTTATCGGGCTTGAGAACCGGGTCCCGCTCTTTATGGACACCGGCCGTTTCGAGCGCGCCGATGGCCCTCCTGAAACGCGACCACATGGATCTGCTCCTCGGGATTGGCGTGCTCGCCCTCGGCCTGGGCCTTCTCGTCTTCACGTTCTCCCACGCCCTCGCGTTGGCCGGGTCGCCAGGCGATTTCCTCCGGACCCAGATGCCGCAGAACCAGACGCCGAAGGGCCCCGCGGCCTCGTTCCGCTGGGATTCGAACGGATTCAACGTGACGGTTGCGGACACCTCGCAGCAGGGGGACGCCGCGATCACATCGTGGCAGTGGGACTTCGGGGACGGGGCCCGTCAGTCGGGTCAGAACCCCGGGATGCACACGTACACGAGCCCGGGAGCGTACCAGACGAGCCTCATCGTGCGAGACGGCAACGGGAAGGAGAGCCGGGCGTTCGCGCAGGTCGATGCGGTCCCGATGCAGACCCGCTCCGGGGAGAGCGCGTTGGACCCGGCCGCGGGCCTGAGCCTCAATTTCGACCTCACCGGGATCCTCCAGCCCTTGGCCATCGTCCTGTTGACCGGCGCGATGTATCTGGTCCTCGCCATCGTCGGTGGGACTGTGACGAAGGCGGGATGGAACCTGATCAAACCGAAGCCCGAAACGGTCCGCGTGCGGATGAAGCCGAGACAGCTCACGCAGGCGTTCGAGGAAGACACCGCGAGAGCCGCTATGCCGCCCCCGTCTGGGTAGGTTTCATCGACGGCGGGAAGGCCGTAGGGTTTCCGCGTTCGCGATGCCCGGTGTCCCGCCATCCGACACCACGTCTCGCAAGGAGACGGATTCCGCGACGCCTTCGACAATCGGAGAGCGGACGCCGGTCATGATGGCGAGGACCCGCAGGATCCCCTCGTATTTCCGATCTACCCGGACGCCGAAGATCACGTTCGCGTCAGGGCGGATCCCCGCGGTCAGTCCCTCGACGACCGCGTTCGCGGTCTTCAGGCGCAGACCGGGCCCCGCGCTGATGTGGATGAGCGCGCCGTTCGCCCCGCGGTAGTCGACGTCGAGGAGCGGGTTGTCAAGCGTGTCGGAGACCACCCGGTCGACGTCGTCCTCCGAGTTCTCTCCATAGAACACGGTCGACATGCCGCCGGCCTGGAGGATCGTGCGAACGTCGCTGAAGTCGAGGTTGATCAACGATGGGAGCGTGATCGACTCGGTGATGCCCTTGACCACCTCGCTGATCAAGTGGTCCATCACCGCGAACGCCTGCTCGATCGGGAGGTTCGGGACGAGGTCGAGGAGCCGATTGTTGTCGAGGACGATGAGCGAGTCGGAGCAACTTTGAAGTCGCTGGATCCCGGCGCGGGCATTGTTCATACGGCCCCGTTCCGCCCGGAATGGCGTCGTGGCTAAGGCGATCACGACGCTGCCGGCGGCCTGGGCGAGCTCCGCGAGAAACGGGGCGATTCCCGTGCCCGTCCCGCCGCCAAGGCCGACCGTGATGAACGTCAGATCGGAGTCACCAATTTGATTCCGCAGCTCCTGTTCCGCGAGCTCGGCGCACCGCTCGCCAACGTCCGGACGCCCGCCAGCGCCCATGCCCCGCGTCACGCCGCCGCCGATGAGGATCTTTCGATCCGCCTGGATGGAATCCAGATGCACGGCATCCGTGTTCACGACGACGGTGCGAGCCCCATGGATGCCGATCCGATGGAGGCGGTGGACGGAATTGCCTCCCGCGCCCCCGCATCCGATCACGAGGACTCGCGGCCGGACGAGCGTGAACGAATCGAGGAACGATTGGTTCCCCGTACGCTGTGCGGTCTCGAGGCCCATCCGTGATCCCATCCCGGGCGGCCCGCGGTGGAGGCCACCTCTGCCCGCGCGCCTCAGGGGTCGCGCGTTCCCGGCCATCTCGCTAGCGGTCGGCCCCTTCCATGGCCTTGTGGAGCCGCCGGCGGACGTACTCCCGGACCGCGTTGCGGACCGCGTCCTCCACGGACACGGAGTCGCCCGACTTGACGAGCTGCTGAAGGTCCACCACGTTTCCTTTCGGCAGTTCGATCATGAGCTTGCGGATGTAATCCGGCGCGAATTGGATGTCGATGAAACGGTCGATCGCGGCGCGAATCGCATCGGAGATCGTCGTGAACGTACCGCCTTTCACGAGTTGATGGAGGGCTTTCACTTTGTCCGGCGGCAGCCGGATGGTGACCCGCTCCGATTCCGATGGCATCGCCCGCCCCCGCAATTCGGATTTTTCTGTCTGACATTCGTATGACAATCACGTTATATAAACATATGTCCACCCGGCTGTCCAAGGCCAGAGCTCCCGCCCCCGGCCGGAGAGCAAGGACGGGGTGGAGATCGGCGGCGCGGACGAACCTAGAGGGCTCGCATCCGATTGTTTTTCGGGTTGTGTTCGACCTCGGCGAGATGCAGGGCCTCCAGCACGGGCGGGACGTACATCCCGAATCGCCCGCGAAGACCCTTCTTCAGTCCATACCACCCACCGACGGGATTCTTCGGGAATCGACCCCACGCTTCGACGGTCCCGTCCGCGGCTGGCTTCTGCTCGTCGGCGCTTCCGAGGGGCATCCAGTCTCCGCGCGACTTGAGCATCTAGTGCAGGTCGTCGATGCATCGGAGGTGGTACCGGAGCTCCGTGCTCCCCGACTTGACGACGAGCGCGGGCGGATCAAGAGCCTCGTCGCGGAACGCCTGAAATTCCGATGTCCCAATCGGCGTCTTCAAGTGCCACGGATGTTCGCGCGTGCCCTCACCGGACTTGCTTTTGCCCGCCATCCTGAAATCCCCCGTCTGATTCGAGTCCGCTGCCCGCGAATGCCACTGGCAAGATGCGGATCGGGACGGGCGAAGAACCGCTGGATCGCTATTTCAACGATTCGCCGCCTTCAGGTGACGGGGATCATGGAGGAAATCACTCTTTCGGGAGGAGACTTGCCAGCCCACGACTCTCCGAAAATTGAGCGCCATGGACGCGCATCTCCTTAATCGCCATCTCCGAGTCACCCGGCTTCAGGTCGACCCCGCGAATCGCATCGCGGAGCACTCGGATCGGCAGGCCCCGGCGCTCGAAGAGGGCGACCGTCTTGTTGACTCGCGGGATGATCGCATCGCCGTCCGGCACGCCAAGCGAGCCACCTGGGCAGAAATCGTTCTGGACGTCGACGACCAAGAGCGCCGGCCTCCGTCCCATGGTCCCGTTCCCGCCATTCCAGAGATTCGCTAAAAGGTTGCGGCTCGGACGAATCGCGAGAAATCCGCGACGTAATCCTCACGGAAGGCGAGGTC
>VBMG01000073.1 GCA_005878485.1 Methanobacteriota archaeon | reverse complement strand
TGCTCATCTCCAGCACGCGAATCCGGTAGTAGTAGAGCCCCGAGAAGCTGAAGGCAAAAATGGTCAGCACAATCACCGTCAAGGTGATCTGGAAGAGAATCGGGTTGATCTCACCGGAAGAAAAGCGCGGATACAGGAAGAATAGCAGAAAGGTAAAGATCGCCATACTTGAACCGGTCAGGATGGCAGCGCGATCGACGTTCGCGGTGGCAAGCTCACGATCCACCGTCAACGCGTCTACCTCGCTGCCGGACACGGTTGTTGCCCCGCTGGGAGCCGGTGGGTGGATGAGCATGTTCAATCCCCCTATTACTATGACCCAAGATCGGCGTTTGCCCACTCGCCCGCGGCCTATCAAGAGACTTCTGACGCGGCGCTCAGGCGAGGGGCCACGAGTACGTCACGTAGAGGACGATCGCCGCGAGGCCGATGGACAATACGACGACGAGCCACGGGGGTACCTTGAGGGCTTTCTCGTCCTCCTGATCGAAATAGCGGATGAGGCCCGCCGCGGAGTGGAACCCCGAGTCGCGATCTCTCGCCATCGTACGCCGTCCGCTTCATAGGGGTTCGCTCCTAAAACGTTTTCGTGTCCCTCCCGAACGGGATACTCCCTTACCATTCGGTACATAGGGCATTAATACGGGCATTTGGGATGGAGTTTCGCCTCGAGTTCGGGCTCTCCCATGGTCGATCCCGGCGTCGTGTACATCGGGAAGAAGCCGACGATGAACTACGTCCTCGCGGTCGTGACCCACTTCAATGGCGGCTCGCGGGAGGTCGTCGTGAAGGCCCGCGGCCGTTCGATCTCCCGCGCGGTCGATGTCGCCGAGATCGTGCGAGGCCGTTTCATTCCCGATGCCTCCGTGCGCGATGTGCGGATCGCGACGGAGAAACTGACCGCGGAGGACGGCCACCCGACGAACGTGAGCAGCATCGAGATCACGTTGTCGAAGTGAGGTCGGGTCGCGGAAGACATTTATCGGCACGGTGTCTAGCGCCCCGCATGTCGCCCGTCGAGGTCCTCCTCCTGCTGGCCCTCGCGGCGTTCTTCGCGGGATTGGGCGGCTCCTACCTGGGGATTGGCGGCGGCGTGTTCCTGGTCCCTTTCATGACGTTGGTCCTTGCCGTCGACATCAAGCGCGCGATCGCGACGAGTCTGATCGGGGTGATTGCAACGTCTTCGGGCGCGGCCTCCGTCTACGTGCGGGATCATCTCACGAACCTCCGCCTGGCGATGTTCCTCGAGGTGGCGACGACGATTGGCGCGATCACCGGCGCCCTGGTGGCCCTCCTCGTCCCGGCCGTTTTCTTGTACGTCACGTTCGGCGCGGTCGTGCTCTACGCGGCCGCGACCATGGTCCGGGTTCGAGAGACCGCGAAGGAGCGTTCGTACCGCGGAGGGGAGGAGGAGCCGCCCCTCGTAAAACGGCTGAGCCTGAACAGCGTCTATTTCGACCAGGAAGACCAGGCCGTCTACCGCTACCGCGTCGACCGGCCGGGCGCCGGGTTCGGCGTGAGCGCCGCGGCCGGTCTGTTCTCCGGTCTGCTCGGGGTCGGAGGCGGCTTCATCAAAGTTCCCGCGATGAACATCCTCATGCGCGTGCCGATGAAAGCCGCGGTGGCGACGAGCAACTTCATGATTGGGGTGACCGCCGCGGCGAGCGCGTTCATCTACTACTCGCAAGGCCTCGTCGACCCGAGCCTCGCGGCGATGGTGATCATCGGGGTCTTCACGGGGACGAACTTAGGCACGCGGCTCCTCGTGCGCGCGAAGGCCGCGAACGTTCGATTCGTCTTCGCGATCTTCCTCGCGGCACTCGGCATCGCGATGGCCGCCCGCGCCCTCGGATTCTCGGGAGTCGTATGATCGCGGCTCGCGCCGGCATCCGGCTCGTGCAAGACCGCATCGCGGCGCTCCGCCGGGCGGTGGTCGGCGAAGTCGAGGACACGAACCGCCTGATCTATCACGTCCTGAGAGGCGGCGTCCTCGTGTCCGTGGCGGTCCTCCTGTTCGGGTTCATCCTCGTTGGCGCCAAGAGTGCCGCGCTGCCCGACCACTCCGTGCCGCCCCGGTCCCTCATTCCGCAGCTCGTCCAGTTCACACCGGCCGGATTTCTCAGTCTCGGGGTTCTCGTCCTGATCGCGACGCCGATGGTCCGCGTCTTGCTGAGCCTGCTCTCGTTCGCGGAAGACGGAGACCGCACGTACGTCCTGATGACCGGGATCGTCCTGGTGAACCTCCTCATCAGCGTGTTCCTGCTCGCATGAGTCTTTATGCCCGCCGCTCCTTGGGGAGCCGTGGACGAGGTCGTTGCCGCGGCCGCGGCCGTCGACTGGTCGAAGCTCGCCGAGCGGGCGCTGTGCGATTCGTGTCTGGGCCGGCTGTTCGGGAAGGTCGGCCATGGGCATACGAACGAGGAACGGGGCCGCTCGGTCCGGGACCTCGCGGAGATCCGGATCGGTCCATGCTGGATCTGCGACGGACTCACGGGCCGTTACGACGACCTGGCCGACCTCGTCGCGCGGAGGCTCGAGCCGTGGGAGTTCGACACGTTTCGGATCGGGTCGAAGGTCGATCCCGAAATCGCCGCAAGGGAGGAATCCCTCTGGACGCATCTCGGGCTCACGGGCCCGGAACCGCTGAAAGCCGAGGTGAACCGGGAAGTCGGGAAACGGGTCTCCGAACGGATTCGGAAGGAACCCGACGTCGCTCGCCCGGACATCGTCGCGGTCCTCGATACCGCGTTCGATCACGTGGACCTCCAGGTGAATCCGCTCTACCTCCGCGGCCGTTACCGCAAGCTGGCCCGCGGTGTGCCCCAGACCCGCTGGCCGTGCCGGCGTTGTATGGGGAAGGGGTGCGCCCGGTGCGGCGGCACGGGGAAGATGTACCCGACGAGCGTGGAAGAGGTGATCGCCGCGGAGGTCATGCGTGAAACGGGAGGGACCGGCCACGCGCTGCACGGGATGGGCCGCGAAGACGTGGACGCGCGGATGCTCGGACGCGGACGGCCGTTCATCCTCGAGGTCAAAGAGCCCCGGCGGCGCCGCGTCGACAGGGTTGCGGCGGTCGACCGGATCAATGCCTCGGGGATCGTCGAGGTCGACGGCCTCATGCCAAGCGACGGCGGAGCCGTCGTCGCGTTGAAGGAGGACCGCGCCGCGAAGTCGTATCGGGTCGTGATGCGGACCACCCCGATCGTGCCGGAAGCAAAGCTTAAAGGAGCCCTCCTGGTTTTGGTCCCCGAGCCGATCGCCCAGCGCACGCCTGGGCGGGTCGTTCACCGGCGCGCGGATACCACACGGGCTCGACGGCTACTGGCGGCCGAGGTCGTCGGCGTCGACGGAGACCGAGCGGAAATTCGCGTGACAGCGGAGGCGGGGACCTACATCAAGGAATGGGTCCACGGGGACGGAGGCCGGACGCGGCCGTCCCTCTCGGAACGGCTCGGCGTGGCGTGCGAGGTCCTCGAGCTCGACGTGCTGGACATCCACGACGGCGGGTGAGGAGATGGTCAAGGCCTCGAAGGGGATCATGGAGAAGACGCGGCAGAAGTTCCGCCGCAGCCCCCGCGATCGCGGGCTCTCTCCGATCACGCGGTCGTTCCAGTCGTTCGAGGTCGGCGAGCGCGTGACGATCGTCATCGACTCGAGCGTCCAGAAAGGCTGGCCCCACCACCGGTTCCACGGCATGACGGGTACGGTCGTGGAGCGACGCGGCGCCGCCTTCGTGATCGACGTCCGCTTCGGCGGGCGGATCAAGCAGGCCATCGTGCGCCCGGAGCACCTGAGGCGCGCCTAGGAGGGGGACGATGGAGGAGTCGAACGTGTCCCTTGCCGAGCTGAAAGTCATCCTGGAGAAGGAGAAGGCGGCCCGCGGCGAGCTGAACCCGGAGCAACAGTACTCCCTCTCGGAGGCGTCGCTCTTCGCTCGCGTCCCCCCCGACAAAGTCCCGATCATCGTGAAGGAGCTCATGG
>VBMG01000107.1 GCA_005878485.1 Methanobacteriota archaeon | reverse complement strand
CTCATGACGAACAACCCGGCGAAAATTGAGGAACTGGAGGCGTACGGGGTCCGTGTGTCCAAGCGAATCCCCCTCGAAGTCCCGATCACGGCCGCGAACGTACGATACTTGCGCTCGAAGAAGGAGCGGCTTCGGCATCTCCTCACGACGCCGACGACCCGCGCAGTTCGATCGACGCGACGATCGCGTCCGCGGTGACCGTCTCGCCCGCGGCCACCCGGACCTCGCGGACCACGCCATCCCCGGGTGATGGAATCTCATTCTGCATCTTCATCGCCTCGAGAACGATGAGCGTCTGCCCCCGTCGCACCCGTGCCCCCGGGGTCACGTTCACCCGGACGACCCGCCCGGGCATCGAGGCGCGCACGTCGACCGGGCTCCCCGCCCCGCCCGCGCGCCGGCCTGTCGTCGGTGCCGCTTCCGAGACCTCGGAAATCCGGAACCGATG
Organism: Methanobacteriota archaeon; assembly: GCA_005878485.1. Classification (GTDB taxonomy): domain Archaea; phylum Thermoplasmatota; class Thermoplasmata; order RBG-16-68-12; family RBG-16-68-12; genus RBG-16-68-12. The sequence continues at coordinate 3,344 of VBMG01000107.1, read as the reverse complement.
AGCGCCATCGTCGAGGATCGCAGATTCCCCCTGAAGCCGCACGCGCAGTACCTTGGCCCCGATGCGGATGTCCACCGTGTCGACCGAAGACCGCGCTCGGATGCGGTAGCTCGCCCCGTCCACCCGGACCTCGAACCCGCCAGCTCGGGGCTCGATTTCGATGTCCCGTCGCTCACCATCGATGTCGAGGCGGAACCGCATGGCCCCCTCCCGCGAGCTGCGACTGGCGTCCCGCGACCGCCCATTTCGAGGTCGGAGACCGTTCGATGGGGAACGTCGGCCCCATGGAGACACGATCCGCGGCGACCAAGGCCGCGGCGATCGCCGCAATCCGTTCCTCCCAGGGCCCACGACCTCGAATCTTTTCCGCGATCCGCAGGTCCGTGACCATCGTCGTCCAGAGGTCCCCGCGGGCGAACGCGCTCGTCCGAAGGATCGCGCGGTGGAACGGAAGATTCGTGTGGATGCCGCGAATCTCGAACGCGTCGACGGAGCGCCGCATCTGCTCGATCGACAGGGTTCGGCTTCGGCGGTGCACAATGAGCTTCGCGACGAGCGGGTCGTAGAAAGGCGGGATCACGGAGCCCTCGGCCACGCCGCTGTCCACCCGGACGCCGGGGCCGGACGGCGCGCGGTAGGCCACGATGCGTCCCGGGGACGGGAGGAAATTGCGAATCGGGTCTTCCGCGTTCACCCGACACTCGATCGCGTGGCCTCGATGCGCGAGCTCGGCCGACGAGACCTCGAGGCCATCCCCCGTCGCGATCCGAAGTTGCTGTCGTACGAGGTCGACGCCCGTCACGGCTTCGGTGATCGGGTGCTCCACCTGGAGCCTCGCGTTCACCTCGTTGAACGTGAAACGTCGGTCGTGGAGCAGGAATTCCACCGTGCCGGCGTTCCGATATCGCATCGCCTGCAGCCCGCGGACGGCCACCTCGATGAGCCGCGACCGGAGCGCCCGCGAGACGGCGGGCGAGGGAGTCTCTTCGACGAGCTTTTGGTGGCGCCGCTGGACACTGCACTCCCGCTCGACGAACCCGATACCGCGGCGGGCGTCGATCAGGACCTGGATCTCGACGTGTCGCGCGCGCCGAAGGAACTTCTCGAGGAAGAGGTCCGGATTCCCGAAGTTCGCCAGAGCGACGCCGCGGGCGGCCTCGAACGCGGGGGCGAGTTCAGATGGTCGATCCACCCGAGCCATGCCGATGCCTCCGCCCCCGGCCGTTGCCTTGAAGAGGACCGGATATCCGATTTCCGCTGCGACGACGCGCGCTTCGTCGGGAGACCGGATGACCCGGTCGACCCCTTGGGTGACGGGCACTCCCGCGGCAGACATCGCCCGCCTCGCGGCAATCTTGTCGCCGGAGAGCGCGAGCGCCTCGGCCGGCGGCCCGACGAAGACGAACCCTTCCTCCGCGCACCGCGCCGCAAACCTCGGGTTCTCCGACAGGAACCCATAGCCGGGATGGACGGCCTCGACGCCGGCCTCGTGGGCCGCGCGGAGGACGTGGGCGATGTTCAGGTAGCTGTCCGCCGGAAGCGGCCCTCCGATCTCCACGCTCTCGTCCATGGCCCCGCGATGGAGCGCTCCGCGGTCCGCTTCCGAGAAGACGCCCACGCAATGGATGCCCATCTCCCGCGCCGTACGCGCGACGCGAATCGCGATCTCACCGCGGTTCGCAATCAGGAGCCGGCGGAACATCGGGTCCCCATCACAACGGGATGTTCCCGTGTTTCTTGGCCGGTCGGGTCTCCCGCTTCGTGCGCAACACGGCGAACGCGTTGATGACGCGTGGCCGGGTCTCCGGCGGCTCGATCACGTCGTCCAGGTAGCCCATGCGGGCGGCGATGTACGGGTTTGCGAATCGATCGCGATACTCGAGGACGAGTTCCTTCTCCCGTTTCTTCGGTTCCTTCGCTTCCTCGATTTCTTTCTTGAAGATGATCTGCACCGCGCCTTCCGGACCCATGACGGCGAGCTCCGCAGAGGGCCATGCGAAGTTGAAGTCGCCGCGGATGTGCTTCGAACACATGACGTCGTACGCTCCGCCGTACGCCTTCCGGGTAATCACGGTCACCTTCGGGACCGTCGCCTCGCTGTACGCGTACAGGAGCTTCGCGCCATTCCGGATGATCCCACCGTACTCCTGCGCGGTCCCGGGTAGGAAGCCCGGGACATCGACAAGCGTCAGGAGGGGGAGGTTGAAGCAATCGCAGAAGCGGACGAACCGGGAAGCCTTGATCGAGGATGCGATGTCCAAGGTGCCCGCGAGCACCTTCGGCTGATTGCCGACGACCCCGACCGGGTGACCGTCGAGGCGGGCGAAGCCGACGACGATGTTCGGAGCCCATCGCTCGTGGACCTCGAACCAAGATCCGCGGTCGACGACGCGAGAGATCACGTCGCGAATGTCGTATGGTTTGTCGGGCTCCCGCGGCACCACGGTGGCGAGTTCGGAGTCGGCGCGGTTCGGGTCGTCGTCGCTCTCCAAGACGGGCGGATCGTCGACGTTGTTCGAAGGGATGTAGCTCAGGATTTTTCGGACGGTCCGGAGCGCGGCCTTCTCGTCGTCCGCGGCAAAATGGGCGACCCCGCTCTTCTCCGCGTGGGTCATCGCGCCGCCGAGCTCCTCGAAGGTGACGTCCTCCCCCGTGACGGCCTTGATAACCTCGGGTCCCGTGATGAACATGTTCGCCGTGCCTTTCGCCATGACGATGAAATCGGTCATCGCCGGACTGTATACCGCGCCGCCGGCGCACGGTCCGAGGATCGCACTGATCTGCGGGACCACGCCGGACGCGAGCACATTCCGGAAGAAGATTTCCGCATACCCGCCGAGGCTGATGACGCCCTCCTGGATTCGGGCGCCGCCACTGTCATTCAACCCGATGACCGGCGCGCCGACCTTCATCGCCGTGTCCATGATCTTGACGATCTTGTTCGCATGCATCTCGCCGAGACTGCCGCCGAAGACGGTGAAGTCCTGTGAAAACACGAACACGGTCCGGCCGTCGATCGTACCATGGCCCGTGACGACGCCGTCTCCGGGGAATCGCTTGGCGTCCAGCCCAAAATCGGTCGTGCGGTGCTCGACGAACGCGTCCGTCTCGACGAACGTTCCCGGGTCCAACAAGAGCCCGACCCGCTCGCGCGCGGTCAGTTTCCCCTTCCCGTGCTGGGCTTCGATACGGTCTTTCCCGCCGCCTTCCTTCGCGAGGGCCTTCCGCCGGCGCAGCTCCTCGATGCGCTCGTCGCCCGCCATGGACGCGCGCAACGCGGAGGCGTGTCATTAACCCTTCGCGGTCGCGCCTGCGCGAGTCGAAACGAATCACTTGAGGATCTC
>VBMG01000106.1 GCA_005878485.1 Methanobacteriota archaeon | reverse complement strand
CCAATGATGTCCGCTGTCGTGGGCGCCGACGGCGAGGCGAATACGACGAGCATGAACAGTCCGATGAACACGAAATACGCGAAGTCGAGGGACAGCGCGAGGGCTCCGACGGGCCTCAAGCCGGCGAACGCGTCTTCGTAGTAGGGGCGCAACTGGAGCGGGGCGTCTCCAAACCGGTGAATTCCCCGGGTGATGCTCCAGTAGGTCCACACCACCGACGAGAGTCCCAAGGTGGCGACCGCGACGGAGAGGATGTCGTAGGCTCCCGCAAAGAATTCGAGGGCGGAACCCGGACCCGCGTTGAACTGAATCGATGGCGGGGCCACGCCGACGATCGCCGAAAAATTGACGGCCAAGAGGAGCGCGACCAGGAACACGATCCAGGTGATCACCTGCGGTCGGGGAGAAGCGAGACGGCCGAAGATCCGACGAAACCCTTCCTCCCGATCCGGCAGGAGACTCGCGAGAGAACGTCCCGCCTCCTCGAGCCGTTCTCGCATGAAACGGGGTGCATAGAACGAGTATGTCACCAAGAGATCGGTCAAGAGGGAGTTGGGCGCTTTCGCCTTGGCGATGGCGGCGGAGAGATCCCCGTTCGTGGCGTAGGCGGACAACGCCACATCCAGCACCCCGAACAGCCCGAACCCCACGACGATGCATCCGAGGACGTAGGGCAGGCGAAACGCGAGGATGAACCGCTCCGCGAGGGTCGCCGCTCCGTGGCCGTTCGCGGTCTTCGAAAGGGCGGTGGAAGCGTCTGCAAGATTGGATTTGTCCGTCTTCTCCACGACGTTGACCCGGTTGGCTTGGTAGGGTCCTTAGCAGAATGAAAGTATCGGACCGCGGGACGAAGACCGATAAGGCCCGACACGCCGCTCAAGTGATCCGACTCGAACTCTCGGTCTCAATTTCGATACCCGCCCCACGCCGATTAAATAGTCCGCCGTCGACCGCGGACGACCCAGGAGCACGCCAGCATGGTTCGAGTGACCACGGTTCATGTGCCCGCGACGCGTCGAATGATTCTGGGAGCAATCGTCCCGTTGTTCGCGGTGGCCATGATGGGCCTCCTCATGCCATCCGCCGCGGCGGCCCCCGCCGCTCCGTACTTCGGTCCCGCGACGATCGTCGACGGGCCCCCGGCGTACGGGGCCGCGGAGCCTTCTCTCGCGGTCGGCTCGGATGGGGTCGCGTACCTCGCCTTCACCGGCTGGGGCGGGTCCGTCACGCAATCGGACATCTTCTTCACGAAGTCCTCCGACGGCCGGACATGGTCCGTCCCGGTCCGTGTGAACAACGATGCGGGCGGCGCGTCCCAGTCGGAACCGGCCCTCGCGCTCGATTCGGCGAACGCGATCTACATCGCCTGGACGGACACGAGGAACGGGAACAACGACGTGTTCTTCTCGAAGTCCACGAACGGCGGCTTGAGCTTCTTTGCGAACGTCCGCGTGAACGACGTCATGACGAATAGCCAATCCGAGCCGGCTCTCGGGATGGACCCGGTGAACCCGCACCTCGTCCATGTGGTGTGGACTGACTCTCGGACTGCGGCCTCCGGTCCGGACATCTACTACGCGAACTCGACGGACGGAGGGCTGAGCTTCAACCCGAACAGCCGCGTCAACAACGACGCGGGCGCTGCCGAACAAGGCGCGCCTGCAATCGCGGTCGCACCGAACGAGGACGTCTACGTAGTCTGGCGCGATCCGCGAAGCGTCCCGAAGGGCCCGGACATCTACTTCGCCAAGTCATCCGACCGCGGCGCGACATGGATAACCCCGCTCTTCAACCCCGTGAACGACGACTCCGGCGGGGCCGAGCAGCGAGATCCGGCGATCGCGGTGGACGCCTTGGGCACCATCTACATCGTCTGGACCGACTTCCGGAACGCGAACACGTCACCCGACATCTACGCGACCCGGTCGACGAACGCTGGGGCCTCGGTTGTCGCGAATGTGAAGGTCAACGACGATGCCGGCGCCGCGTTCCAGTGGGTGCCGAGCCTAGCGGCGAACGGCGGCAAGGTCGAGGCGGTCTGGGCCGATCCCCGGACTGCTGGATCCACGGGCTGGGACATCTACGGCTCGTCATCGACGGACGGCCTCACATGGTCCGCGAACGTGAAGGTCAACGATGACTCATTGCCGAACGTCTTCCAGTTCTCGCCGAGCGTCGGAATCGACGCGGCGGGGAATGTCTTCGCGGCATGGCTAGACGGCCGCGTGTCCGGCCAGGATATCTTCGCGAGCGTCCTCGACGTCATCTCCCCGAGCGCCAACGCGGGCGCTGCCGTCTCGGTCGGCCAGGGAGCGACTGTATCGTTTGATGGGAGCGGGTCGTCAGATAACCTCGGAATCGCGGGCTACGCGTGGGACTACGGAGACGGGTCGAGTGGAACCGGGGTGAGCGCGAGCCACGGATACCCCACCGCAGGCACCTATGTTGCGACCTTGACCGTCTGGGACTATTCCGGGAACGCCGCGACCTCAACTCGCACGGTCACCGTCCGGGATACACAGGCGCCGGTGCCGCGCGGAAGTGGGGACCGGATGGCCGATGAGGGCCAGCCGCTCTTCTTCGATGCGTCCGCCTCGACGGACAACGTCGAGGTCACCGGTTACGCCTGGAACTTCGGAGACAATTCGACCGCAACGACTCCGACGGCGACCCATGTGTACGCAAGGCCCGGCACGTACTCCGCGAGCCTGATCGTGACGGATGCCGCCGGGAACTCGGCGACGTCGACCTTCACCGTGACGGTGCGGACCGTCTCGCCGAAGTCCAACGAGCTGCTTGGGATGATTCAGGTCTTGGACATCCTCGTGGCGATCCTCGCAGTTGCCCTGGCGGTCTTGGGTTGGATGTACTTCGGGCTGCGCCGCCGCGAACGGCAACCGCCGGCGATGCCGGCGTCCATGCGGCCTCCCGCTCCACCGCCCACGCAGCCCCCGAGGGAGCCGGATCCGCTCGACATGACCTTCCCGCCCGGCCCTCCGAAGGGCCCGTAGGGTAGCGGGCGAAGGCGGACCGCCCGGGTCCGCCCCTTTCTCCTTTCCTTCTCTGCCTAGTCTTCGTACTGGACCAAGGAGTAGACGTTGTCGTCCAGATCGAAGAACCGGGCCATGATCCCGCCCCAACCCTGCGCCTCGGCCTTCTCCTTGAACCGGACGCCCTTCGCGAGGAGCTGCTCCTGCAGCTTGTAGATGTCGTCCGTCGTGAAGCCGATCCCCGTCTCCTCGCCGATGTGCGCCAGGTCGGAGTCGTAGTCCGCGGGATTGTCGTACATCTCCTTCGTCGGCGTGAAGGGCATGATGCTCGTCTCCTTCTCGGAGAAGCGGTAGTCGGTGAACCCCTCCTCACCCGGGACCCGGTGCGACTTCATCCCGAGGGCCTTCTTGAAGAACTCGCCGGTCTTCTTCGAGTCCTTCGAGACGACGGTGACGAAGGTGAGGGCGGACACGCCCTTGCGGCGGATCTTCGGCTTCGCGGGTTGCGCGAGGAACAGCACGTTCCCGTCCGGATCCGTGAAGCGTCCGAACGTCCCGTCTTCCCGCTCGATCTCGGCCTTGACGCCCTTCTTCTTCAAATCCGCCACGGTGCCCTTCAGGTCGTTCGTCAGGAATCCGATGCCCGTGATCCCGCCGATCATCTTGAGCCGGGACTCGTACACGTCCTGGCCCCAGTCCGCCGTGGGCTGCCACGGCGTCAGGGAGGCGTCCTGCCCGCCCTTCGTCGCCCCGAGGGCCAGATAGCCCCACTTCGGCATCGAGGACCGCACCTTGAGGCCGATCTTCTTCGTGTAAAACGCTCGCGCCGCCTTCAAGTCCTTCACGTAGATTTCCAAGTCTGTCAACTGCAGCTTCGCCATGGGAAAATACC
>VBMG01000078.1 GCA_005878485.1 Methanobacteriota archaeon | reverse complement strand
ACTTCGGGAATTTCGCGAGGGCCGCGATCCGTCCCGCCTTCTGCCCCGCCTTCTCCGGATCGAACTGGGAGAGCTTCGTCGCACACGCAATCCCGTGTCCGCTCGACTCGAGGGACACCAGGGCGCGAATCGACAGGTAGAGGCTTGCCCGATGGTCGTGGGCCTCCACCCCGTTCGATGTAGCGAGGGAGTGCTCGTCCTCGTATTTCCAGAACGACCCCGCGCACTCTTTCGCCCCTTGGTCCAGCGCTCCGCCGATCGCAGCCTCGACGTACGAGGCGCTCGACTGCCTCGTCGGTCTTCGAGAGGTCTTTGATGTCGCTCGCGAGAACCCGTTTCTTGTACACGAAGAAAACCGAGGCCGTCGACTCCCGCCAGCGGTTGCTGATTACGGCCTCGTTCTGCGCGAAGCGGATCTGGTAGGAGCGGTTCGTGACGATGTCCGCGATTGCGTCCTGACATCCGAGCGCGATGGCCTTCTTGACGATCCGGGGGGCGAGGTCTTCCACAGGATCACCTCAGGTATACGTTCCGCAGCCGGATCGTCGGCCCGCCGAGGCTCGCGTCGAGCGCCTGTCCTGGGTCCGATTTCCCACAAAACCCAGCCTCAAATTCGAGGTCGTTCCCGACCGCATCGACGGCAGACCAGAAAGCCGGCGTCGTGAGTTCGATGACCGTGTTCCGCACGGGATGCTTGACTTCCCCGTTCTCCACGAGGTACGCTTCGCGGCCGGCGTACTTCGCGTTGTAGCGTTTGTCATCAATGTTCCATTCCATGAAGCTCTTCATGTAGACGCCGAATTTGACGCCCTCGAGCAGCTCGTCGACGGAGTAATCCTTCGGCTCCACGAACGTGTTCGCCATCCGGACGATTGCTTCGACGTTGTAGTTCACCGCCCGGGAGGCGCCATTGCTCCGCGTGTGGAGGACCGCCGCGGTCTCCCGGTTTTGCAGGAACTCACTCACACGGCCTTCCTTGTACAGGTACCGGCGGCGAGCCTTGACGCCCTCGTCGTCCGTGACATAGTATGCAATGGCGTTCTGGATCGTCGGGTCGTCGACGACATTGACGACATCGGACCCAACCCGCATCCCCAGGCCGTCGGGGGGGATGAACGATTTGCCGGCCTGGCTCGCCTCGCGTCCGAGGACGCGGTCCGCCTCCGTCGGATGACCGCACGATTCGTGAGAGGCGATCCCCGCCACCTGGGGTCCGGCGACGAGGTCCATCTTGCCCTCGGGGGATTTCTTCCCTTCCGCAAGAGATCGGTGCATCGACCGCGCTTCATCGAGGACGCGCTTCCCAAGGTCCCAGGCTTGGATGCCTTCCCAGCCCCCGGACCATCCGTAGTTCCGGTACGTCTGCTCGGACTCGCCGTCCTCGACGAGCGTGAGGAAGTAGAAGGTGCGCAGGCGGGGGCTGTACGACCGGATCCGGGAGCCCTCCGAGTTCGCGAAGTGCTTCACGATGCGGTTGTCGCTGAGCTGGAAGTACCGCGCGGGGATCTTGAACCCGAGCGCCATGAGGTCTCGGTCGACGGACTGGATCTCGGCGATCTTCTCCTCGACGGGGACGTCCGCGAGCTTTCGCTGCTCCGGGACGGACCAGTTCATCTCGATCGCGTCTTCGTGGGCGAACGTGATCTTCGTCTTCCGACGCGAAGCTTTCGCGACCTTCACCGCGTCGTCCACGATCGCGCGCACGTCCGTCTTCGTGCGGGAGTTCGTGGCCGCGAATCCGAGGGCGCCGTCGACGAGGACGCGCACCCCGATCCCGCGGTCGTGGCCCACGTAGAGCGCGTCGAGGACCCCGTTCTTGAGGATGAAATTCTCCTGCTCCTGCTCCTCGTGACGAGCCTCCGCGTACGAGGCTCCCTTCTTCCGCGCATAGTCGACCGCAAAATCGACGAGGTCCATCTCCGTATCCATGCCGCTCCGCTCCCGAGAAAGTAGCCCCCTGAAAGCGGGTGCGAGAATGAAGGTATCGGACGGAACCTTCGGGTGCCCAAATCCTTAATGGGGGGCGCGAGTTCGGGCCGCGGCGATGCCGAAGGGAGACCGACCGATTGTCCTGTACCCGGCCTATTTCGACCTCGGACGGTCAAGGGAACAGGGGCGGCGGGTTGCGAAGAAGTGGGCCGTGGAGTCTCCGACCGCCCAGGAAGTGACCTCCGCGGCGAAGGCGCTCGGGCTGCAGCCTCAGCTCGAGGAGGGCAAAGCATTCCCGTCGACGCCGTGGCGGAAGGAGGGCCGCGTCCTCGTCCGAGCCGACTACTACAAGACGTCCATCGTCCAGAAGGTCGCCCAACGGATCAAAGAGGCTCGGTAGACCGGATCAGCGGTGGTCTTGGCCTGTCCGGACGTCCTCGACGAGACGCTTCCCCGACGAGACGAGGTCGACGGAGTGGATGACGGCGCCGAGCTCCCGGAGCGTGTCCTCCACGCTCGGATAGTTGATCGACGGGCCTTCGATCGTGACCTTGACGTTCTCCGTGTCCTGGTCGACTTCGTCGAGCGTGCAGCTCACGCCATCGACGCCCTTGAGTGTCGAGAGACGAAGCGACATCTCGACGAGGGACGGTTTGTGGGGCTTCAGAACGTCCAAGACGATTCGCTTGATGTCGCTCAACGGGTTGCGGCTCCGCGAGACGGTGTCAACGGGGACGTTTGATAATAAACGTTCGCTCGCGTCACACGGTCGTGACTTCCGCGCCGGTGGCTCCCACGATCATCGTGTGCTCTGTCTGCGACACGATTCCGCCGCCGACGTCCAGCAGCGCCGGGTACGTCATCACGGCCCCGGTGCGCACGAGCCCATTCAACAAGGCGGGCGCGTGGGCGTCGAGGCGGTACGCCCATCGCTCCGCGAACGGTAGGGTCTTGAACTCCCCCGAGAGAATTTGCAGAAAGTCGTTCAGCTGGGCCTGTTTCACCGGCTTCGTCTTGAGGACCCGATAGATGTTGCCGGTCCGACGGCCGTCCACCTCCCCCGCGCCGGACGAGGCGAACGGCTCAATCGCGACGACCTCGCCGGCGTGGAGGGTGTCGTGCCCATGCGCGATGTTCGGCACGCTCTTGCCCGCATGCAAGAGGTACCGCTCGATCGTGTGACCGGTGAGGTTGCGAATCGGACGGAACCCGTGCGCCTCGATCGCCCGCTGAATCCCCTCGCCGAGGGCTCGCGTCGACACGCCTCCGTGGACGGCCTCGATCGCCGTCTGGAGGGCGAGCTCGGAGGCACGCGCGAGGGCCGTCCAGTTCCGCGTGCCGACCTCCACGGTGACCGCGGTGTCGGCGATCCAGCCGTCGAGCTGCGCTCCAAGGTCGAGCTTGACGACGTTCCCGCGGCGGAAGCGGAGCGCGTCATCGTGGGTCGGGGAGTAGTGCGCCGCGATGTCGTCGATTGAGATACACGTCGGGAACGCAGGTCGGGCGCCCTTTTTTCGCATGAGATCCTCCACCTCCTCGGCGACCTCGAGCAGCAGCACGCCATCGCCCACGAGCGCGACGGCGCGTTCGCGGGCCTCCCGCGAGATCCGCCCCGCCCGCAGGAGGGATTCGCGGACGTCGGGGTCCATCGCCCTAGGCTCCCGTCGGCAGCACGCCTTGGCGAAGGATCTTGGCCCGTTGTCCCGACACATCCA
>VBMG01000077.1 GCA_005878485.1 Methanobacteriota archaeon | reverse complement strand
CGAGCGCCTTGAGGAACGCGCCGGCCGCCCGGGCCGGGGCGTCGGCGTCGAGGGACACGAAACCCGCGCGCACGAGTCGGTTCGCCTTGTCGAGGACGCGACCTTCCCGATCGAGAAGGCCTTGGAAGAGGGCCATCCCTGTCATCCCATCCCGCGCGACCCGGTCCAACGGACCGTGTCGGACAATCGGCCGACATGCGGACGGGATGACTTATAGGTATCGCCAAAGGTCCCTGCCCCCTGGACAATCCTCCGATCCGGCGTCGTAAGACACCGCGGGACGATGCGACTAAATACGCCGGAAGCATTCTTGGGCGGACATCCGTCGGACGGGATGGGACCATGTCGCGGACGCCAAAGGGACGGCTCGGACCGACCAAACTCAGGAAGGAAACGCGGGATTGGCTCACGAAGAAGACGATCCCCCACGCTCGCGACATCGCGAAAGAACTCGAGGACGCGGGCGAAGACGTTCACGATCTCCTTGCGGCGATCGATGAACTCGAGGCGCTGGTCCACGAAGGACTCGTGAGGAACGCGAAGCGAGCGGGGAAGGCTGAGGCCTGAGTGCAGGGACCGGGATTTGAACCCGGGTCTCAGGCTTGGAGGGCCTGGGTCTTAACCAGCTGGACCATCCCTGCGCGCCCGCGACAACCCGAGTAATTCGCATTAACCTTTCCGACGGAAGAACCTGCCAGCGGCCCGCCGAGGCCCCAAAAATAGGGGGACCGGCGGAGTCGTGGAGGCGACCCTCTCCGCCGATCGGTGGGATGGATGGGTTGTCAGCGTTACCCGCCGTCGTCGGATGCGTCGAATTCAAGCGAGCATCCGTACGAAGCGTACACGTCCTGCCAGCTTTGGTCTCCTCCCGAGCTCATGTCGTTCACAGAGGCCAGTACCGCCGCGCTTGCCACGTCCGTCGGAAGGACGCCGGGGTATAAAGCGCGGAAGGGGGGAGAGGTGCGCGAAAGTACTGGCCCGGAGGGATGAACGGGCTTCGTGATATCCAAGACCATGGGCGGGATTCCGTTCCACCGCAATGGACATCCTTCGGAGAGCGGTTACCCGTCCAGGGTACCCACATTGCGCAACCCGCAGTCGGACGGCACGACGGATCGGCTACTCTTCGTCCTCGGGGTTGTCACCCTCGCCATCGTCCTGGGGTGGGAGGCGGTGAGCTACGCCGTTTTCTTCTTCAGAATCCCACTCGCCGATCCAACCGCGTATTTCGTCGCCTCCGCGACGATCCCCAGGTCCGGTGTGACAGCCCTCATCCTGTTGATCGGCTGGGGGATCCAAACGCGTCGCCGCCACCCGCCGATTTTGTTCCTAACATTCGTACTCGTAGAAGTCGCAGGCTGGGCCATCGGGCTTGCCACGAGCATCTGGTTCTACCTCGCTCTCGGCGGTCCGGGATTCGAGTTGCTACCCTACTACCTATTTGCGCTCGCGACCGCCCTCGCTTCGACCGCCCTATTCCTGCTCCTCATCTTGGCCCTGCCCCCGCGGAGCGCGACGCCTTTCTTGCAGCCGTCGCCGACGCAACCCTTGGGACCAACTCCGTGAGGTACCTACCGAGTCGTCAGCCGCTCGAACGCATGATTCGCGATGAGGGCCCCCGCGACTCCGAGTGCGAGGAGGGAGAGGCCCGCTTCGCCGTTCGACGCGAGTCCCGCGGCGATCACGAGCGTCACCACAAGGCCCGCGAGGAGCCGCCGCATCGAAATAACCTCGATGAACACGACCAGGAAACCCAACGCAAGAAGGAACACGACGACCGCATAGAGGGACGCCAGCGCGAGGTCGGGGAGGAGCGCCATCCGCCGTCGACCGATGCCTCAACGCTCCTTAACGTTATGGAGACGCGGGCATCGCATGCCGGACGTGGACCGCTTCGCCGCGCTCCAGGTCGATCATCTCGCGCGGATTGAGCCTCGCCGTCCCGACGGCCCGCACCTCCCGCCGATGGCGAACGACGACCTCGTCTCCGGCTCGAATTTCCGGCGCCGCGTCCGCGACACCGACAGCGAAGATGTTCCCCTTCGGGATGAAATCCTCAATCTCCACCCAATAGGCGTCGGCGTCGGAGAGGATCGCGCCGCCCTCGAGGGTCAACGACAACATCCCGCGCCCCGTGTGCATCGCGACCTGACGCCCGTCCCGAATCATGCGGACGTCGGGGAATCGACCCCGGAAGGTCGCCCCTTTGGAGAGCCCGAGGCCGGCGTCGCCGAACTGAAAGCGGGCGACGTTCGACATCTCTTCGGCAAAGCGGACGCCGCCAGCGACCCGGCTCAAAGATCCGGTGGCCTCCGTGAGGCTTCGGGTGAGGGATGCGAGTGACTCGTCGGAGGTCGGGCGGTCTTTCGCGGTGAGAATCGCGTGCGGGAGAATCGCCTTGACGATTGGCGCCTCGGCGCCGAGGTGGGCGACGACCGCGTCGTATCGATTCACCGCGACGTAGGCCTGGAGATCCTCCGCGACGATGGCGGCCTCGTCGTGACTCCAGTCGCCCGTGACGGGGATGTCGTAGGCGCGGGCGGGATAGAACCGCTCGAGCTCTCGCGGGATGAGGCCCAGGGGCGATGTCACGATTACCTCGTGCACCGCGGAAGGGTTCGCGCTCGCCCAGATGGCATCTCGGAACCGGCGGTGGCTGCGACTGGCCGAGTACGGCTTTCGCGCGGAACAGGGGAGCAACAGGAGGACGCGCGCCGAGGGCGGCTTCGCGTACCGCTCCCGGATCCGACGGCGGAACCGCAGGATCTCGGGTCGCGTCAGCGACGCCTGCGCGTACGCGAGCATCGCGCCCCCGGCGACCGGCGTGTACGGCTCGACGAGCTCGTATGCACGCAGGTCCAGGTGACGGACGACCGCCGTGTTCCAGGGCGCGTTCGCGAGCCGACGTTCCACGTGCTCCCGCAGCCTCCCGTGCAGCAAGTGGCTCCGCACGAGCAACATCTCACGGTACAGGGCTTGCTCGTTGTGCGCGCGAAGATCTTCGGACGCCGCGCACGCGGGACAGCCACACGCGTTCCGGTCCGCGTCGGCCGCTGGCACCGCACCGTCCGCCGTGTGAAACCGATCGCGGGCGCTGTCGAGTATCATGCGGCTCGAGTCGACGATGTCGATCCCGGCGTACACGAGGACCGACAGGTTGGAAGGTGTCGCAAGGCCGGTGACCGCGACGACCGTGGACGGGCCGAGCGTCTCCCGCACGCTCCGGACCATTGCCACGAACTCCCGCGGGGATCGCTCGAACTCCGGCCCGTTCGCGAGGAAAATCGCCTGCGCCGACTTCGCCGATGGCAAGTCGGACTCGCCGGTCACGATCGCCAAGTCTCCGGCGACGACCTCCTGCGGAATCTCGAGGCCTTCGAGGGAAAGCGGCGTGCCCTTCGTCGGAGGAAGATCGTCCGGATGGGCTGCGGGCCGGGGGGCGAAGAAGCTGCCGCCATGTCGGATCTGGAGTCGCGGATCTTCCGTCCGCTCGGAGACGAACAGGGCCTCCGCGTACGAAGGCGCGGCCCGGGGACCCTCTTGGACGAAGAGGACGAGGGGCGTGGTGAGCGACCGGTCGCCACGGGTCCAAAGAGCCCGCCGGCCGAGGCCTCCGCGCTCCTCGATCTCGAACATGAAGGGCGAACGGATGGCCCGAGCGGCTAAAAGCCTGACTACTCGAGCCCGACCGTGTTGCGCTCGATGTACGCGAGTTCCTTTGCGTCGAACGCGCGCTCGTCGACGCTCAGGACGAGCGTGGCCCGGTGCAGGGCGATCTGCTCGTTCACGTACTCGAGGAAGTGCAAGATCCGTGCGAAGTCGTTGTTGATCATCAGATACTCGATCCCGTCCAAGAGGATCACGGCCCGCGGCCCGTCGTTCACGAAGTTCGCGATCAGGTTGCTCAGGCTGTTCAGGTTGTGCGGGTCGATGTAGTCCTTGCCGAGCGTCGTCGAGAGCCAGACGACGCGGATCTCCTTGTCGCCTCGTTGGCGCACGACGTGGTTCGGGTGCTGGCGGGTGATGTAGATCGGACGCCAGCCGGCGTCGACCGCCCGCTGGAACGCCGCAAGGGCTCGCTCCGGCTTCTTCTCCTTGACGAGGTAGGCCCGACCTTCTTCGAGGTCTTTCTTCTTCCCGAAGAGCAGATCCCTGAGAAGCTCGTCCTCCTCGTAGGCGAGCAGGAGCGGCCACGGGAGCCGCCGCATGGAACCGCCTTGCCATCCGGAGGTCCGTTCTTATACGTATCCTATCGACTATCGGACGTGAGAGTTGAGTGTGTTCGCGGCCTTCGTCGGTCGACCGACTTGATCATTGCCCGGAGTCGCGGGGTCCGAATTCGTACTTAAGCGCGGGGTCGCGCTCGTCTCCGAGGCGGGACGGAGTCTTTATCGAGGGACCGCTTTTCGTCCGGCTGCCATGGCGCCGGTTGTCGTTGGAATCATCGGAGGGTCTGCCCTGGGTGACGCGTTCGAACTCGAAGACGAACAGGCGAAATTTCTCGTGACACCCCATGGCGCGCCGAGCGATCCGCCTCGGATGGGGAAGCACGGCGACGTCACGGTCGTCTTCCTCCCGCGGCATGGGAAGGACCATCGGGTTCCGCCGCACAAGCTGAACCACCGCGCGAACCTGTGGGCCCTGAAGGACCTCGGCGCGACCCGCATCCTCGCGACGTCCTCCACGGGCTCCCTCAAGAAGACGATCCGCCCGGGGACGTTCGTCGTGCCCGACGACTTCATCGGGTTCTGGGACATCCCCACGTATTACGATGACAAGGTCGTGCACGCGACCCCCTCCCTGGACGACGGGCTCCGCACCGTCCTCGTCGCCGCGGCGAAGGACGCGAAGGCAACGGTCCGTGCGGAAGGTGTGTACGTCCAGACCACCGGCCCGCGACTCGAGACCCGCGCCGAGGTCGCCCACTTCAAGACCTTCGGGGACGTCGTCGGGATGACGATGGCCTCGGAGGCGACTCTCGCGTCGGAACTCGGGATCCCGTACGCCGCCCTGTGCACGGTCGACAACTTCGCCCACGGGATCGTCGACGAACCGCTCATCTTCGACCGCATCCGAGAGACGCAGCGGAAGAACGCGGACCTCACGCGGACGATCGTGGCGAAGGCCCTGGAGCGACTCCGATGAGCCTCCTGATCCGGGATATCCAGGTTGACCGGGACGTGACCCAGATCTACGTCGAAGGCAACCGGATCGTCGAGATCGGGAAGAAGCGGGAAGCGGACACGGTGATCGACGGGAAGGGCAAGGTCGCCCTTCCAGGATTCGTGAACCTGCACACCCACGCCGCGATGACGCTGTTCCGCGGGTGGGGGGATGACCTCGACCTGTCGACGTGGCTCGAGACGAAAATCTGGCCCGCCGAGGCGCGCCTCACCCCGGACGACGTGTACTGGGGCACGAAGCTCGCGTGCCTCGAGATGATCAAGACCGGCACGACGACGTTCAACGACATGTACTTCCACATGGACGCGGCCGCGAAGGCGGTGAAGGAGATGGGGCTCCGCGCGTTCCTCGCCGAGGGGATCGTCGACCTGAACGACCCGGAGCGCGCCGCGAAGCAACTCCAGACCGCGGAGGCCGTGAACCGCCGAATCGAGGCGATGAAGACGGACCGGATTACGCCGGTCCTCGGGCCGCACGCGATCTACAGCGTGTCGAAGGACACCCTCGTCCGGATCCGGGAGCTCGCGGACAAGACCGGCTCCCTCATCCACGTCCATCTCTCCGAGACCAAGCGGGAGGTCGACGACTGCCTCGTGGAAACCGGCATGCGGCCCGCAAAATACCTCGATTCGATCGGCTTCCTCGCGAAAGACGTGATCGCGGCCCACGGGTGCTGGCTCGATCCGTCGGAGATCGACCTCCTCGCGCACACCGGGACGAGGGTCGCCCACTGTCCGATCTCGAACATGAAGCTCTCGACCGGCCAGGCGATGCCGTACGCCGCGTTGAAAGAAGCCGCCGTCGTGATGGGCTTGGGCACCGACGGCGCCGCGAGCAACAACAACCTGGACATGTTCGAGACGATGAAGGTCGCGGCGCTGCTCCAGAAGTACGCCCACCGGGATCCGACGGTCCTGCGTGCCCTCGAGGCGTTCGAGCTCGCGACCCTCGGAGGCGCCCGGGCCCTGGGAATCGACGCGGGCATCTTGGGCGCGGATCGGCTCGCCGACCTCATCATCGTGGACCCGCGCCGGCCGGAGCTCACGCCGCGCCACGACGACGTGAGCAATTGGGTCTATTCGGCCCATGGCAACGCCGTCGATACGGTCATCTGCGACGGCGTCGTGTTGATGCGCGGTCGACGGGTCCGAGGCGAGGCGGAAATCCTGGAGAAGGCGTCGGCCGTCGCGAGGGACCTCGTCTCGAGGGGCTGAGATGGCCCTCGACCGGCTCCGGGCGAGCTTGGCCGATTCTCCCGTCGTTCGGTTCGGCGACTACGAATACTTCATCCACCCGATCACCGACGGCCTCCCGCTGGGCCGACCCGAGGTCCTCGACGAAGTCCTGTCGGAATTGGCGCGGATCGGCGACTGGCGCCGCTGCGACAAGATCGTGACCGCGGAGTCGATGGGATTCCCGCTCGCCGCCGGCCTGTCGATGCGGGTCCGGAAGCCGTACGTCTTCATCCGGAAGCGCCGGTACGGCCTGCCGGGCGAGGTCTCCCTGCAGCAGACGACCGGGTACTCGAAGGGGGACATGTTCATCAACGGGATCGGAAGGGGCGACCGCGTCGTCTTCGTCGACGACGTCATCTCCACGGGCGGCACGCTCCT
>VBMG01000076.1 GCA_005878485.1 Methanobacteriota archaeon | reverse complement strand
CCGATCACTTCCGCGACGAACGCGTACAAGAACGTCACGGCCATCGCGATGATGAAACCCCCGTGCTTGAGGCCGAGTTTCATTCCCTCGACCTGAATCCGGACGATGACCTTGCGGAAGAAGTAGAGGCCGACCGCCATGCCGACCACAAGGAACGCGAGCGCGGTCCCCAGGAGAACGGCGATCGAGACGGGATTGATCTGGCCATGGGTCGTGCCGACGACGATCGACAAGACGATGAGGCTGAGGATGTCGTCGACCACCGCGGCCCCCATGATGGTTTGGGCGACGGGTTCTCGCATGAGCCCGAGATCGAGCAGGACCGACGCCGCAATCGCGGTACTCGTGGCCGTGAGCGTCGCCCCGACGAAGAGGGCCATCGTGAATTGCGTGCCGTTGTCGCCCACCCCGTCGACGGTCGGGACAAGGAAGTACGCGATGACGAGGCCGACCACGAGCGGGAGCACGACGCCGCCCGACGCCACGAGCACGTTCTTCCGCGTGTAGATCAACCGAAAATCGCTCTCGAGTCCGATCAGGAACAGGAGGAAGATGGCTCCCAGGCTCGCAAAGGTCGGCACCAACGTCGTTGTGTCAAACAAGAACACCCCGAAGTAGAACCCGAGGATGCTCGGTCCCAGGAGAATGCCGAGCGCGATCTCGCCCA
>VBMG01000061.1 GCA_005878485.1 Methanobacteriota archaeon | reverse complement strand
CTCCGCGTCCTCGGCCGTCGCGTGCGCGGTGTGCGATTCGAAGAAGTGGATCTCGCGGACCCGCATGAAGCTCCGCGTCATCTTCGTCTCGTACCGGAAGACGGGGGAGATCTGGAACACCTTGAGCGGAAGGTCGGCGTGGCTCCGGATCCAGAGCTTGAACATCGGGTACATCGCGGTCTCCGACGTCGGCCGCAGGACGAGCTTCACGTCGAGTTCGTTGAACCCCCCGCGGGTGACCCAGAACACGTCGCCTTCGAACCCCTTGACGTGCTCGGCCTCCTTCTGGAACTCCGTCTCGGGGATGAGGACGGGGAAGTTCACCTCGCCGTGGCCGGTCGAGTCGAACTCCTCGCGCATCGCCTGGTCGATCAGCCTCATGATCGCCCACCCGTAGGGCCGCCAGACGTTCATCCCCTTGACCGGATACCGCTTGTCGCTGAGTTCCGCGCGCTCGATGACCTCGTTGTACCACTCGCTGAACTCTTCGTCCTTCCGCATGCGAATGCGACCATCAAAGTGTGATTCCGATAAGGCTCTTACGGTGGCGGCGTTGCGTCCGGAAACTTGTACCCGCAGAAGAAACAGGTCGCGTCGATCGCGTTGACGGCCGTGTGACAACGGGGACAAACTTTCTTCCCCGGCGCGGGTGGCACCGCTCCCGCGGCCGGGCCGATCGTGGATGGCGAAAAGGGAGCGGCGGGAGGCATCGGGGGCGGTCCGGTGGGAGGCGGCGCCTCCTTTTTCCGTGCACGGAGGAACGCGAAAACCAGGAACGCAACGATCACGATGACGATGAGGACCGCAACGATCAGCGCGAGAGGAGTTTGCCTCGTCACGGCGAAGCTCGACGTTGCGCTTGCATGGGCCCCGAACGGGTCCTCGGCTTCGACTTTCAGAATCGCGGTCCCGGTGAAATCGGGCGTCGTCCACCGGACCGTCGTCGCCCCAAGTTGATCGACCAACACGGGAATCGTCTGGCTCCCAATCGTCACGTTCGCCCAGACGTGGACGTAGCCGGTCTGGAAGACGTCGTCTGACATCATCCAAGCGAGGTCAACGACCGAAGCGGCCGGGAGCGTTTGGCCCGGCGTCGGCGAGCTGACGCCGACCGTGAGATTCGACGTCGAAGCCACGCCGGGCTCCGTCGTGAGCGCAAAATCCGAAGGCCGGTTCGTGTCCGTGCAGCTCGCGTCGCGTTCGAGCATCCGACCCGGTCCGGGCGCCGCGGCGTCGCCCAAGGTCGTGTTCCCGGGTTCCCAACTCAGCGTCCCCCGGGATGTCGCGTTGAACTCAACGCGGTCCAGGACGATGTCCCGGCCGCCCGCGGAGACGGCCGCGCCCCCGGGATTGCGATAGACGAGCTTGAGCGCGTCTCCGGTAGATGTGATCCACGCTGGCGAAGGAAGGTCCTCGCGCGCAATCCCCGCGGCACCGACGACGCCCGTCAGTGGAAACCTCACTCCCTGATAGGTGCCAGGGGCGTCGAGTTCCAGGTAGTAGTCCGCAAGAGAAACGGTGCTTGATGAGGGGTTGCAGACGAAGACGAACTGGTTGCCACCGCGCGCAGGCTGTGTGACGATCCCCTGAATCTTCAGAGGCTGCGGGGTTGACGCCGCCGACCCGAGGTTGAGGTTTGCGATGACCACGTTTCCGGGCGACCACGAGATGACTTCTTGGAAGACATTCGCCGATGTGGTAAAGTCGCCCGCCGCAATGATGACCGCATCCCCAAGGTTCGCACCCTCCTGGCCCGTCGGGGTGTCGGAGACGTTCGCGTTCGTTTTCGAGTTGCCCGCAATGAGGAGGCTGTAGGTCCCCGCGCCGTTCTGGACGCTCGACCCGTTCGAGTAGTCGACCCCGTCGACGAAAGCGCGAATGGGCGTCCCAATCGGCAACGGAGACCCCAGTCGATCGAAGGCCTGACCCTGGATGCGCATCGAGATCGGAGGCGGGGCGGCGACCGGGAGCGCCGCGAGGACCACGCCAACGAGGAGGCCAACGAGAACGAGGCACACGAGCGTCCCCCCGCGCCGGGCCGTTCCGATACCTCCGAGACGACGGTCGCGCGACGAGGTTCGTTTTACTTAACGTTTCCGCGTGCCAAGCGACCGCCCCGCGGCCGGTGAAAGGTTTTAAGGAATCTTGACTTCGTCGGCCTCTCGGAGCCCTCGATGGCGGAGATCGTTGAATGCGTTCCCAATTTCTCCGAGGGCCGGCGCAAGGAAGTCGTCGACGGGCTCGTCGCCGCCATTGGATCCGTCCCCGGCGTGCGCGTCCTCGACCAGGAGATGGACGCGAGCCACAATCGGTGCGTCATCACATTCGTGGGCGACCGGAACTCGGTCGCGCAGGCCGCCTTTGAAGGCGCGAGACGCGCCGTCGATCTGATCGACATGAACCGGCATCACGGCGAACACCCGCGCATCGGTGCCCTGGACGTCCTCCCGTTCGTCCCGATTGCGGGCGTCACGATGGACGATTGCGTGGCCCTCGCTCGATCGGTCGGGAAGCGGATCGCCGATGAGCTCGACGTGCCCGTGTATCTCTATGAAGCCGCTGCCACGAGGACGGACCGACGAGCGTTGCCCGATGTCCGCCGCGGCGAGTACGAGGGGCTGAAGGCCGAGATCGCCACGAACCCGGACCGGAAGCCCGACTTCGGTCCCGCGAAATTGCATCCGACCGCGGGCGCGTGCATCGTCGGTGCCCGGCCCGTGCTCATCGCGTGGAACGTGAACCTGAAGACGAAAGATGTGGCGATTGCCCGGCGCATCGCGAAGGCGATCCGGGAAAGCGACGGCGGCCTTCCCGCGGTGCGGGCGAAAGGTTTCGAGCTCGCGGATCGAGGGCTCGTCCAAGTGTCGATGAACATGGTGGACTACCGCAGGACGTCCCTGGTCCAAGCATTCGAGGCGGTCCGGACGCTCGCGGCGAAAGAAGGCGTCGAGATCGCCGAGAGCGAGATCATCGGGCTCGTCCCGCTCGACGCGCTCTCCGAGGGGGCGACCCAATACTTCAAGCTCGCTCGGTTCCATCGCGAGCAAATCCTGGAGACGCGGCTGTGGGTGTGAAGGACCAAACGGTGGAGGAGTTTCTCGCGTCGGTGGCCTCACCGACTCCCACCCCGGGTGGAGGGAGCGTCTCGGCCCTCGCGGGAGCCTTGTCGGTCGCGTTGAGCCGTATGGTCGGGGGCCTCGCGGTCGGCAAGAAAGGGTACGAAGCGGTCGAGCGGGAGCTCGCGCAACTGGAAGCGAAGGCGCGGAAGACACAGGTGCGCCTCGAGGCCCTCGTGGGGGAGGACCAGCGGGCGTACGATTCGGTGATCGCAGCAATGCACATGCCGAAATCGACGGACCGGGAGAAAGTCGCGCGGGTCGAGGCGATGCAGGCGGCGTACCGGCGCGCGACGGAAGTCCCCCTCGAGACGATGGAACGATGCGTCGAGGCCCTGGAGATCGCGGAAGCCGCAGCGAAGAAGGGGAACCGCGGAGCCACGACGGACGTGGCGGTGGCGATCCTCCTCGCGGAGGCGGCGATCCGAGGCGCGAGCCTGAACTGCACGATCAACCTCGCCTCGATCCGCGACGAGGCCTTTCGGACTCAAGCCGAGGAACGCGTCGAGACCCTCCTGAAACGAGCCGACGCGATCGGACACGAGGCGATGGCCGTCGTCACGGGCCGGCTCTAACTAGACGAGTCGGAACGACGCGCTTACGTGGAGCGTCTGGCAGCCGCCATGGGCCGGGTCGCACCCCGAGAGGACATCGATGTCAATCCGGTATTGCCCCGGTACGACGGGAGCCAAGCCGGACCCAGTCGTCTGGGTGGAGGCGATCCAAGACCAATTCTTCGTCGACCCGCCGCCGACTTCGACGATGATTCCGAGGCACGCGTGCTGTTCCACCGCTTGCCACTGACCGTTGACATTGCGGAGGACATGCCAAGGCGCGGTGCACGACAGGTAAACCGGATCGTGGAGCCCGTTCCGGAGAGCGAAGTGCACGGTCTCTCCGACCGCGTAGGTCGTCCGGTCGACGGTCAGCGTCACCCCGGGTAGGACCACGGTCACCGCGAGGGCCACTCCGAGTACGACGACGAACGGAGCGGTCAAGGTCGCGATCGTCGCGGCCACTTTCGTCGCCATGGGAACCGGATTCGCGCAGGTTCGGAATGTATCTTTCGACATCGTTCGGGTGTCGGCGTGCGTAAGACTGAGAAAGGCTCAAGCCGGTCCAGGGTCTATCGTGCGCCGCGTGGAGCGAATCAAGGCGGCCCGCGGGACGACGCTCCGGTGCAAAGGCTGGCGGCAAGAGGCGATCCT
>VBMG01000060.1 GCA_005878485.1 Methanobacteriota archaeon | reverse complement strand
GAGCTCATGAAGATTCGCGCGAACCCTTCATGTCCTCGCGAGCGCGCTGGTGGCGGCGTGGGTCCTGTATTGGCCTCTGCACCGATTGCATCGGGGTCTTCGGTGGGCTTCCGGATCGCGAGTGGGCGATCCCAATCCCGCCCCCGCCTCACCACAGGATCTTCTTGCCGTCCCGGAAGAACCCGCCGGTCACGTCGTCCGGCAGCATCACGCCGAGGACGATCGACCGAGCGCCGACCGGCACGCTCCGCGACGCCCCGCGGCCGCCCATGTCGGTGCGCACCCACCCAGGGCAGACCGAGTTGACTCGAATCCCCCGAGATGAAAGGTCGCGGGCCAAGATGCGGGTGAGCGCATTGAGTGAAACCTTCGACACCGAGTAGGCGGACGGCCAGCCCCCGGCCTTGTCGTCCCCCGACTCGAGGGCGGACACGTACGAGGCGACGAGCGTGTCGAGCGAGTCACGCGTCAGCGACGGATCGGCGAACTTCGAACGGAGATCGCGGCTGAGGTACGACAGTTCCCCGAGGCCGCTCGACACCATGACGATGCGTCCGCCGCGCGGGATGAACGGAAGGAGGGTATCCGTGACGTCTCGCGATCCGAAGTAGTTCGTTTCGATGGTTCGGATTGATTGGCGTCGATCGGCGCCCCAGGAGCCGATCCCCGCATTGTTGACGAGCACGTCGAGTCGCGGGGCGAGAGCGGGAAGGTCTCCCGCGACGGCCGAGATGCTTTGGCGGTCTGTGACGTCGAGCTGGTGGTAGACCACATCCTTGCCATCCGGATCGAGCTTCCGGGCCGCGGCGATTCCGGCGCTCTCCTTGCGGCTCGTCAGGACGACGCGAAACCCTTGCGCGTGGAGTTGATTCGACGTCTCGAGGCCCAGTCCGCGGTTCGCGCCCGTGACCAGGGCGGTTGGGCGATCCGATGCGGCGATGCCCATGGCTTCCAGACCATGGCGGTCGCATTAGTCGTTTTGCGCCGGATCGAGCGAATCGGCGCCGGCCCGACGCCCTCCGTTGGCCTCAGCCGCGATAACGGTCTCAAAGCCCTTAAGCGAACGCGATTCGACGTCGGCATTCCGCGGTCCTTCGTTCCGCCGGTGTTTGCATGGACGTCCCCGCCGCTCGTGCGCCAGTGTCCGTTCTCTTCGTCCTCTTGGCCGTGTTCGTCCTGCTGCTCGTTTCCGCGGGCCCCGCGAGCGCATCCGGCCCCGACGGCCGGGTGCGAGGTTTCGTGACGGACTCCGTTTCGGGTTCCCCCGTCCCAGGCGCCTTCGTGCGGATCGAGGCCTCCGACCTCCCGTGGGCATTTGAAGGGAGTTCGGATGGTTCGGGCTACTTCCAGATCGCGGTCCCGCCGCACCGGTACACCATGAGTGTCTCGGAATCCGCCCACCTCCTCAGCACCACCGCAATCGCGGTCGGATCGGCCCAGACCGTGTGGTCGAACGTCACGCTGAGTCCGGCGTCGAGCCGATCCGCTCGGCTCCAAGGTTACGTGACGGACTTCGTCACCTTTGCGCCCGTGACGGTCGGACGGATCGTGGCAGGTCCTTGGGTCGGCAGCTTCTCGAGCTATCAGAACGCGAGCGCGCTGAACGCGTCCGGGTATTACGCCATGAACCTCGTCCCCAGCTCCTACGATGTTCACACGGACGGGGTGATCGGGTACGCTGCGTACGATTACTATCCCGTCTACATCGGAACCGGCGAGGTGCTGTGGTACAACCTCTCCCTGAATCCCAACCCGGTCGACAGCTGGATCAACGGGACCGTGTACGACCAGGTCACGTCGTCGCCCATCGCAGGAGCGAACATCACGGCGCGCGTCGACGGCCTGCTCTATCTTCCCTCCGTGTCCTCGAATGCGACCGGCCGGTATTCGATGCCCGTCCCGAGCGGGAACGTCGAGATCGCCGCGGATGCGCTCGGACACGCGCCGAGTTCGGCGAGCGTCTACGTGTGGAGTGGCGGCGGCCAATACGCCCTGGACTTCGCCTTGACGCCGTTCTCGAAGACCGTCCGCGGCTACCTGACGGATGGCGTCACCCACGCGCCCCTCCCCGGCGTCCTCGTGACCGTCGCCCCGCTCTTCTTCACCGGATACTACGACCAGGCGACGACGAACGCGTCGGGTGGCTACCAGCTTTCGGTCCCCGATGATTACTACGTCGTCTCGGCACGGCAGACCGGCTACACGCCCTGGTCGGCGTATATCATCAACTTCGCGGGGTCGACCGCCTGGGCGAACGGGACGCTCTGGCCGATCGTCTCGCGGATCTCCGGGTACCTGACCGATGCGGTGGACGGAAGCCCCGTGCCGGGACTCGTCGTCAGCGCGATCGATCTCCGCACCTCGTACCAGGCGGTGACGACCGCGGACGCAGCTGGATTCTTCTCCGTCGCCGTTCCGCCGAGCCCCGCGATGTCGGTGTGGGCGTACGGCAACGCGAACTACGCCGGGAACGTGTCCTACGTCGAGACGAGGCCCTACGTGACCACGTGGGCGAACATGACGATCGACCGGCTCTCCGCGGCGATCGTCGCAAATGTGACGAATGCCGTGACGGGGCAACCGATCGCGGGCGTCTCGGTCATCGCGGCGTGGTTCACCGGAACCAGCTTCGGGACGACGAACGCGACGGGGATCGCCATCGTGAACGCGCCGACCACGGTCGACGTGTACGTGACCGCCATCGCCTCGGGGTATGAGTATTGGACGGGCATCCTCCACCCGGTCGCGGGGACGAACCCGCTGTCGATTTCCCTCTGGCCCATCCTTCCCTATGACGTCCACATCCGCGGGTACGTCCGAGATCCGAACTCGGGCACGGGCGTTTCGTACGTCGCCGTCGAGGCGGCGTGGGACACCGGCTCCACGGCGACGGCGTACACGAACGGCACCGGGTACTACGATCTCTCGACCGTCGCGGCGCCGCAGACCGTCCAGGCGCGGGAGACGGGCTTTGCGGGCTCCCAGGCCTCCGTGTCTCCGGCGTCCGGCGACGTCCTCTGGGTGAACCTCACCCTCACCGCGGACTCAAGCCCGCCGGTGGTCCGAAGCTTCATCGCGACGCCGTCGACCGGGCTGGACCCGGCGCATCCGGCGGCGCTCCTCGCGAACGTCAGCGAGGCCCGGCTGGACAACGCGTTCCTCTCGATCCACATGATGTACTCCTCCCTCGCCGGGGTCGGGTCGTTCCTGAACCTGGGATACCGCGATCCGTCGACCATCTCAATCGCGAACCCATCGAACGGGACGTTCACGGTCTCTAGCTCCTGGGACACGCAGACGCCCGTGGCCCGGCTCACGGACCTCCTCCACTCGACCTGGTGGCCCGTCCTCACCCTCAGCCCGTTCCTCGCCGCGGTCAACGGCTACTACGATGACGCGAGCCTGACGAGCCCGACCGTCGGGAACGCCGTGTTCGACACCCGGGACGGGCGGTTGCTCTTCGTCATCACGACCTCCGGATACATCGGCCCGCACGACGATCTGACGTCCACCTTCGAGCCCGCGGCGTACGGCTTCCGGATCGACTTGACGTCCGCCGCGATCCTCGGGTACGCGCTCATCTCGGGTCCGACGTTCGCGCTGGGGAGCCTGCACCTCGCCCTCGCGTCGGCGGTCCCCAGCGGGACGTACGCCGGCGTCCTCGAGCTCCGCGACGCCGCGGGCCAGTACACCCAGGCCGCGGTCCTCATGCAGACCGTCGCGGACACGACCCCGCCCGTGGCGAGCGTCGGCGCCGACTTCATGGTCAACGAAAACGCGGCGATGGCCTTCAACGGAACCGGGTCGACGGACAACGTCGAGATCGTGAACTACACCTGGACGTTCGTAGACGGGGGTCCACGGAGCGTCTTCGGTCCGGACCCAAGCTTCGTATTCGCGACGCCGGGAACATACGTCGTCACGCTCACGGTGCGCGACGCGGCCGGGAACGCGGCAACGGACACGGTCGCGGTGACGGTCCGCGACGTGACGAATCCCGCCCTCACGCTGTCGTCCCCCGCGGAAGGGCTGCGTTATTCCGATTCATTGGTCATCATGGCGAACGCCACGGACAACGTCGGCGTGGTCCGGGTCCAACTGTTCGTGGACAGCGTG
>VBMG01000105.1 GCA_005878485.1 Methanobacteriota archaeon | reverse complement strand
GGAGAAAACGAAGGCGTTTCTAAAGGACGTCTTCGACTGGAAGTTCCAAGACATGCCGGAGATGAACTACTCGACGTTCGAGGCCCCGAGCGCCCCGGGCGGGGGCCTGCAGAAGGCCGAGAATTTGCCGGCGGGCGTGCTGGATTACATCCTCTCAAAGGACATCGACGGGACGGTCAAGAAGATCCAGTCGTCGGGGGGTTCGATCGTGACGCCGAAAATGGCGATTCCCGGAATGGGATTCTTCGCGGTCTTCCAAGACCCGACGGGGATCACGTTGGCCCTTTACGAACCGCAGGCCGCCCCGCGGCGGGCGCCGGTCTCTCGCAGAAAGGCCACGAAGCGCGCGGCCCGTGGTAGGCGGAAGGCATCCCGCCGCCGGTCTCGCTGAACGGCCCCTGTCAATCGTCCGGGGCGCCGTGGACGGGGATGACGGCCCCCGTCACGTTGCGGGCTTGATCCGAGCATAGGAAGGCAGCCACCTCCGCAACGTCTTGCGGCGTCCCGTGTGTTCGGCCGCCCCAGGGCCTTCCATGGCGGACCGCTTCGACGGCTTGCCGGAACGTGAAGGCCGGGATGTACCCCGGGGCGATCGCGTTGATGGTGATCCCGCGTCCGATCTCGCCCTCCGAGAGGATCCGTGTGAGACCGTGCCGCGCGATCTTCCCGACGGTGTAGTCGTACGGCGGTTCGGTGAACTCCTCCGAACGCTCCATCCCGATGTTCACGATCCGTCCCCAATGTTTCCGGCGCATGTCCGGCAGCGCCGCCCGGATCGTGTGGAACATGCCGTCGATTTCCGCCCGCAATACGTCTTGCCAGTAGGCGTCCGTGACCTTCGCGAGGTCCTCCCGCGGGTTCCACATCCCGCCGGCATTGTTCACGAGGATGTCGACCGAGCCGAGCTCCGCGTTGGCGCGCGCGAACATGTGTCGCACTTCCGACCCTTTCGCGGTGTTCGCACGAACGACGATCGACCGAGCGCCGAGGTCCTGGATCGCCCGCGCGAGTCGACGGTTGTTCGCCCCGCCGGTCGTCCGGTTCGTTCCGTGGTTCAGGACCACCACGGCGCCTTCTCGGGCCAACGTGAGCGCCGTGCTCCGTCCCATCCCCTCGCCCGTACTCCCGGTCACCAGCGCGACGTGGCCTTCCAAGGACCGTGGCATGCGGCCGGGAACGTCGTCCGCTCGATAACGCTGCCGGGGAACGTCGTCACAACGGCCAGGCGCGCGATAACGGGATTCGCATCGGCGGAGCCGTCTCCCGCTCGAATGGATCTTCCGGCTCGAAGTGTCGGCCCAAGAGGGCGCGTGGATTTTGGAGGATGAGGACGACCCGAATGGCTTTGTCCCGCGGTGAGACCATGAAGGAAGCGCCTTCC
This sequence comes from Methanobacteriota archaeon, assembly GCA_005878485.1. Taxonomy (GTDB): domain Archaea; phylum Thermoplasmatota; class Thermoplasmata; order RBG-16-68-12; family RBG-16-68-12; genus RBG-16-68-12. Next base: position 12,536 of record VBMG01000105.1, on the reverse strand, counting down.
TCATGAACCGCGAGGAATCTGAGTTCCATGGACAGGAAAGCGTATGGGCGGGCAGACAAAGCGCCCTTGCATCAGCGTCGACATCCGTTTGCGTCAACGTGAACCGGCCCGTGCGGGTCGTAATGCAGGACGCCCCCGTTTCCTTGCACGGGTGATTTTCGCCCCGCAACGCTTATCGCGGGGCCGTCGCACCACCATCCCGTGATGGCCTGGATTACGCGACGGATCGCGGGGTCGATTACCTTCGTGATCGTCAGCGCCATCCTGGGTGCGTGGGCCGTTGCCACCGGCCACCTCACCGGCGAGCCCACCCTGAGCACGGCTTGGGGTGCCGGCATTCTGGCCTTTGCCTTCCTCGTCTCTCTCGCGGTCACGCATCACATGAAGGTCAAGGAGCGGACGCGGAAGGCCTGGGAGGAGTGGGAGGCGAACGCTCGCGCCTGGCAGGAGTACTGGGCCCGCGCGTACGCCATGCAGAGCCGCCGCCGTTGACGGAAGGCTCATGGGCCACCGGCGCCTCGCCGTCCGATGTGTTCCTTGAGCAACGCCTGATCGGCTCGATGGCGAACTTCGGGTACGTGATCGGGGATCCTGCGACGAAGTCGGCGGGCGTGATCGACCCGAGCTTCGACGCCCGGGCGCTGCAAAAGGCGGCCCAGGAGAACGGGTATTCAATCGACCTGATTCTGAATACCCACCATCATCCCGACCACGTCTTCGACAACGAACGCCTCGCGGACGAGACGGGGGCCAAGATTGCGGCGCATCGGCTCAGCGCCGTGCGAAAGGATGTCGTGCTCGAGGATGGGCAGATCGTGAAGGTCGGGGAGCTGAGGGTGAAGGTCGTCCACACGCCCGGGCACTCGCCGGACTCGTGCTGTTACATCGTCGCGGGGCGCGTTTTCACCGGCGACTGCCTCTTCGTCGGCGACTGCGGCCGCGTGGACCTCCCGGGATCCAGCGTCGAGGACATGTATGACTCCCTGTTCCACAAGGTCCGGAAAATGGACGACGACCTAGTCGTCTGCCCCGGTCACCACTACGGAAAGACGCCGCTGTCGACGATCGGGGAGGAGAAACGGACGAACTACACGCTTCAGCCGAGAAGCCGCGACGAGTTCAAGCGGTTCATGGCATCGCCCTAGCCCGCTGGGAGGTCCGCCACGACGGGGACCGGCTTTGCCTTCCGGGGGCGCGCGGCCCTCTTAGACCCGCCTTTCCCTTTCGTCTTCCGGCTTTTCCCGTCCTTCGCGGGGCACTTCATGTTCAAGCAGAGGACCCACGGTCGGCGACCCCGCATGATCACTCGGATCACGGGATGGCCACAGGCGTTGCATCGCTGGTCCGTCGGGACGATGAGGCCGCGTTGCGGCAACGGGTACGAGTTGTCGCAGTTCGGATACTTCGAACAACCGACGAAGCGTTTCCCGTACGTGCCGTGGCGGATTGTCAACTCGCCGTCCCCACACTTCTCGCATCGCCCGATGAAGTTCTTCTCTCGGACCGTCGGGCAATCGGACGCGACGCAATAGGTGGTCGTGCGACCGCGGTCCGTGTGCATGATCATCGGGGCGCCGCACTCGGGACAGTTCTCTGCCGCGCTCTGGATGATGCCCATCTGGGGAAGGGGATGGGTGTTCCGGCATGCGGGATACCGGTCGCAGCCGAGGAAACGGGACCCTCGACGGGAGCGGATGACCGTGAGGTTCCCTTCCTTGCACAAGTTGCACTTGCCGATGTAGTTCTGTTCCCGGAGGGCGGCCTCGACCTCTTGCCCGATCGCCTCCCGGTTTGCCTCGAGCGTCTCGAGGACCTCGCTCAGCATCTGCTGGGACTCCCGGACGACGTCTTCGCGAGCGCGGACGCCGGTCGCAATGCCTTCCATGTCCGCTTCGAGATGGGCGGTCATTTCGGGCTGCGTAATCCGCTGCGCGTGGTCCTCCAAGGCCTCGATGACGGCGCGGCCGCTCGTCGTGGGCCGCGGGTATTTCCCCTCGATGAACTTGCGATCGGAGAGCTTCTTGATGATCTCGTGGCGGGTCGACTTGGTCCCGAGGCCGAGCCGCTCCATTTCCTGAATCAACGAGCCCTCGCTGTGTCTCGGCGGGGGCTGCGTCCGGTCTTCCCGGAGCGAGACGGGCCCAGCGCGGTCGAGCGACTCATCGACGACCAGCGGCGGCAGGACCGATTCCCGCGCGGTCCAGTACGGGTAGTACGTCCGCCATCCCGGCTCCTTGAGGCGGTACCCTTCGGCGAGGAAGACTTGCCCGCCCAGGTCGATTTTCGCCTCGGCGACTTCCGCAACGGCGTTCGGCGCCACGGTCGCGAAGAAGCGCCGCACGACGAGTTCGTAAATCCGCCAGTGGTCCTGCCGTTTGACCTTGTCTCGTCCAACGCCTTGTACGGGATAGATGGGCGGGTGGTCCGTGGCCTGCGTCCGGCCGCGACTCGGGACGATCCGCTCCTGGCCGAGGAGCCGCTGCGCTTCCTCCGCGAACGGCGAGTCTCGCAGCTTCTCGAGGACGGACCGAAGGTTCACGGTCGACGGGTACACGGTGTTGTCCGTCCTCGGATACGAAATGAAGCCGGATTGGTAGAGATCCTCCGCGAGCTTCATCGCCTGCGCCGCGCCGAATCCAATCCGGTTCGCCTCCGCGACGAACATCGTCGTGTTGAAGGGCGGTGGGGGCCGTTCTTCCCGCTCGTTCTGGATGTACTCCTTGACGAGTCCTCGCGGAGGACGCTCCGCCTCCGCCATCGCGGCCTCCGCCTCCCGCCTCGCCCAGAACGGGCCGTGCTCGTGGTGCGTATCGAACTCGATCGGTTTGCCTTCGGCTTCCTTCCGGAATCGTGCGGAAAGGGTCCAGTAGTCCTGGGGGACGAAATTTTCGATCTCCCGTTCGCGGTCGACGACGAGGGCCAACGTCGGGCTTTGCACCCGGCCGACGGAGAGGTAGTCTCGTCCCAGCTGGTTCGAAGCGATCGAGAGGAAACGGGTCAGGACCGCGCCCCATGCCAAGTCGACGGACTGACGGGACTCGGCGGACCAAGCCAGGGGATAGTCCACCTCCACGAGGTTCGCGAACGCCGCCTCGATGTCCCACTTCGTCAACGCAGAAAATCGGGCCCGCCGCACGCGGATTTCCGGCCGGGCCTCGCGGATCAGTTCCAGTGCTTCGACGCCGATGAGCTCGCCTTCCCGGTCGAAGTCCGTTGCGATGATGACCTCGTCCGCGTCGCTTGCGAGCCTCTTGAGCGCCGCTCCGATCTTCCCCGCGGTCACCACTTTCTGGGGTTCGGCCCAGACGAGCTCCTTAAGGTCGACGTGGGACCAGTCGTTCAAGGACTCCGGATAATCCAGGTTGATGATGTGGCCGCGAAGGCCGACAACTTGGACGCGGTCCCCGTCTTGGGGGAACTCGAAGACCGTCGTCCCCTCGACGGACGTCCGCTTCGACTTCCCGTCGCTGAGGATCGTCGCGATCCGAATAGCGGCGTTGAACTTCTCCGTCACGATGAGTCGGCGCACGGAAGGGTTCGCACACAGGGGGCTCTATTTAATCGTTTGGCGCTGGATGTCTCCGTGCGATGGATTTCTCGCGCGCGCGTTTTCCTCGCGTGGGCGCGAGCCGTCTCGATCAGGATTCGCGGCCCTTGGCGAAGGCGCGTCGGATCGCCTCGGCAGCCCGTCTCGGATCCGGGGCGTCCATGATTGCGGACACGACTGCGACGCCGGCGACGCGGTGGCGGGCGAGGATGCCCGCGTTTTCCGGTGTGACCCCTCCAATCGCGAAAACGGGGAGCCGCGAACGGTGGACGACGGCGTCGAGGACGTGCATCGGAAGGATGCGTTCCTCCGGTTTCGTCGGGCTGGGGAAGAACGGACCCACGGCGAGATAGTCGGCCCCCGCTGACAACGCTGCCTGCTCCTCACCCGCCTTGCCGTACACCGTTGCGCCGATGATCGCCCCGGGTCCGAGGACCGCCCGCGCGACTCGCGGTGAGGGATCGTCACGGCCCACGTGGACTCCATCGGCGGCCAGCCGCCGGGCGAGCTGCGGGTCGTCGTTTACAAGGAAAGGAACACCGTGTCGGCGACAAAGTTCTCGGAGTCCGTTGGCCGCTTCGGTCTGTTCGATTGCAGAATAAGCGCCCTTGTCCCGAAATTGCACCAACGAAATGCCACCCTCGAGGGCGGCTGCGACCGATGCGAGCATTCGAGACACGGGGCGTTGTGGCGATGTGACGAGGTACACGCCGTCCAACCGCCGCCCACGTCGGTTCTCGGCGCTCAGGCGATCTCCCCGGCGAGGGCACGGCTGAATGCGATCCAGAACGGATCCCGATCCGCAGGCCGGAACGGGTGGCCGCGATCGAGGCAAGGTCGCCCCCTCTTCGAAAAAGCGCCGATGTCGGTCGCTGGAATCCCCTTTCTCTTGAGTTTCGCGACAGCAGCCTCGGCGGCCTCCGGGTCGACCGCAATCAGGAGGGTCCCTTCGCTGATCGCATCGAGCGGGTCCATTCCGAAAACTTTGGACACCTCGGTGACGGCGGGGTCCACGTGCACCTTCGTGAGGTCGACGTCCACTCCGAGGCCCGAGGCCTGCGCCATCTCCCAGACCGCGTTCCGGACGCCGCCTTCCGTCGCGTCGTGCATGGCCCACACGCCCCCATCCCGGAGGCCCACGGACGCCGCTGCCAGCGCATCGTCCACGGTGCTCATCGACTCGAAGAGGGCGCGGGCGTGCTTCGTCACCTCCGACCCGACGTCTCGTTCCACGAGTTCCGGGAACGTGTTCGAAAGGATTGCGGTCGCTTCGAGGGCTGCGGTCTTCGTCACGAGGAGCCGGTTGCCGGGTCTCGCCATGTTTGCGGTCACCCAGCCGGCCTTCGCCGCGATCGCGAGGAACGTTGCTCCACCGACCATCGGGTACGAGCAGCCCTCGTAACGGCCCGTGTGGCCCGTGACGATTGCCGCCCCGTACTTCTTGCACTCCCGATCGATGACCCGCAACATCGTCTCAATCTGGTCATCCTCGATGTCCATGGGCAGGTTCCAATCCATCGTGATGAACTGGGGAGCGATTCCCGACGTGGTCAGGTCCGACGCGAGGATGTGGAAGGAGAACCACGCCGCTCGCTCCCATCCGTACTGCGGCACGATGTAGATCGGATCGGTCGTCGAAATCATCGCGCGACCGTCCGGGAGGCGCACGACGCCGACGTCCACGCCGTTCGCGGGCCCCACGGCGACGTCCCTTCGAGCGACGCCCAGGTGTCGGGCGATGACATTCTCGAAGAATGATCGGCTCACTTTGCCCATCGGGTACTTCGGATGCGGTTGGTCCGTCACGTCGGGAGGACTCCTCAGGATCCCCGGGCTGAAAACATCCTCGTGTTCCCTACGCCGGCATGACCCGGATCAGGTTCCAAGGGTCTCTCCCTCACGCGGGAGACTCTCAGCCCGTCTGGGCTCCCCGGAGGGCCCATTCGAGGCGCCTAAATGAACGTTTGCCCTCGCATCAGGTTGCCGCGAGAAGCGAGGCCACCTCGACCGGATACTGCGCCACGCGAACGCCCGCGTCGTTGAAGGCCCTCACCTTCGACTCGGCCGTCCCTTTGCCTCCCTGGATGATGGCCCCTGCGTGACCCATGCGTTTACCCGGCGGAGCGGTGCGGCCCGCCACGTACGCGACAACAGGTTTCGTCACGTTCTTCGCGATGAACGCGGCCGCATCCTCCTCTGCAGTCCCGCCAATTTCCCCCACGACGACAATTTTCTTCGTCGACCGGTCTCTCTGGAAGAGCGCAAGGGCCTCGACCATGTTTGTCCCGATGATCGGGTCACCGCCAATCCCGATGCAGGTCGATTCCCCGAACCCCGCCTCCGAGATCGCGTTCACAATCTCGTAGGTCAGCGTGCCGCTGCGAGAGATTACCCCGACGTCTCCCGGCCTGAAGATGTGGTTCGGCATGATTCCCATCTTGGCTTGGCCTGGACTGGCCAGCCCGGGGCAGTTCGGTCCGATGACGGTGACGGCCCTGGAACGTGCGTACGGCTGAAACTCCAGCGCGTCGTGGAACGGGATGCGTTCCGTGATGACGGCGATGAGTCTGATTCCGGCTTCGACCGCCTCGATGACCGCGTCCTTCGCGAACGCGGCGGGGACGAACACGATGGAGGCGTTCACCCTCTTGTGGCGGACCGCTTCGTCGACGGCGTCGAAGACGGGCACCCCTTCGACCTTTTGGCCCCCCTTGCCCGGGGTGACGCCTGCCACGACTTTCGTTCCGAAGTCGAGCATCGCCCGCGTGTGGAACTGACCTTGGTGGCCCGTGATCCCTTGGACGACGACGCGGCTTTTCCGCGTCAGGAGGACGGCCGTCTCAAGCGCCCCCGTGGGAGACCTTCACCGCGAGTTCCGCCGCTTGTTCGATCGTCTCCGCGGGATACATGCCGATGTCGCGCAGGATCTGTTTCGCCTTGTCCTCGTTCACGCCCTTGATCCGCGCGACGACGGGCACGTTTGCGTGCATGACCTCGAGGGCCTGCTTGACGCCGACGGCGACGGTGTCGGCTTTCGTGATGCCGCCGAAGATGTTGAGCAGGATTGCCGCCGGCTTGGCCTTCAGGAGGATCTCGAATGCTTCCGCGACCTTCCCTGGGTCGTCCGTACCGCCGAGGTCGAGGAAGGTGCCGCCTCTGCCACCCTTCAGGTTCAAGACGTCGAGCGTGGCCATCGTCAGGCCCGCGCCGTTCGCGATGACCCCGATGTTCCCATCGAGCTGGATGAACGCGATGCCCTTCTCGTGTGCCTCCTGCTCGAGCGGCGTGCGATCCTGGTCCAAGTTCGCGTACTCCGGATGCCGGTACTCTGCGTTGTCATCGATCACGAGCTTTGCATCGCCCGCGATGACCCGACGATTCTTCGTCACGATCAAGGGGTTGATTTCCACAAGCTCCGCGTCTTCCTTGCGAAACAGGTCGTAGGCCTTGCGGGCGATGTCGACGACCTGCTCACCGATGTCTTTCGGGAGGCTGAGTTTTTTCAGCAGCGACCGCCACAGGTACGGTTGCGGGCCGATGAGGACGGGGACGCAACCCATGAAGATCTTCTCTCGAGGCAATGCTTCGATTTCAACGCCTCCCATCGGCGTCGACATGAGCAGCGCTTCCCGGGCAGTCCGGTCGATTGAGTAGGAAAGGTACAGCTCGTTCTCGACGTCGAGGCGTTCCTCCAGGTATACCTGTTTGACGGTGTAGCCTCCAATGTTCATTCCGAGAATTTGTCGTGCGACGGCTCGGGCTTCCTCGAGACTATTCGCGGGTCGGATGCCCCCAGCTTTCCCGCGCCCTCCAACGAGGACTTGAGCCTTCACCATGCACGGCAGCGGCGGGTCTGCGATCTCCTCGGCTCTGGACGCGACCACGCCGCGAGGGACGGGAATCCCGTATCGGGCGAAAATCTCCTTCGCCTTCTGTTCCAGGAACTTCATCGGCGTTGAACGGCGCGATGTCGGGAACTCCTATAGCCTTTGTGCGTCCGCTCGCGGTCCCTAGAAGGAGAAGCGAGACTTCGTTCCCTTGCTCTCCTCCGGTTCGGGCGTGACACAGGGGCACGTCGCCAAACCCGGTGAAAACATCTTCCGGTCTTTACAATCCACACTCAGCACGTACGGCCCGAGCTTGTGGTAGTAATGCATCCATTTCTCTTGGTTCGAGTGCATGCCCACCGGATGGCCGCAACCCTTGCAGGTCCCCATCATCAGGCTTGCCATGGGCCGTCACGCCCGAGGCGTTCCGCGGCTTAAGCGTTGGCTCGGAGCAGGATCAGATTGGCGTGCCGGTGCTCATCACGAGGTCTCGGAACGCCTTCATGATCTTCTTCGTCGTCGGCCCGGGCTTGCCGTCTCCGATCGTCCGGCCGTCGACCTCAACGACCGGTGCGATTTCCGCCGCGGAACCCGTGATGAACGCCTCGTCCGCGGCCCAGACATCGTACAGGGTGAAGAACTGCTCTTGCGCCGTCAAGTTGAGGCCGGGAGCGAGCTCGAGGACCGTCTCGCGCGTCACTCCGGGGAGGTTCGTCGATGTGAACGGCGTCACGATTGTGTGGTTTCGGACGATGAAGACGTTCTCCGCGCTCGCCTCCGAAACGTAGCCATGGATGTCGAGCATCAGCGCCTCGTCCGCTCCGTACTGGTTTGCTTCGACCTTGGCCATGATGTTGTTGAGGTAGTTCAGGGACTTGATCGACGGGCTCAGACTCTGGGGCGGCACGCGCCGATACGACGACGTGACGACCCTGAGTCCGCGTTCGTACACCTTACCAAGGAGGTTGATGCTCGGCTGGGCGATGACGACGATGCTTGGGCCGGACTTGCACTTCCTTGGATCCAAGCCGAGATCCCCGGGTCCGCGCGTGATGATGGGTCGAATGTACCCTTCCTTGATCTCGTTGCGTCGACACGTCTCGAGGCTGATCCTCGCGATTTCATCCTTTGTATGAGGAATCTTCAGGTCGATTGCTTTCGCGCTCTGGAAGAGGCGGTCCATGTGCCGCTCGAGCTTGAAGACCCGGCCGTTGTACGCGCGGATCCCTTCGAAGACCCCATCCCCGTACAGGAGGCCATGGTCGAAGACACTGACCTTTGCCTCCGATTGTGGAACGAACTTGCCGTTAACGTAGACCGTCAAATCCATCGCGGAGGCCCCCGACCGCGTGTGTATCATCCCTTTTCTCTAAAAGACTTTGGTGCGAGGTTCGCGCCGTTGCAATTCAGCGGAACTTTTCCCCCGTGAGGCGTTCGAACAAGGCGACGTAGAGGTCGCTCACCTCTTTCGTGACCTCCTCGGGCAGCGGCGGGATATCCGGTTCCGGCCCTCCCGCCTCCCGCGCCTCCATGAGCGCCTGGTGGTATCCGATCTTGCGGTAGTATTGCCGGACGAATTCTTTGCTGAGCTCAATCTGCTCCCCTTTTTGATAGGCCTCGAGATCCCAGAAACGGTCTTCGTCCGCGGTGCCAAACGTGTCGACGAGCATGAGGCGCCGTTCCTGGTCCATCGCGAACTCCTTCTTGCCATCCACGTGAATTAGTCCTCGCTTCCTCACTTCCGTATTCAGACGATCGTCGATCTTCAGGACGGCTTTGACGAGGTCGTCGTACTCTCCCGGGCTGAGCTTCGAGATCGCGAGCGCCTCCGCGGTCGTGAGCTCACGATCCACTTTCTCGAGCTTCGTCGTCACCTCGACGAACGGCTTCGGGAGCGGTTCGCCGTACCGTGGAGCATGGCCTGGGGGGTACCCGGCGTCCGCAGGTCGCATCTTGCCCGCCTTGATTCGGTCGTGAAGCGATCCGGCGACGTAATAGCGCGCGATGATCTCAAGCGGGATCAGGAAGTTCTTCGTCTTCGGGGTGATCGTGTCGTAGTCCGGAATAACCTGGACCCGTCGCACCCGCATGCGGTTCCCGTCGAGGACGCGCAAGAAGTGGGTGCGGACTCCGAGGCCTTCAACGAGCTTGAACCAATGAGCCGAGGTTCGGCAGAGGGTTTCCCCTTTGTGCGGGACGAGGGTGGGGATCACCTTGTCGAAGACGCTGATCTGGTCCGTAAAGACGAACTCGAGTTCGGTCTTGGAGACCTCGTAAACCTCCTTGACCTTGCCCTTCCGGAGGAACCGCATGAACCGACGTCGCCGGGAGACGGGCAGGACCACTTAGGGATTTGGGTGGCGGTAGTACTCGATTCGGTCCTCGACCTCAAGAGCGAGTTCGGGGCCGAAGTGTTTCTCGAGGAGGTGCAACCCCAAGTCGATCGACGCGGTGACGCCCCCCGCGGTCGTGACAAGGCCATCTTCCACGACTCGGTCCTCGACCACGTCCGCGACGGTGCGGAGCTCGTCCATGAAGCTTCGGTGCGTGGTCGCCTTTCTCCCCGCGAGGAGCCCTGCGGCCACGAGGATCAGGGCGCCGGTGCAGACGCTCGCGATCGGCTTTTCCGTGCCAAAGTTCAGGAGCCGCGAGAGGAACTCCCGGTCCTTCACGACCTCCGCCCGTCCGGCGCCTCCGGGAACGATGACGAGATCGAGGTCGGAGAGATCCCGAAGCACTTCATGCGCGAGGAATTTCATGCCGAGGGCGCCCGTGATTTCTTCTTTCATGGCACGGAAGCGGACCGTCAGGTCGAGCTTCGGGTGGAGTTGCTTTGCCTTCGCGAGGACTTCATAGACCCCGACCGCATCGAGTTCCTCTACGCCGTCGTACAGGAGGATGCCGATCCTCACGAGGAGAGGCGTGAGCGTCGCGAGGCTTAATCGTTCCGTTCCGATTTCCATCGGGTCCGTCCAGGGTTCGTCGACTCAGAAGACTTCCATGTCCCCGTGGACCGCGAGACCTTGGTCCGTGATGCTGTACGGCTTCACGGACCGCGGGTGTTTGAGTCGTCGCATCTTTATGATTTGGAGGACGAGCTGGACCTCCCCATTCTCTCGCTCATTGAAGCGAAGGCCGATGACCCCATCCGAGACGTACTCCACGAGGCCATCCCTCGAAGACCGAGGGTTTTCGTCCTTCACTTCGGCCGTGAAGACGCACGTGGCGCCCGTCGACTTGAGCTGCTTACACAGGAGGAACAACTTCTCCCGGCGCTCCTTGTCATCCGCGAACAACATGTTGAGGAGGCTGATCGAGTCGATCGCGACCCTGGACGCGCCGATCCGTTTGATGAAATCCGGAAGCTCGGACCGGATTCGCGTGACGGTCGTCTTGGCGTCCGCGGGCTCCAGCTTCACAATGTGGAGCCTCTTCTCCTTGATGAACTTCGGGAGGTCCCAACCGAACGAGGCCGCGTTGGCGACGACGGAGTCCGTGTCTTCTTCGAGCGAGATGAAGATGCCTTTCTCCCCGTTGATCAACCCTTGCATGAGGAACTGGAGTGCGAACGTGGTCTTTCCGGTCCCGAACGACCCGAGGACCGTGATGATGTGTCCCGAGGGCACCCCACGCCCGAGCATCTCGTCGAGACCATCAATCCCTGTGAGGACGAAGCCTTCCGCGGCCGGGACGTCCTCGGCGTCCGTTCGTGTCGACGCGGCTTCCGTCTCGACGATGATCCCACCTCACGAGATCCGTTCCATGAACACGACGACGAGCCCATGGTTCGAAGAGACCATCGTCGGGAACCGCGCGATCTTGTCCCGCGGCAGGTGCGGCAGGACCCCCGTGAACTTCTCGAGGTACATGTACCGCTGGCGGGTGCTCGACCGGGGGGAGGTCCGCCACTCGAACACGAGGCAACCGTCTGTGCTGTCCATCAGGAGTTGCTCGTGTCGCCTCTCCAGGATCCCCCGCGTCAGCATGAGGTAAACGAGGCCGTTCCACCGCTTCGCCGCTCGCTGTAACCCCTTGATCGCCGTCACGAGGTCCCGCATCTCGACGACCTCCGAGACCGCGAGGTCCGTGATGGAGTCGATCACGACCATTGAGTCGCGTGCGTTCTCGTCGAGGAAGGTGACGAGTTGCTCCAAGATGTTCCCGGACGGGAGATCAAAGACCTCTTCTTCTTGCGTCCAGGCCGACGGCACGACGCTGTGGCGGAAGTACAGGCTTGAGAAGTCCTTGAGGACCGTGTGATCACGGAACGCGCGATAGTAGTCCCCGTTGAACGACGTTGCGAGCTCCTGCAGGATGATCTCTTTCGAACGGGAGAAGGTCACGTAACAGACCTGGTTCGGAAGCTCGGAGTGGTCGCAATGATCGCCGAGGTAATAGTGCCGCGCTTGAGGGCGCTCGTTCACCAAGGAGGTCTTCGCAGAGGCCGTGTACACGTATTCCTGCATGCCCGCCCCCACATCGCCCAGGAGCAGGATCGTAGAGCCGCTCGGGAATCCCCCGTCAACGATGCTGTCGAGGTCCGCGATCCCGGTTGGCACCTTCTTTACGCGCGTTGGCTCGAGCGGTTCCGGGAGGGCGTCGACGCTCGAGTAAATGCTCTCGCGGGTTAGAGCCATCCCGATCGGCTGCGCTATCCCGGTCGTTTCGATAAAGCTCTTTTGTAAACGGTCGCGAGCCGAAGAGGTTCTCGAATGTGCCTGCCGGATTCCGGTCCCGTTGGCATCCACTTATATCGATGTGTGACAATTTTATTAGGTCGCGCGTGCGCGCGTGGCGCCGCGTTGCGCTGGGAGTATTCGGTGAGTTCGGGGAGCTCAGCCATGGGGAATCCGCAAGTCATCCTCGCTCGATTGCGCGCGGAAGCGTTTGTCAACCCGATTGGAGGAATCGCGGCATCAAAGCCTGATTATCAGCCTCCGATACCCGCATCGGTACGTTGAAATGGCCCACATACGGTTTGGCGGGGTCCGGAGGGACGATGCCGACCGTCCGCAACCCCCTCGCAGGTTTCGCTCTCACGATCGTCGGAGCCCTCGGGCTCTCCTTCCTCGTCGGCGTGCCGTTCATTCTCTTTGTCCCTCAGTTTGATCGCAGCTTGATTTACTTCTACCTACCTTTCGCCCTCTTCGGCGCAGGATTCT
>VBMG01000104.1 GCA_005878485.1 Methanobacteriota archaeon | reverse complement strand
GCCTGTTCCCGGACTTGGGATAGGCGATCGCGTCGCGTCTTGACTCGCTTCAGGTCCTGAGAAATCTCGGGAGGACGGTTACGTCCGAGCCGACGCGGCCTGTGGCGGAACCCTTTTATGAAGGCCCCGTATGGGCGCATCTCTCACTCAGGAGAGCCCATGGCGGAGTTCAAGGCGGTCATCGCGGACCCGAAGACGGGCAAGGCGTACAAACGGGACATCAGCGGACACTATGCGAACGCCCTCATCGGCAAGAAAATCGGAGAGGACCTCGACGGCTTGTACGTTGGCTTGCCGGGCTACAAGCTCCAGATCACGGGCGGCAGCGACAAGGACGGGTTCCCGATGCGCTCCGACCTGCCCGGACCCCGGCGGAAGCGCCTCCTCGTGAGCGGCGGCGTCGGCTTCCACCCCGTCCGGTCGGGGATGCGGAAGAAGAAGACCGTCCGCGGGAACACGGTCTCGCCGGACATCTTGCAGCTGAACCTGAAGATCGTCGTGCGCGGGCCGAAGTCGATCGAGGACGCGTGGCAGGAGCAGGCGCGATGAAAGTTCCCGGCCAGCCGGAGGTCAACATCGGCGTGGTCGGCCACGTGGACCATGGGAAGTCGACGCTCACGGAGCGGCTCACCGGCGAACGCACGGACCGTCACAGCGAGGAGATCAAGCGGGGCATCTCGATCCGCCTCGGCTACGCGGACATGGCGATCTACAAGTGTCCGAAGGAGCCGGAGCCCGCGTGTTATCAGAACACCGAGATGTGCAAGACGCACAACGTGAAAGGCGAGTTGCGGCGGATCGTGTCGTTCGTCGACTCGCCCGGCCACGAGACGCTCATGGCCACGATGCTCAGCGGCGCGGCGATCATGGACGGCGCGCTCCTCGTGATCGCGGCGAACGAAGACGTCCCGCAGCCCCAAACGAAGGAGCACCTGATGGCCCTCGGGATCATCGGCGTCGACAAGATCGTGATCGTGCAGAACAAGATCGATATCGTGGACCCGAAGGAGGCGGAGGAGAACTACCGCCAGATCGAGGCGTTCACCAAGGGGACCGTCGCGCAGGGCGCGCCGATCGTCCCGGTGTCGGCCCACCACGATGTGAACCTCGACGTCCTGATGATGATGATTCAGAAAGTCATCCCGACGAGGCCCCGCGAGGAGTCGAAGCCCGCGAAGATGTACGTGGCCCGCTCGTTCGACGTGAACCAGCCCGGGATCGGGCCCGAGAAGATCGTCGGCGGCGTGTTGGGTGGGAGCTTGATGCAGGGCCGGATGAAGGTCGGGGAGGAGATCGAGATCTCGCCCGGGCGCCAGATGACGCTCGGGAACAAGACGGAATGGAAGAACCTCACGACGACGATCCGGTCCCTGCACACGGGCGGGTCCACGCGGAAGGAGGTCCGTCCCGGCGGGCTGATCGCGATCGGGACGAACCTCGATCCGGTGCTCACGAAGGCAGACGGCCTCGTCGGCCGGGTCGTCGCGCCGCCGGGTTCGTTGCCGGAGATCCTGATGAAGATGTCCGTCGAGGTCAATCTGCTCGAGCGGGTCGTCGGGGTCCCGGAGGAGCTGAAAGTCGAGGGCATCAAGACTTCGGAACCGCTGATGGTGTCCGTCGGGACCGCGACGACGGTCGGCGTCGTGACGTCGGCGCGGGAGAATCGGGCCGACATGGCTCTGAAGATCCCCGTCGTCGCCGAGCCCGGTCAGCGCGTCGCGGTCTCCCGTCGAATCGGCGGGAAATGGCGGCTCATCGGATACGGCGTGCTGAAATAGGGCTGTTTTCGTGGACCGCAGATGCGGGATGGCGGGCCTGGAACCGCTGTAAACATGTTTACAGTGTCCTCGAACCCGCGGACCGGCGTGCGCAGCCCCCTTGAGTATTTTCACCTTCCCCTCCAGTGAGTACTTATAATATAGCTGTCTTTATGGAGGTTTGATGCCCCAGTCCCTATCCCACAAACAGACACCGGCAACGCTGGTCCTGCTTTCGTACGACGTATCGGCGATCAACCGCTCTGCGGCTTCCCATGTGGCGCATCTCATCTTCGGGCGGAAAGACGCAGGCCGCGACTCCCCGACGCCATACATCCACCGGCCTGAGGTCGTGTGGATTGGTCAGTCGGTGTTCGTGATGCCACGGTCGATTGCGACCGAGCTTGCGGCGAAGCTCCGCGGCCTCGGTGCTATCGTGACCATGGCGCAGGTCTCCATGGCATTCGGCGAAATCGAGGCCTTCCGGCGACGCGCCTCGCAGCGCCATGTGCCGTAAACATGTTTACGGAGCTTCATGTCGCAATACGCAGAAATAAGATCCGACTCCATCGCCTCCACGGCATGCGCGTGCTCCACCGTGATCCGAAGACCGGAGAGATCAAGGTCCGGGTGGAAAACGCGGATGATCTGTGGCATCTCCATAACTTGGTCCTCCCCGGAGATTCCGTACGCGCCTCTACGTACCGCCGCGAAGAGGTGAAGACGGACAAGGTCCGCCCGGAGCGGGGCGAGAAAGTCCGTGTCACCCTCACGATCCGCGTGGAAGGTGTCGAGTTCCAGCCCTTCTCCGACCGGCTCCGTCT
This sequence comes from Methanobacteriota archaeon, assembly GCA_005878485.1. Lineage (GTDB taxonomy): Archaea > Thermoplasmatota > Thermoplasmata > RBG-16-68-12 > RBG-16-68-12 > RBG-16-68-12. The sequence goes on along the minus strand of VBMG01000104.1, from coordinate 15,935 downwards.
GACGGGGGTCATCGTCGACGGACCTCAGGACCTCGGACGGCATCACACGTTGAACGTCGCGGTGGACGATGTCTTGTCCGTCATCAAGACGTGGAGGCCGCACGAATTGCGGCGGATCGACGAAGCGGTCGCCGCCGCCCAGAAGCCGCTCGTCGCATTCCTCTCCCTCGATGACGAGGAAGCCCTCGTCGCGCAGCTCCGTCAATATGGGGTGCACGAGCTCGCCACGATTCGCGCGCCCGGCCATGGGAAAATGTTCCCGTCCGGGGACGCCCGGTCCGTCTTTTTCGACGACATCCTCACGAAGCTCCGGATGACCGCGATCGGCGAGGCGCTCGTCGTCGTTGGGCCGGGGTTCACCCGGGACGCGTTCCTCGAGTTTCTGAAAGCCCGTGACGCCGGCCTCGCGTCGAAGGTCCACAGCCATGGCACGGCCCACGCGGGGATGCAAGGGATCCACGAGGCGCTGAAGGCCGGCGTCGGCGCGAAGGTCTTCGGAGATAGTCGGGTCGGCTACGAGACGCGACTCGTCGAGCGGCTCCTCGAAGCGATTGCGACGGACAACCCGTGCGCGTACGGTCCCGCGGAGGTCGGCGAGGCCGTCGACGCCGGAGCGGTCGAGACGCTCTTGGTAAGCGACGCCGTCGTCCGCGATCCCGGGATTGAGGAGATGATGCGGGCTGCCGAGTCGGCTCGGGGAACGGTCGTCCTCGTCAGCCGACATCACGAAGCGGGCCAGAAGCTCGAGGCGTTGGGAGGCATCGCCGCCCTCTTGCGTTTTCCGATCAAGTGAGTCTTGGGGTCGATCGACGTCCTCACGCGCGTCCCCGGGACTCCCCGCGAACGATTCCGGCGGCGATCAGGTGGGCCACCCGGAGGGGCTCCGGGAGCACGCCGCGGATGGTCGTCAGCGAGAGCGCCTCCTGGACATCGGCCCGTTTCCCCCCGACATACGTGACCCACACCGTGCCGGCGCGCGTTCGGATCGCTTCGACCGGGTGGCGTCGGATCAGCGCCAGCCGCTCGTCCCAGTCGTCAAACCGTCGTCTTAGCGCGGTCTCGATCGCGACGAGATCCGGCTTCCGGCGCGTAACCGTGATGATTGGGCGCCCGACCGCTTCACGCAGGACGTCGACGTCGATCATATTGAAGCCGCCGACCGCGGTCCCGTCGATGAAGACCATCGCGAGCCCGGCGCGATACCGCGAGCCGCGCACCATCGAGGCGATCCGATCGGTCGCGTCGTGTCCGTCGACCTCCGCGAGAGTCGTCAGGACCCCTTCGATGTACGATGGCGCCTGCACGACGACCCCGACCACCGGGACCGATTCATCCGAGAAACGGAACGGTGCGTCGTCGATCCCGAGGAACCGCGACTTCGCTTTCATCGTCAGATCAGCTTCAGGCGGCCCGTGACCTGGTCCACGATCGGGGCGGGCCCCGGCCCGACTCCGAGGCACGTGACGGTCCCGGGCGGGAGCTCCGTGAGCCCGGCATCTTCCACGAGGGCGGTGGGCACGTGCATCGAACGAGCTTTCGCTTGGAGGGCCCGCAGGTCCGCGAGGGTGCCGCCGTTCACGACGACTTTCTTCTGGCCTTCGGCGACCCAATCGGCGAACCACTTCCGGTGATGCGCCTTCGCCTCGAGCGCCGCCATCACGGCGGCGTGGGCGACCTGGACCGCGAGCTTACCCCGGGACAATTCGAGGTCCGACCGCACCGCGATGACGAGCTTGAACTTCATGCCCTGACCCGTCAATACAGCTCCGCGGCCCGTTCCTCCTCGAGCTTTCGGAGTTCGGCTTCGAGGGTTTTCAGCTCCGCTCGAGACTTGTCTCGGACGGTCTCGTAGTACGACTTCGCCTCCGTGGACTGGAGGCGCATCCGCCGCTCCGCGTCCTTGATCGACCGCCGGAGGGCTTCCCGCCGCTCCGCGAGTTCTTGGAGTTTAATCCGGACCCGATGGTCTCGCTCCTCCTCGGCAAGAAGCTCGCCGGGTCCCGGTTTCGGAAGCCGCGCGAGCGAGGGATGGACGCGGACCATCCACGGATATGCGCCGCGCCACCACCCCAGGACGAAGAACACGACCGACAGTCCGATCAGCCCGGCCGCGATGTTCGGCGCGGTCACATCCCCGAACCCCGACGCGTTCACGCCTAACGAATTCAGGAAGAACGCCCAAAACACGGTGACGGCGATCGACAGGACGAATCCGAGGGTGAGCCGATACAGGGTGTCGTATTCCCGGTCCAACTCGCCGTTTCGCGGGTACAGCGCGTTGATCAACAGGTACCCGGGCAGGAAGAACAAGAGCACGAGCGCGCCGATGACGCGGGCCGTCGCGACGATCGCGCCGAGGACATCGTCCGGCAACGCGCGGCCCAGCGGCCGGAGTCTATTTGAAGATTGTGCGGACGATCTTCTCCGGAGGAAAAGGCTTAGACGGGTCGGCGCATACGTGCGGGTCCGGAGGATCTCCCACGGACCGGAATCGCATCAAGACGTACGTGCGCGGCTTCGACGAAGTCCTTGCGGGAGGCGTTCCGGAAGGCTACGTCGTCCTCGTGAGCGGCGCGCCCGGGACGATGAAGTCCTCGCTCACGTACTCGATCCTGTACCAGAACGCGTTGCAGGAAGGCCGCAAGTCCGCGTACTTCACGTTGGAACAGGGCAAGGACCTCACGCTCGAGCACATGGCCTCGATGGGCATGACCGACGCGCGCGCCGCGCAGCACATCACGACGCTCGACATGGGCAACATCCGCAAGAACCTCAGCTATCTCCAGGGCCGCGGCTCGTGGCTCGACCTGTTCAAGATGTACTGCAACAACGTGATGAAAACCGACGCGGTCTCCGTCCTCGTCGTCGACTCGCTCGACGTCCTCGAGACGATGGCGAAGATGCAGGACCCCCGGGCCGAACTGTACTTCCTCTTCGAGTGGTTACGAGATCTCGGGCCGCTGACGTTCCTCATCTCGGAGAAGCCGTTGGAACTCGGGACCGGTCACGCGCCCGCCGAGGAGGCGTACCTCGCGGATGGAATCATCGCGCTCGAGATGCACCCGACCTCCGACCTCTATGTGCAAAGGCGACTCCGAGTCGTCAAGATGCGTGCGACGAAACACGACACCGGCTACTACGCCCTCTCTTTCGACGACGGCTCGTTCGAGGTCGCCCGCGCCGTCACGGGGACATCGTGACGTAGCGGGGAATCTCGAGAACGGGCGTCAACCCGGAGCGGTCAGTGACGAAACCGCGAATCTCCCCGCTAGGCCTTTATACCGGCCGGGAAAATCGTACGACGTCCGCGCGGGGCCCCCCCGCGTCGGTTCAGGCGCCCACCGATCTGCCATGGCCCAGACGACACCCTCCGAGGTCACGGGGGCGAGCAGCGGAGCCCCCGTTGCCGTCCTCGTGATTGACGGGAACGAGGAGCACCAGATCCTCAGCGTCGCGGCCCTCACCCGTCGGAAGTGGATCGTCCGCACCGCAGCGTCCCGTCGGCAAGGGCTGCAGCTCGCCCTCGCGTACTATTTCGACGCGATCGTCATCGCCAGCAAGCTGCGCGACGGCAGCGGGATCGAGCTGCTGCGGGCCCTTGCGGGGCGCCTTCCCGGAACCCCCGTCATCTTCGTCGTGACGCCGGATGGCGAGGAAGCGGCGTTGCAGGCGATGGAGTCCGGCGCCCAATCCTACATCGTGAAGACGCCGCGGTACAACGAGCTCCTGCCCGCGATCGTGTGGGAGCATGTCGAAGAGGCTCGGAACCGGAAGCGGCTCATCGAGACGGAGCAGGTCCGGGCCCAGGTCGTCACGGAACGGAAGACGGTCGAAGAACGGCTCTCCCAGAGCCAGGCCCGCTTGAGGATGGTCCTCGAGCAGGCGCCCCTCCTCCTGTGGAGCACGGATCAAGACCTGCGGGTCACATCCGCGATGGGGGCGGGCCTCCAAGCCCTGGAGTTGCCTCAAGGCCAGGAGCGCGGCCTCACGCTATACGAATACTTCAACGTCCGAGACGACGACATGGAGCCGATCGCGGCGCACCGCCGGGCCCTCCTCGGCGAGAGCGTCGCGACGCAGATCGAATGGCACGGCCGGTCGTACGACGTGCACATCGAACCGCTCCGTTCAGGCGACGGCGGGATCCTCGGGACGATTGGCGTCGCCCTCGATGTCTCGGAGCGCACTCGGACGGAGGAAAGCTTGCGCCGGAGCGAGCAGCGTTTCCTGCTCGTCGGGCGCGCGACGAACGACGTCGTGTGGGACTGGGACCTCCAGACGGACGGCATGTGGATCAACGAGAACCTGGCGGCCGCGTTCGGATACCGCGCCGAAGATGTCGAGCCCACCGGCGCATGGTGGGAGGAGCACCTCCATCCGGAGGATCGCGGGCGGATCGCGGAGGGAATCCAAGGGCTCATCCAGAGCGGTGGTTCCGCCTGGAACGCGGAATACCGGTTCCGGCGCAAGGACGGAACGTACGCGACCGTCGTGGACCGTGGCTACGTGCTCCACGACCCCTCCGGACATCCCGTGCGCATGATCGGATCCACGATGGATGTCACGAGACAGCGGAAGGCGGAGGCGATCCAGTCCGCCGTCTACAAGATCTCCGAAGCCGCGAATTCCGCGAAGGACCTCCAGGAACTGTATCGGCACATCCACAAGGTCATTGGCGGGCTCATGCCCGCGACCAACTTCTACATCGCCCTCTACGAAGACCGGACGAAGACCCTGAGCTTCCCGTATTTCGTCGACGAGGCCGAAGCCCCTCCGCCGCCGCAGAAGCTCGGCCGCGGTCTCACCGAATACGTCCTCCGGACCGGCCGGCCCCTGCTCGCCTCTCCGCCCGTCTTCGAGGACCTCGCTCGGACCGGCGAAGTCGAACTCGTCGGGCCGCCTTCCGTCGACTGGGTCGGCGCCCCGCTCGCCAGCCAAGGCAAGGTGATCGGCGTGATTGTGGTCCAGAGCTACAAGGAGGGCGTCCGGTTCGTCGAGGAAGACAAGGCCGTCCTCAACTTCGTCTCCGAGCAGGTCGCGATGGCGATCGAGCGAAAGCGCACGCACGAAAGCTTCCTCCAGACCTCATCCGAGCTCGAGGCGATCTTCCGCGCCGTCCCGGACCTGTACTTCCGCCTCTCCGCCGACGGGACGATCCTCGGATACCACGCGGGCCGGTACGCCGACCTCTACGTTCCCCCGGAGTCCTTCATCGGGCGGCGGATCCACGAAGTCCTGCCGAAAAACGTGGGGGACCCGTTCGCGCGAGCGATGCGGAAAGTGCTCGAGACGAACGGGCTCGTGACGATGGAATATTCGCTTGAGGTCCCGTCGGGCCGGAAGGAGTTCGAGGCTCGGATCCTCCCGCTGATCAACGACCAAGTCGTCATGGTGGTCCGCGACATCACGGAGCGGAAGGCCGCCGAAGCCGCGCTCAAAGCTTCGACGGAACGGCTCCTCGAGTCCGAGCGGCTCGCCACGCTGGCCCAGCTCGCCGGGTTCATCGCCCATGAGCTGAATACGCCTTTCACGAACATATCCCTCCTGACAGACGCGGTCGCGCGGCGGGTGAAAGACGGTTCGATAACGGAGAAGCTCGAGAAGATCCACGAGGAGCGGCGTCGGGCCGCGGAGATTATTCGGGAGCTCGTGGGCTTGTCCCGCAGCCGACCCGTCACGATCGACGCCGACCTCCGATCAATCGTCGAGACGGCGATTGACGAAGTCCGACGCCTCCGGAAAACGGGCGTGGCCTTCGAGGTCGACCTCGGAGACGTCGCCGTCCCGGTGAAGGCGGACCCCCTGCAACTTCAAGAGGTCGTGATGAATCTTGTGCGGAATGCGATCGACGCGACGAATCGCGGCGCCGTCCGAGTCCGCCTCGAGAAGCGGCCGGGATTCCACGCGATCGTCGTCGTGGACACGGGGACCGGGATGACGCCGGAGGTGTTGTCTCACGCCTTCGACCCCTTCTTCACGACGAAGGCGCGTCGCCAGGGGCTGGGCCTCGGCCTCCCGCTCTCGAAGTACATCGTGGCGAACCATGGGGGAACGATCGAAGTGACGTCGGAGCCGGGGAAAGGATCGACCTTCACGGTCCTGTTGCCCCGAGGGGACCGATCGGATGAGGATCCTGATCGCCGATGACGACGAAACCCTGCGAAGCGAGCTCGCGGGGATCCTCCTCGAAGACGGTCACGAGGTTGTCGCCGCGGCGGACGGCGGCGAGGCCCTGCGAGCCGTCGAACAGGAATCGTTCGATGTGGCCCTTCTCGATTTGAAGATGCCGAAGGCGTCCGGCTTGGACGTCCTCCATCGCCTTCGGGTTGTCCGTCCTGAGACGGCGGTGGTCATGGTCACCGGCCAGGGCACGATCGACGCCGCCGTCGAGGCGATGAAAGCCGGCGCGATCGATTTCGTCGAGAAGCCGTACGAAGTCGAAGCCCTTCAGCGCACCCTCCGGACGGTTGACGAGGAGCTGCGGACCCGGGCGATGCTCGGTTCCACCCCAGGTGACGCGACGATATCGCGCGTCCTCGCCGATGCCGCATCCCGGAACGTGCTTTTCGCGGTCATTGGCCCGCGAGCCACCGCGCCGGGCGGGGCGACCCGCGTCCTCCGCATCGCCGAGGAGGGGCGACCGCCTGACGTGTTTGCGCCGGCGCAGTTGTACCAGCTGAATGCCGCGATCGACGCGCACGTGCTCCAGGCCGAGCGCCCCGTCGTCTATGCCGCGGACCTTGGTCTGCTCGAATCGCTCCATGGGATCGGGGACATGCGGGCTTGGGTCCGCCATGTGAGTGGAAAGTGCGGCGGCAAAGGGGGCGTCCTCGTGCTGGCCGCCCCGGATCGGGCGCTCGCGGCGGAGGTGCAGCGGGACGTCGACGCGAACGCGCCGTCGGAAGGCCTCCAGGGCATGCTCGAATCCCTCGCCAATCCGATTCGTCGGGCCGTCGTGGGATACGTCTCGGCCTCCGGTCCCGTCGCGTACTCGGCGATCCTCAAGAAGAACTTCGTCGACTCCTCGTCGAAGCTCTCGTTCCACTTGCAGAAGCTCCAATCCGACGGGCTCCTCGCGAAAGTCGATGCCGGCCACTACGCAGTCACGGAGGCGGGACAGCGCGCGTGGCAGGTGGTGCGTGCCCTTTCAGAGCGCGGGCACCCCTCCCTCCTGGTATCAAAGTCGTAAACGCGTTTCCGTCCGCGCCCGACGTCGGCTTGTCAACTGGCCTCAACTGGCCGCTATATAATCCCCGCTCCCCATCAATATCGGGAGGGACGATGATTAGCCTGTCGCCAGAGGTCAAAGAGGGGGACGCCTGCATTCTTGTCGTCGATGACGACGAGGGGGTGCGGGAGAATCTCGCGGAGCTGTTCGAAGTTGTTGGCTACTCCGTCCTCACCGCCGGGAATGCGGTCGAGGCGATGGAGAAACTTTCGGCGCACGAGGTGGACCTGCTCCTCACGGACTACCGGATGCCGGGTCCGAACGGGGTCGAGCTGATCGAATCGGCCCGCCGGACGAAGCCGGGCATGCGGGCGGTCCTGATGACCGCCTTCGGGGACAGCTTCTCGGAAATCGAGAGCGTCCGCCGCGGAGCGATCGGCTACCTGAACAAGCCGTTTGAGGCGGACGAGATCACGGGCCTTGTCGCGCGGATCCTCGCGCTCAAGGGGGAATGAGCCATGCAAGCACTTCAGGTGAGCCAAACCATCATGGACGAGTATTCGGCGCGGATCCTTCTGGGGACCTTCGACCATCCCGTCTCCGCGTTGGACATCAGTCGCCGGTTCGCGATCCCAATCGCGGCGTGTTACCGCCGGATCAAGGAACTCGAGGGGCTCGGCCTCGTGTACGTGGAGGCGGCGCTCCCTTCCCGGAACGGGAAAGGCCTGCAACTCTACCGGTCTCGCCTCCGCTCCGTTCGGATTGCCTTCGAGGACGGCAAGCTCCGGGCGCGGGTCGAGCTCGGTTCCGCCGGCGTTGTGCCCGCGGAGAACGAGGTCGCGGAACAAGTCGTAAACCTCCGAGACCCGTCGGTAGCGTAGGGCTTTGTAGGCGCGGCCCTCATTCGGTCCCATGGTTGACGGGACCACAACGGTCGGCGCTTTGCGGACGGCGGTGCGGCGGTTCGTCCGCGAACGGGATTGGGAGCGGTTCCACCTCCCGAAGGATCTGGCTATCGCGATTTCGGTCGAGGCATCGGAGCTCCTCGAGCGGTTCCTTTGGCGGGACCCGGCTCCGGCGGCGACGCTGTCTTCCGAGGATCGGTCCGCGATCGCGGAGGAACTCGCGGACGTCGTGATTTATGGCGTGAGCCTCGCGGATGTCCTCGAGGTCGATTTGTCCGATGCGGTCCTCGCGAAGCTCAAGAAGGACGAGGCGAAGTACCCCGCGGACCGGTATCGAGGCCGTGCCCGCTAGCGAGGAGGCGGCAGCCGATCCGCCGTGACGAAGCCGCCGTCGAGGCACAGGGAGCGGAGTCCCTCGTAGGCGAGCTCCGCGAGCGGTTCGAGGTTCACGACATCCTCCATGTTGTATTCGAGCAGGAGATCCAGGGCGTCGTCGTCGCCCGCGTCGTACGCGTGCCACAGTCGGACCGCGTCGAACCCCGCAAGGCCCGAAGTCTCTTCACTCCGCAAAATTCCGACTTGGGACTCGATCGCCTTGAGGCCGCCGACGAATCCGAGGCGCCGCAGCGGATGGAGCAGGTCGAGATGGATCTGGTCCAACGCCATCCGCGGAAATGCCTTCCGGAGGAACGGGACGTCGAACCGTGCGCCGTTGAACGTGACGAGGAGTTTCGCTCGAGCCATCGCGGCGGGGAGGTCTTCGAGGTTGTCCCCTTGGACAAAGGAGCGTTTCCGCGTGCCGTCGAACACCCCGACCACGGTGATCGCATCCCGGCCGATCGAGAGGCCCGTCGTCTCGATGTCGAGGAACGCGATTGCGTGCCGGAACTCGCGCCACGCCCGCCAATGGTCGCGTGGTGAGAGGCCTCTCGCGAAGTACCGGTGCCGCCCGCGGTGCAGCGCCTCCGAGGACCGCGCGAGCTCGTCCTCAATCCGGCGCCCGAGTTTGAGGGAGAGCCGTCGTGGCCGTCCGGCCGCCGAAAAGTCGTCCCACGTGCGGATCCCCATCCGCCACAGCCGTTCTTCGGTCCGGTAGCCGACGCCCGGGACATGGACGAACGTTTCGCGCAGCATCCTCGCCATCGGAATTGCGCGCCGCAGAAAGCCCTTGCGGAGAGGTCCGCGGAGCCGCGGAAAAGCCTTATTCGCGGCGGTCTGATGGCCGCGCGTGTTCGAGATCCGGGAGCGCGACGGACTCGCACGGATCGGTCGGATGGAGACCGCGCACGGATCCGTATCGACCCCGGTGCTCCTGCCCGTCGTCAACCCGAACCGCCCGATCATTCCGGCGAAGGACCTCGCGGACCGATTCCGTGCGGAGATCCTGATCACGAATGCGTATATCCTTGGCAAGTCCCCGGACCGCGAGGCGGTTCTCCGGGACGGCGTCCACCGCTTCCTTGGTTTCCCCGGGGCTGTCATGACGGACTCCGGGGCGTTCCAGTCTCACGTCTACGGGGACGTGGACGTCACGAACGCCGAGGTTATCGGCTTTCAGAAAGAGATCGGCGCGGACCTCGGGACGATGCTCGACCCGTTCTCCGAGCCGTTCCACGATCATGCGAGGGCCGCGGCAGATGTCGAGGAAACGATCCGACGCGCGAAGGAGGCCGATTCGATTCGCGGCGAGATGGCCCTCGTCGGCGCGGTCCAGGGCGGCCTGCACGCCGACCTGCGGGAGCAATGCGCGCGGGACGTCTCGGCGCTCGGCGTCAGCGTGTGCGCGATCGGTGGGGTCGTGCCTCTGCTGGAGTCATACCGCTTCCGCGACCTCGTCCGCGTGATCGTCGCGTCGAAGCAAGGCCTCGACCCCTCGAAGCCCGTCCACCTGTTCGGCGCCGGCCATCCGCTCGTCTTTCCCCTCGCGGTGCTCTTGGGCTGCGACCTGTTCGACTCCGCTTCCTACGCGAAGTACGCACGGGACGGCCGAATGCTCTTTCCGGAAGGGACCCGGCACGTTGCCGAGGTCCGCGAGAGCGGCTGCCTCTGCCCGGTCTGCGTCGCGCACCCGATCCAGGAGATCGCCGCGAGCGAGCGGCTCCTCGCGGAGCACAACCTGCACGTATGCTTCGGCGCGATCCGCGACGTTCGGCGCGCGATCGCGGACGGGAGTCTGTGGGAACTCGTTGAGCGGCGCGGCCGGGCCCATCCCGCGCTCCTCGACGCCGTCAAGGATCTTCGTCAACACAACGAATTCCTCGAGGAGTTCGAGCCACTCTCGCGGCCCGGAGCGATGTACTACGTCGGCCCGGAGACAGCCCACCGCCCAATCCTCCACCGGCTCCGGCAGCGCGTCATCCATCGCTACGCCGCGCCGCCCGCAAAGGGCCTCCTCGTCCTCCCCGAAGGGGACCGGCCGTACAGCGAACGGTACGCGTCGGTCGTCGAGCGCGTCCTCACGACGGCGAACGTGCACGTCGCGGTGAAGTCGATCTGGGGTCCCGTCCCGCTCGAACTCGACCATGTCTGGCCTCTGTCGCAATCGATCGTCCCCGAGGGGATCGAGCTCGAGGCGCTCGAGGCGGCCGAGGTCTTCTTTCGCGAATGGGCCGCAGGAGCCGGCTACCCGTTCGGCCTCCTCTGGGAAGATCCGCGTACGTTGGACGAGCTCCGCTCTCGCGCACCCGGTGGACGCACGGTCGACTGGCACGCATTGCGGGTCCATGCGACGGCGGACTTGCAGTTCGGTCGGGGCGCTGCGAATGCCCTACTCGGCGGAACTGTCTCCTACATCGTTTCACAGAACACAGGGAAAGTCCGCAATGTCCGCGTCGATGGAGAGCACGTGCTCTCGTTGCGGGCGGAGGACGGCTGGTTCACGTTGAAGGCTGCGGGCGCGCGTCGCCTATGGAAAGCGTTCTCCATGCCGAAACTCCGGGTCGTCGTCGATCCGGACGCGGTCCCTTTTGTGCGCGAGGGGAAGAACGTGTTCGCAAAGTTCGTCCGGGATGCCGATCCCGAGATCCGTCCGGGGGACGAAGCCCTCGTCGTGTCGCCCGACAATGAGCTGTGTGCGGTCGCCCAGGCCACGATGAACCGCCGCGAGATGCTCGTCTTCAAGCGCGGCGTCGCCGCGCGCGTGCGCGAGGGCGTGTCTCCGCCGTCGTCCGCTCCGCCACGCTGATACAGGCGAGGTAGTCATCGAGGGTGTGGAGCAGGCTCATCGGGTTCTCCGCGGTCGCCTCCGCGGTGATCGTGCGCCCGCGCCTCGCGGTGCGGATGAACCCGTCGTCGTCGAGAGAGACCGAGGCGGCGATGGCCGCTGCGGTGGCGGCGTCTTCGAAGGCGAGTGTGAGGCGCGCGCGGGCCTTCATGCGGATAGCCCCGGGCAGATTCGAACTGCCGTCGCGGGTTCCAAAGACCCGAATGCTTGACCGCTACACCACGGGGCTGCGAGCGAGCATTTGCGGCGGGCTATAAAGCGGCTTGCGCGTGGCCTTCGGTCGATTTGACGTGACCGCGAAGGTCGGTCGGCGTAGCGCCGTCAATCCCAACCGTAACAAATTCCCCGAGCGACGCCGCCTCCGGAAGGACGACTTGCCGGTACTCGGGCGTTCGCGCAAGCACCGTTCCCGCCTTGCCGGGCTCCGTGACGAGCACGGTGTATTCGCGTCCGACGAGCCGATCGTGGAGCTCTTGGGCGATCTCGAACCGAAGTCGAGTGAGGCGGCGAGATCGCTCCTTGACCCGCCAGCCGACGATTTGGTTCTCCATATTCGCGGCGGGCGTGCCGCTGCGTGCGGAGAATCGCGTCACGTTGACGATGTCGGGGCGCACGCGACGGACGAGGTCCATCGTCGCCTCGAACTCGTCCTCGGTCTCGCCGGGAAAACCGACGATGACGTCCGTCGAGAGCGAGAGCTCCGGGTACGCGTGGCGAAACCTGTGGACGATCTCCTCAAATTGGGCGACGGAGTACTCCCGGCGCATCGCCTCCAAAATCCGATCGGATCCGCTCTGCACCGGGAGGTGCAAGAACTTGAAGACCTTCTCCGACGCATATGCCCGGACGAGTTCGTCAACGATCGGATAGACGGTCAACGGGTCCGCCATGCCGACTCGAGTCCGGAACTCGGATGGGATTTCTTCGACGGCCTGGAGGAGTTCGGCAAGGGTGGTTCCGATGTCGACGCCGTACGCCGCGGTGTCTTGGCCCGTGAGCTTGATCTCCCGCAGTCCGCGGTCCACGTGCCGGCGGACCTGGGCCACGATGGCGTCGGTCGGAAGCGAGGCGACGCGTCCACGGGCCACGCGGGTGATGCAGTACGTGCACCGCCCCGCGCATCCCTGCGCGATCGGCACGATCGCGTCGTGCCATCCGAACCCCTCGGATTCGGTTTCCGCAGCGCGGTCGCCGCAGGCCGTTCCGGCATCGAGGAGTTCCACGATCTGAGGCCATTTCCTCGGCGGCAGGAGCTTCGCCCGCGGGACGATCGCTCGGACGCGGTCCCGCTGCGCCGCCGCCATACAGCCCGCGACGACGAGGGGCTTCTCGTACGACGCGAGCTCAGCCATGCGGCGGACCATCTTCCGCTCTGTCGTCTCGATTACGGTGCACGTCACCAATACGTGGGCGTCCGCGTCTCCCTCCGATGCGGTGAGCGTATGGCCACTCCCGACGAGGGCCTCCTGCATGAGGCGCGCTTCCCCGTAGTTCTGCGTACAGCCGTACGCCTCGACGTACACCTTCACAGACCGGACCGAATGGAAGGCCGGTATTTTCGTGTTGTGAGACGGACCCCACAACTCTTATCCCGCTTCGAAGCGTTCGCGGGCCATGGAGCCGAGCGACGAAGGCGCGCCCTCGCTTTCCCCTCAGACCGAGCGGCCGGTTTTCCCGCCGTCCCCGCGTCCCCGGGCGCCGGAGCACGAGTTACGCGACCGCACGAAGGCGGCGAAGCTACGCCACAAGGCCGCAAGGGCCCGGATGAAATCGAATCGACTCGAGGACCGCGCCCGTCATCTCGTCCAGAAAGCGGCGAAGATGGAGCGTCGCGCGGACGAGCTCGACGGGATTTCGCGGACGCCGATGCAGTCGCCGCTCAATGAGTGAGCTTCGATCGCGAAGGCAAGGGCACATCGAGGTTCGGGGCGACCGCGTAGCCCCGCGCCGTGACCTCATTCACGTATTGGGTTTCGAGATACCAGGAGAGGACGGCGCTGTCGGTCTTCGTGAGCTTGCACATGACCCATCCCGCGTCTTCATTGCGGTTCCGGCGGGATAAGCATTTGTCAACCCTCACAGAAGGTTCAAGGACGGGGACGACGCTCGGAGCCGCTGGTGGTCGGAGTGCCTCGCGGAATCGTGTACGAGGAGATTGACACATACATCGACGGGCTCGCGAACCGGGGAGACGCGGCATTGCGGGCCGTCGAAAAACAAGGGATGGACGAAGGCTGGCCCATCGTCGCGGCAGCGGAGGGGAGCTTCCTCCACATCCTGGCGCGGTCGATTCGCGCCGAGCGGATTCTCGAGTTGGGTACCGCGATCGGGTATTCGGGCACCTGGCTCGCTCGCGCGCTCCCGAACGGCGGCCAGCTCGTGACCGTCGAGCACAATCCGGAGACGGCGACAATCGCTCGCAAGAACCTCGAGAAAACCGGCGTGGGATCGAAGGTGAAGATCCTCGTCGGCAACGCCGGGGAAATCCTCAAGGATGTCAAGGGCCCGTTCGACTTCATCTTCAACGACATCGACAAGGCCGGGTATCCCGCGGTCCTCGACCCGTGCATCGAGCGCGTGCGGGTCGGCGGCCTCCTGGTGACGGACAATGTCCTCTGGAAAGGCAAGGTCGCGCAGAAGGATCGTTCCAAGGAGACTCAGGCCATCCGGACGTACAACGAGCGACTCGCGAAAGACCCGCGGATGATCGCCTCGATCGTGCCGCTCCGGGATGGGGTGTCCGTCGCCCTGAAGGTGCGCGCGTAGATCCGCGGCGGTCCCAAGTCGTCCTGTTTCATTTCCCGCGGCGAATCGTCGTTTCCGCGAGGCATTAATACAGACCAGGGTCATGGACACGGAAGGAATGGCGCAGCGGGGCAACCGCGAGTACGCGTACATCGAGACGGACGGACAAGTTTACCTCGTCCGCGATCACGGGAAGCTCCGGTTTCCCCGCACGGATGAGACGCTTCCGTTTCCAACCGAGCCGAACGGGGTAATGGACTTCGGTTCGGATCGCATCGTGCGGCAGAAACCGCTCATCGACCATCATCCGGAAGAGTGGCTCGGGCGGGACGCGATCTTCGAGCGGAGCGACGTCGACCCTCTGGTGAAGCGCGCAATCTACACGACGCTCATCCGCTGCGTGTCGGAGGTCATCGTGTCCAAGGGGCCGCGAGTCCTGATGGTGAAGGCCGTCCGCGGTTTCTCCAAGGGCCATTGGAACGTGCCCGGCGGTTTCATGGACTACGGGGAGAGCCCGCAAGCCGCGGTCGAGCGAGAGGCGAGGGAGGAGATTGGCGTCCGAATCGTCCTCGACGGCCTCCTAAACGTCTACGTCTCCGGCTTCCCCGGGAAACCCGCGTACACGCTCGGGTTCGTCTACAGGGGCCACCTGGCTTCGGAAGAGTTTCGCCTTAAACCGGACGAAATCGAAGACGACGCGTGGTTCACGGTCGACAAGGCGCTCACGCTGACCCGGAACCCGTTCGCGAAGTGGGGGCTCGTCGATTTCTTCCTTCAGTCCTCGGATGCGAGGCGCGCGCTCCGCGTGAAACGACACGGCCTAGCGGACGGGACGAAGCCCGTGGACCGGCCAACCGTGTTCCTCGATCGGGATGGCGTCATCAACCGCGGACGGGCCGGGTACGTCCGCCGTCCGGATCAGTTCGAATTCCTCGGGGGAGCGATCGATGGCATGCGGCTCCTGCAGGACGCCGGGTGGCGCCTCGCAATCGTGGCGAATCAAGATGCGGCGGGCTGGAAACTCTTGCCGGAGCGACAACTCGATCGGATTCACGCGACGATGCTCGCCGCATTGGAGAAGGAAGGCGTGCGGATTGCGGAGATTTACTATTGTCCGCACAACGTCGTCTCGGACTGCGCGTGCCGCAAGCCGCGGCCCGGGATGCTCCTCGCCGCCGCGCGGGACCTCGGCGTGAGACCGCGCATGGCCTGGATGGTCGGCGACAAGCCGCTCGACGTGCAGACGGGCCGCGCGTTCGGTTGCCGGACGGCCTGGGTCGGATCCGCGGCGTGGCGCAAGCGGTTCGCGGCGGAGGTCCGTCCCTGGTCGCCCGACGTCATCGCCGCGGATCTTCGACGGGCGGCGAGTGCCATCACGAAGCGGGGCATCCTCGAGGACGCGCGCGGTTCCCACGATAGGGTCATAGCCTAGCCCCGCGTTCTGCGAGGGAGGGCTGGGGTATGGTTCAAGAATACGGCCTCTTCATCGGCGGCAAATGGCGGAAATCGGAGGGGAAACGCTTCGAGACGCGCAACCCGGCCACGGGCGAAGTCCTCGCGACCTTCCCAAACGCGACCGTGGAGGAGATGGGCGAGGCCGTCCGCACCGCGAAGGCCGCGTTCGAGAAATGGCGGAAAACGCCGGCGCCTCGGCGTGGCGAACTGCTCCTCGAGGCCGCTCGAATCTTTCGACGGAAAAAGGAGGATCTCGCGCGGATTGTGACGACGGAGATGGGGAAGGTCATCGCGGAAGGCCGCGGGGACGTGCAAGAGGTCATCGACTTTTATGAGTACGCGGCCGGCGAGGGCCGCCGCATGTTCGGAGAGACGGTGCCGTCGGAGCTCCCGAACAAGATGTGCCTCACGGTCCGGCAGCCGGTCGGGCCCGTCGGCC
>VBMG01000103.1 GCA_005878485.1 Methanobacteriota archaeon | reverse complement strand
CCTCGGAAATCGCGATGCCGAGGGACCCGGGATGATTCGGGTCGGCGGCGAGGAACTTCTTCCCGACGTTCGTCTGATCACTCGGGCTCGGAATGACCTCGGCCCCGAAGAGCTGCATCAGGTATTTCCGATACGGCTTCTGGTCGTACGAGACGCGGACCATGAAGACTTTCGACTTCAGGCCAAAATAGTTCGTCGCGAGGGCCAGCGCGGATCCCCACTGACCGGCCCCCGTCTCCGTCGCGAGGGCTTCGACGCCCTCCTTCCGGGCGAAGTACGCTTGCGCAATCGCGGTGTTCGGCTTGTGAGACCCGACCGGCGAGAGGTCTTCCCGCTTGTAGTAGATCTGCGCCGGCGTCTTGAGGAACGCCTCGAGCCGCTTCGCGCGGTACAGGGGCGTCGGTCGCCCGAAGCGCAGGTACGCCTCCCGGACCTCATCCGGGATCGGCTCGGACCGGTTGGGGCTCATCTCTTGTCGGATGAGCTCCTTCGGGAATAGGGCCTCGAACGCTTCGGGCGGAACCGGTTCTTTCGTCCCAGGATGGAGGTACGGCGGAAACGGTGCGGGGAGATCCAGGAGGATGTTGTACCAGGCCCGCGGCAGGTCGTCCATGTCGAGGAGGATCTTTACGTCGTTCGCGCCCGTCGGTTCCGTTCGCACGGCTTGCATCGGGACCACCGTTTCCGCCAAGGGGATTCTTTGCACAATATATAACGATTCTGTTCTTTGATGTTCACTTATCTACTTTGTGTAACGAAAACATTTTAAGCGTCATGGGACCACTCCGTACATTGGGCCGAGAGGATGTGGGCGCGCTTCCGTCAATACTTTAAGGGATTCCCGGCACAGGAAAAAGTCGCGCAGCTCATGGTCACATACGGGCTCCGGGTCCATGAGGGGAGCGTCTATGCAGGGGAGATCAAGCTCTCCGACACCGCGATGGCCCGCGCTGCGGGCGTCGATCGAAGGGTCGTCACGGCGACCGTCGACACGGTCGACAAGAACGGGGAGTTGCGGAACTTCTTTGATCGTCTCCGGCCCGTCTGCCACCTGCGAGAGGTTGCGCCTTTGATGAACTGGGGGGCGATCGAGATCGTCCCGACGAACGCCTCGAAACCCGGCATCCTGGCGGGAGTCGCGGCGATCATCGCGCAGGCGGGGATCTCGATTCGCCAAGTAATCATGGATGACCCGGAGATCGTGGACGACCCGCACGGCTTCATCGTCACGGAAGCCCCCGTGCCGGAGCGGCTCCTCCCTCAAATCAAGCAAGTCGACGGCGTGAAGTCCGTCGTCCTGCACTAGCACCGGATGGCCATCATCGACTCGGTGAACGGTCGGGCTCCACGGGCCGACACCCTTTTCTCCGCGGGAACCGTGGCGGTAACCATGGGATGGCGCGGTCTGTTGCGGGTCGTCGACTTCCAGGCGCTCCTGTCTTCGCAACCCCTCGTCGCATCGGCCCTCGACAAGGCACAGCATGCCGGCGGCACAAGATCCCCGGAGGCGAAGGCCCTGCGCGAGGGGTACCACCTTTTGGCAAAGGTGTTGTGGACTCGGCGTGCGTCAATCCAACGGATCCACGACCTCGCCTGGCTCGATCACACGGTCGTGTCGGCGGGGGCGCGGCTCGGCCGGGTCTGGGAAAACGAAGAGGGGGTCCACGCGGTCCGTGCCGCGGAGGACGCTCTCCCGCCGGACGTCGCTCCCGAACTCTTCCCGCAAGAAGGGGCCACCTGGCTCGAGGTCCCGGTACAAGCGTACGCGGGCATCAGCCCGATCGTCAAGCTCGAGCGGGGGGTGTCCGGTCCGTACCGTGTCGGAATCGTCCCCGAGGCCCGACTCCGGGCCTGGTACGAGGCCGCCGGCACCGCGAAGTTCTCCGCACCCCCCGGAGCGACGAGCGTCCTTGGGGAGATCGAGGCGCTCGCGGCGGCGGCACGGCGCGCCGGAGGCCCGAGCGTGTCGCTCGTGTTCGCGGCTTCGTCACTCGAGGATTTTCCGGCCGAATAGGCGCGCGTGGTCGCGCATCATGCAGTGGTCCTGGACCACGGTTTTGCTGGCGGCCCGCGCCTTCTTCGCGGCGTCTTCGTTCCGGATCCCGAGCTGCATCCAAATCACCTTTGCGGGACCGGGGATGGCCTGCTCGACAATCGGCGGCACATCCGCCGAGGGGCGAAAGATGTCGACCGCGTCGTACGGGATTGGGACGGCGTCGAGGGACGGATACGCTTTCTCTCCAAGAATCTCCGTGGCGGTCGGGTTCACGGGGATGATCCGATAGCCGTTCATCTGCATGTACTTCGGGACGCGGTGCGCGTCCTTCGCGGGATCTTTCGAGCAACCGACGACCGCGATCGTCTTGATGCCCGCAAGGATGTCCCGAATCTCTCTATCGTCGACCATGGCGAACACCTGCGATTTGCAGGCGTGCCTCTCAGTTAAGGTTTCGTCGGCAGGACCTGGTGGATCGCCGCTTTGATCGACGGCGCGACATCGAGGAAATCGACTTCCTCCGGAGGGAACCAACGAATTTCCGAATGCTCCGTGTTCGCGATGCGCGGCACGCCGGCCCACTGCGTGACGAAGAACAGGTAGTGACGAAACAGCTCCTTCGACGTCGGGTCGACGTCTTCGTAAATCCCGAGGAACCTGGGACGGGAGACTCTGATCCCGAGCTCCTCCTCCAGTTCCCGCGTCAGCGCCGTGGAGGGCTCCTCGCAGGGAACGAGATGGCCGCCGAACGCATCCCACATCCCGGCGAACCGAATCGTGCTCGTTCGTTTTCCCAGGAGGACGCGGCCGCCTCGAGCGATCAGGCCGGTCGCGGTGATGTGGATCACGCGTGACCAACGCGTTCCGCAAATATCCATTCTTCTCGCGGGGGCAAGGCCCAGGAACGAGTCCGCTGTGCCGCAATCCCCTCCCAAAGATTCATGGGACCGATATCCGCTCGGTGGGTGCATGGAGGCCGTGGCCCAAGAGATCGCGGAGCGTGTCCGCGCCGCGGCCTCCGTCCGTATCGTGACCCACATCGACACGGACGGCATCACGGGTGGCGCAATCGCTTCGGAGGCCCTCGCTCGCGCGGGCATCTCCCACGAGGTCGCGTTCGTGAAGAAGCTCGACGAGACGGTCCTCACCGAACTGAAACGGGCCGGGACGCCGCTCGTCTGGTTCATCGATCTCGGCGCCGGCATGCTCCACGCGTTGCACGGCCTCGATGCAGTGGTCACGGACCATCACGTGCCGACGGAGCGGGCCGTCCCGAAGGCGTTGCGGGGCGACTTGATCCGCTTCGCGGAATCCCAGGATCGGGTCCTCATGTTGAATCCTCACCTGGAGGGAGAAGGCTCCGACGTCGCGAGCGGGGCGGGGTGCGCGTACGCCGTGGCCAAGGCCCTCGACGGACGCAACGCCGATCTCGCGGCGATCGCGATCGTCGGCGCGGTGGGCGACGTGCAGGACCAAGAGTTTCGACGCCTCTCCGGATACAACCGAGGGATCCTCGCGGACGGCGTCGCCGCGGGCGTCGTCAAAGCAGAAATCGATCTGCGACTCTTCGGTCGGGAGACACGACCCGCGTACAAGATGCTCCAATACGCGACGGACCCGTGGATTCCCCGGCTTAGCGGGAACGAGGAGGCGTGTGTCGCCTTCCTCCTGGAACTCGGGGTCGACCTGAAGGTCGAGGATCACTGGCGAAGCTGGTCCGACCTTGACCGGGGGGAGAAGCAGCGGGTGGTGTCGGCGCTCGTGTCCCACATGCTCGAGCGGGGCTGTGGAGCGAAGGAAGCGGAGCGGCTCGTCGGGGAGACCTACACCCTGATCCGCGAGCCCGCGGGGAGTCCGACGCGGGATGCGAAGGAGTTCGGCACGCTCATGAATGCATGCGGTCGGTACGACCAGCCGGAGGTCGGCTACCGGGTCTGCCGCGGCGATCGGGACGAGGCGCTCGCCCAGGCATTGCGGCTCCTCCGAGGACACCGCGAGTACCTCATGGACTCAATGGAGGCGATCGCGGAGGCGGGGATCAATGAGCTTGACGCGATCCAGTATTTCCACGCGGCCGACAAGATCCGCGACACGGTCGTGGGCATCGCCGCGAGCATGGCACTCCAGCGAAACGGGACGTCAAAGGATCTGCCCATCATCGCGTTCGCGACGGCAGAAGACGGAATCAAGGTCAGCGCGAGGACGACTCGAGATCTCGTCGCGCGCGGACTCGATCTCGCGGCGATCATGCAGGAAGCGAGCAAGGCCGTCGGTGGCTACGGCGGAGGCCACCACGCCGCAGCCGGTGCGACGATTCCACCGGGCACCGAGCAACGGTTCCTCGAGATCGCGAACCGAATGGTCCGCGAGCAGCTTGCCCGGCCTACTTCTTCCGACGGGACTTCGGTCGAGCACCCCGAAGGAACGTTTCCATGAATTCGATGAACCGCACAGGCTCATCCGCGGACAGAAGGTGACCGGTGTGCTCCAACAGGACGACGCGTGCCTCCGGGCCGTCCTTCGCCAGAGCCTCGGCCTCGTTAGCCGCCCACATTCCGTATCGGGATACGAGGTGTGCATCGAGACGGTCGCAAACCTTTTATAAGCCGCGCCACTTCGAGCGCCGCTTCTCCGAGGACGGGGAGCCGATGACTGATGACGCCCCGCATGCCGGGGCGGAAGGAGGTCTCCGCAATGGCCAAGCCGATGTACGTTCGCTTCGAGATGCCGAAGGATCTTGTCGACAAGACGTATCAATCGATCGAGCTCGCGAAGGAGAGCGGGAAAGTCCGCAAAGGAACGAACGAAGTCACGAAGCTCGTGGAACGCGGCGAGGCGCAGTTCGTCGTGATGGCCGAGGACGTCCAGCCCGAAGAGATCCTCGCTCACATGCCGCTCCTCTGCGAAGAGAAGGGCGTGCCCTATGCGTACGTCCCGAGCAAGCAAGAGCTCGGCGTCGCGGTGGGCCTTGGCAAGGCGACGGCTTCGATCGCGATTCTCGACCCCGGCAAGGCGAAGCCCGTGATCGACGACGTCTCGGCGAAGATCCGCGCGATGAAGAAGTGACGGTCCCTCGGTAGGTCGGAGACGGAAGATGGCGGACGATGACAGCATTCCCGCGGAGGTCGTCGAGGTCGTCGGCCGGACCGGCATGACCGGCGAAGCGGTCCAAGTCAAGGTCCGCGTCCTCGACGGACGGGACAAGGGCCGCATCATCACGCGCAACGTAAAGGGGAGCATCCAAGTCGGCGACGTCCTCATGCTCCGAGAGACGGCACGCGAGGCCCGCAAACTCTCGGTCCGGTGAGCCCGATGCCGACCCGTCGATCCTGCTCCTTCTGCGGCAACGAGATCGAGCCCGGGACGGGCAAGATGTTCATCCGAAAGGACGGGACCGTGTTCCTGTTTTGCTCTCACAAGTGCCAGTCGAACATGCTGAAGCTGGGCCGCGTCCCGCGTTGGACCCCATGGACCCAGGCGTTCCGGCGGGCGGCGGGTCGGGTCGTCACGGAGGAAGCCGTTGTCACGGAGGAGGCTCCGGTACTCGCGGAAGGGGCCGCCGAGGTCACGATCGAGACCCCGAGGGGGAAGGACATCCCCGCGGACCTCTCGGACCTGATCGACAAGCGACTCGGACCGGACCTCTCCCGTGGGAATCTTGAGCAGTACTTCTCCGACTTCGTCTCGGGCGATGCGTTCCGCACGTCAATCCTCGGATGGACGAAGAAGAAACACGGCGCCAAGCCCGTCACGCGTGTGGAGAAGGCGGAGTTCCTCGCGTGGAAAGACTCCCCCGAGGGCCGTCGCGTGTTCAAATCGTGGCTCGACGGGCGGTGGCAACAGGTGAAGGGGCGGAAGCGCGAGACAGAAGAGGAGGAGGCGCCCGCTCCCACCGCGAAGAAGGTCAAGAAGGGGAGCTGACCGTGGCGGAGCGCACCTTCGTCCTCCTGAAGCCGGACGCGGTGCAACGGGGACTGATCGGCGAGATCGTCTCGCGGTTCGAGCGGCGCGGACTCAAGATCACCGCGATGAAACTCGTCCGGGTGACTCGGTCCCTCGCGGAGACGTACTACGCGGAACACAAAGGGAAAGCGTTCTTCGAGCCGCTGATGTCGTACGTCGCGGCGGGTCCCGTCGTCGCGATGGTCCTCGAGGGAGATGGCGCCGTCCCCGCGGTTCGAAAGATGATGGGCAAGACGAACTCGGCTGAAGCCGAGCCGGGAACCATTCGCGGGGATTTGGCGCTGACAATCGGCCGGAACGTGATTCACGGGTCCGATTCGGTCGAGAGCGCGAAGCGCGAGATCCCACTCTTCTTCAAGCCGGACGAAATCCACGCATACGCGCGGATTGACGAGGCGTGGTTGCACGAGTGAGCCGCGCCGTTCCCCAGAGGGGACAACCTTCTAATATCGTCGATTTCTTGATGCGCCGACGATGGCCTCCATTCGGCAGCCGATCGTGTCCGTCCTGGGACACGTCGACCATGGGAAGACGACCCTCCTCGATCGGATTCGCGGCACCCGCGTCGCGGGCCGCGAGGCGGGCGGAATCACGCAGCACATCGGGGCCACAGAAGTCCCCCTCGCGGCAATCCTCGAGATGTGCGGCGATCTCGTGCGTGGCCGATCGTTCCGAATTCCTGGTTTGCTGTTCATCGACACACCTGGCCACGTCGCGTTTGCGACCTTGCGGGCCCGAGGCGGTGCCCTCGCAGACTTGGCCGTCCTGGTCATTGACATCAACGAGGGGTTCCGGCCGCAGACGATCGAGAGCCTGAACATCTTGAAGCGATACAAGACCCCGTTCGTCGTCGCGGCGAACAAGATCGACCTCGTCCCCGGCTGGCGCAAGCACGAAGGCCGACCTTTCGTCCGTTCGTATGAAGACCAACCACAATCCGCCCGGGAGGAACTCGACCGCCGGATGTACGAGCTCGTGGGGCGCCTGTACGAACACGGGTTCTCCGCGGACCGGTATGATCGAATCGCGGACTTCACGACGAATCTTGCGGTCATCCCCGTGAGCGCGAAGTTCGGCGAAGGCATCCCCGACTTGCTGTTGACCTTGATCGGTCTCGCCCAGCGATTCCTGGAAGAACAGCTGGCGACAACAGAAGGCCCCTCGGTGGGCACGATCCTCGAAGTGAAGGACGAAAAAGGCCTCGGGATCACGCTCGACGCGATCATGTACGAAGGCACCCTCTCGAAAGGGGACACGATCGTCTTCGGGACCGCCGCCCAGCCCGGCACGACGAAGGTGAAGGCGCTCCTGAGACCCAAGCCGCTCGACGAGATCCGGGACCCGCAGGAGCGGTTCGACTCCGTGCGCGTCGTCGAGGAGATCGCGAAGGAATCGCAGGTCCAAGTCGAGACGCAGGAGGACGGCATCCTCGTAAAGGCCGATGCGATTGGTTCCCTCGAAGGTCTCGCGTACGAGTGCAAGCAGGCCGCCATCCCGATCAAGTTCGCGCGAATCGGCCCCGTGTCCCGCCGGGATGTCACGGACGCGGCGACCGTGAAAGATCCCCTCCACCGAGCGATCCTCGCCTTCAACCTCGAGATCTTGCCGGACGCAAAGGCGGCGCTGCGAGAACACAAGGACCTGAAGTTGTTCGAGAACGACGTGATCTACCGGCTCATCGAAGAATACCAAACATGGCGGGACGAGCGCAAGCGGCAGCTGGCCGAGGCGAGCCGCAAAGAAATCGCGTATCCGGCGAAGCTCCTGTTCCTCGGCGACTACGTCTTCCGGACATCGAAACCCGCGATCTTTGGCGTACGTGTCCTGGCCGGACGGATTCGGTCGGGCGAGGCAATCATGCGGGTGGACGGTCGTGCCCTCGGCCGCATCAAGGCGATCCGGAGCGGGGAGAAGAGCCTGGACGGGGCGAACCAAGGCCAAGAGGTCGCGATCTCGGTCGACGGAATCACAATCGGTCGGCAAATCAGCGGCGGAGACCTGTTGTACATTGACTTGCCGGAAGCGGACGCCCGCGCGCTCCGCGACAGCACGGCGCTGACCCACGACGAGCAGGAGGCACTCAACGAGCTGTGCACAATCAAACGCAAGGAGGACCCTTTTTGGGGCATGTGAACCCGTCTTCTCCGGCCCGGGACACAAGTGGCAAGTACCCCTCGCCACTAGTAAGGCGGCATGTTCTCGCGCATCTTCGGACGGGCCGCGGGCCTGCGGCGTTCTCTGGGACTCGGGGCGTTCCTGCTCGCGCTCGCGGGTGGCGTCTTGGCAATCCTTGCCGCCCTGGAGTCGAGCGCATCCACGCTGCTTCGAGCCCTTCAGGCCATCTTGGGCATCGGCGCGATCATCGTCGGTCGGCGGATGTATCGACGTTCGCAGGCCTTCCTGTTCCCCCGCGCGCGCATGAATGCGGCCGCGATCTTTTGCGCGGTCATCGGAGCGATCATGTTGATCGCGGGCGTGGGCCTCCCGGGGATCCTCGTCCTCGCGGCCGGTCTCGTTGGGTTCGTCGGCGCCACCGCGTGAACGGGTCGACCCGCCCTCGCGCTTCGACCGGAGGCGGGTAGATGGCGTCGGCGAAGACGCTCCAAGACCAGCTGCCGTCCCACCACCTTTGCAAAGACTGCGACAAGTGGTACGGTCAGGAAGATGACGAGTACGGTCCCTGCATGTACAAGCACCTCCGCAAGGAGAAACGATACGTGACATTCGGGTACCACGAGTGCGACGAGATCGAGGAGCTCGAGCAGCGGGTGAAGATATGGAAGGCACGCGCGTCCGGAGACTCGAGAAGCGGGACATCGCCGCAGCCATCGCCCTGACGGACCTCGAGGCCTGGGGTTACACGACCGCGGACTTCCGGCGGCTGCTCGACCTCTCGCCGGAGGGGTGCTTCGCGGCGGAACTCCGCGGCCGGGTTGTCGGGGTCCTGACCACGACGACGTATGGCCCCCTCGCGTTTCTGGGTGCCGTCATCGTGTCGCCGGATCTTCGCGGGAAAGGCGTGGGCCAGCAGATGATGGAGGCCGCCCTGCGGCACCTCCAAGAAACCGGCGTGAGGACCGTACGGCTGTACGCCTACCTGAATGCGGTCCGGTTCTACGAACGGCTCGGGTTCCAAGCGGAATATGAGGTGGTCCGCTGGCATGGAGGCGCGACGGCCGGGGCGGGACAACCCGGCGTGCGACCGGTCCGCCGCGCGGACCTCGATGGCCTCGTGCGAATGGATGCGACGTACTTCGGCTCGGATCGTCGCGCGCTCATCACGCGCCTTGCGAAGGAGTTCGCGAACACGTTCCTGGTTGCGGAGCGGGCGGGCCACGTCCGCGGGTTCATCGTCGGGAATGCGAGCGGGACTTCGTGTGAAATCGGACCGTGGGTCGTCGAGCCGACGTCCAAGGACGCGGCGCAGGATCTCTTCACCGCCCTCGTCGGAGCCGCGGGCATCTCGGAGGTCGCCTTCGGTGGTCCGTCTCGCAACGGAGCCCTCCTCAAGTTCGTCCAAGGCCACGGGTTCAAGGAAGTCTTCCGGTCGCTCCGGATGCGATGGGGTGCGGACGAGGTGCCGGGCAATCCGGAGGGCATCTGGGCATTGGGCGGCTTGGAGAAAGGCTGAAGGATAATCCGCGTCTTCCGGTCGCCATGACGGAGAAACGGATTCTCGCCCTCCTCGCGCTCCTCATCGGATTGATTGGTGGACTGCTGATCCTTATCAACGTGCTGAACGCGGCCCGAGGAGAGTTCAACCTCGACCGTGCGATCAATGCGGCCATCGCCGCCCTCCTCGGAATCGCGATCCTTGCGGGGAGCCTCCTCATCTACCGCGGCAAGAACAGTTCGGGCGGGATCGTGAACATCCTGCTCGGAATCGTCACGCTGATCCTGGGATTGAACTTCACGGGCGGCATCCTCGCGATCGTCAGCGGGGTCATCGGGCTCGTCGCGTCCGAGGCCCGAGCCTGAAAGCTCAAATCCTCGGGCCGATCAGCTGCCAGAGGACCAAAGCGAGGATCAGGAAGGCGAAGGTGTAACTCAAACCGCGGACGATGCGGTCCCTCGCCTCGACCGTGATACCCTTCCGCAAGCGGGAGACGAGCGACTCGATTCCGTCCTTGAAAATGTAGCCGCCGTCGAGGGGAACGGCCGGCAGCGCATTCGTGGCGCCGAGCATCAGGTTCAACCAGAAGAGCCAATACAACGCGTTCACGAGGATCCAGAACAGCGGCGCGGGCATCCAAGCCGCGGGCCCTTGGACCTGGTAGAAACGGGTCATGGGGTCTCCGATCGGTGAGCGCCCGGAGAACGGTAGGGACACGAACGCAAGGAGGGCACGGGGAACTCCGTCGAACTTGTCGGGGTTCGTCAGCGGATGGTAATAGTCCGTGCTCACGTCGAATGCGTAGATTCCCAGGACCGCCCGCTGCGTCGTCGGATTCCATTGCGTTCTGACGGTGTAGTTCGCCGGGATGCGCGTGGCGGGATCGACCGCCCGAACGACGATCGTCGCGTTCATCGGCACCGCGGAGAGGGCGGCGATGAACTCGCTCTGTGTGTGGACTGCTGTCCCGTTGACGGCCGTGATCACGGTGTACGGTTGCATCCCAGCGAGGAGCGCCGGCGACGTGTCGTTCGTGAATCCGACAATGCCAACGCCATCAACGACGGGCGCGACGGATGTCACCATGACCGTTGAGAAGAGCGCCGCGAAAAGAATCGCCAGGAGGATATTTGTCGCGGGCCCGACGGCATAGAGTCGGGCGCGCTCCCGTCGCGGCAGAGCCCGCAACTCGTCCTCGTCCGGTTCGACGAAGGCTCCGATCGGGAAGATGAGAAAGATCAGGCCGAGGGACCGGATCTTGATGTTCGCGACGCGGGACAGGATGCCGTGGGAGAACTCGTGGAGGATGATTGCGACGGCGAGGCCGAGGATCCCATATCCCACCGGGATGATCGGGTTGATGCCCGGCAGGCCCAGGAGCGTCTCGGGAGGCGGCGGGTTCCCGCGGATCGCGGCGCTCTGCACGAGGGTCGCCTCCCAAGCCAAGAGGACCGTGGTGCCGACCATCGTCAGCGCGACGAGGAGAATCGCGACGTCGCCGAAGATCCGCCAAAAGCGTTTGGGTCGCGCGAGCCGGTCAATCAGATTCCGACCGCGAACCGTCTTCCACATGAGGAAGGGACCCGCGGGCGGCGGCGAGGGCGACAGCCCTCGCGGCTCGAGCAGGCCGCGTCGCTGCAAGGCGTACAGCCCGAGGCACCAGAGGACAATCACGCCGGCGGCGAGGAGGAGGGGGACGAGGTCCACCATGCGCGGCTCCGAACGAACCCTCGGATATATTTCAACCTATCTCGCCGACATCTGGCGGGCCCAGATGTCGTCCGGCAAATCGTTGTACACCGCAAATGCGTTGACTTCCGCCTTCGGGCGTTGCGGCTTCGCGAACGCCTTGATCCGCTCGACGCGAAGAATCCAGTAGTGGATTCGCCACATCTTCCCCTTCTTGATCATGACCTCTTCCTGGCGGGTCGTCAGGAGCCCTTCCTCCTCGAGCATGTAGAACACGTCGCGGTCCGCGACGTCCAGGTTGTTGTCGATCGCTTCCGTCTCGAATCCGAAGAACGACATCAGGTAGTCGGCGAGGGCCCGCAGGTCGTCCTCGGACATCCCCCGCCTCCCCACCGTTGCCCGGAGGGCGGCGATCATCTCGGACATCGTCACAACGGGCATGAGAACGTCGCGAGCCACGTTGACTACAAGATAAAAGGACGCCGGACCCATTCCTGTTCCTGACCCTGATACCGAAGGGAGGACGTGAAAACGGATGGCACCGCGACGAGTTCCGCATTCGATGGCCTATGTGACCGCGCCGGATCGCGAGACGGCTCGTTCGATCGCGCGTTTGGCGGTCAAACGACGGCTCGCGGCGTGCGCGAACATCTGGCCCGCCGAGTCCACGTACTGGTGGAAGGGTACACTGGAGGAAGCCGAAGAATTCGTGATCGTGTTCAAGACGCGCCGCTCCCTCATCCCGAAGCTGATCGCGGCGATCCGGGCCGTCCATCCGTACGAGGTACCGTGCATCGTGTCGTATCCGATGGGAGCCGCCTTTCCGGCGTTCGTCGATTGGATTGATGCGGAGACGGCTCAGCGGTAGACCGCGATCGCGCCGTAGCCGACCGCCATGTGCGAATCCCGGCTCACGTCGCTCGAGGTGGCGTACCTCAGCAGTTTCACGCGGTCCGCGCCGAGACGCTTCGCCGCCGTGAGCATCGCGGCGACGGGCCCGTATCCGCACATCGAGATCTCCGCCTGCGCGACTTTGGCGGTGAACCGCTTCGCGTCGAGGGCGAGGATCATTTCGATCGCTTTCGAGTCCTGCTCCTTCGCGAAGTCGGGGGCCGACATGCCGCGGGGGGGAAGCTGGAGGTACTGCGGGCCGACGTGGGTGAAGTCCGACGACGCGATCAGGACCGTGTCTCGTCCTTTCACAGCGTCCGCGACGAGTTCGCCCACCTCCGCCGCGATCTCGTACTCCTGGAACGCCATGCAGATCGGGACGAACGAGACCGCCTCGTGGAGGGATTGCAGGAAGGGCAGCTGGACCTCGATGCTGTGCTCGTCGCGATGGGCGAGGATGTCCTCCTCGAGGGGAGGCTTCGACAAGGCGGCGTGCAGGTCCACATCGACGGTCGCGCTCCCAAGGGGCGTTTGCCAGTCGTGCTTCGTGAGGGCCAACGGCGCGCCCTGGCCGTGGTGGTTCGGGCCCAGGATCACGAACGAGCGGGGCCAGCCGTCGGCCGCGAGGGCCGCGTAACCGTGCGCGGCGACCGGGCCTGAGTACATGTAGCCCGCGTGGGGAACCACGAGGCCGACGAGGCGCCGCTCCCCCCTCCGGACGTCCGGAACCCGCCCGGGGCCCAGCGGATGCGTGTAGCATTCCTTGATCTGGCGGACGAGGGCGTCGCGCGAGCGCTCGTAGAACCCTCCCGCCACCGCCGGGTATCGCATGGACCGGTCCCCGTCAGAGGGACGCCTCGTAATCGTCGATCGAGGCCGTGAACGCTTCGTCTGACTTCAGCGTGCCGCGCGCCTTGAGGACTTCGCGGGTCAACAGCCAGTAGACGGTCGCAAGGGCCCGTCGGCCCTTGTTGTTCGTCGGGATGACGAGGTCGACGTCCCGCGTCTCGTTGTTCGCGTCGCAAAGCGCGACGACGGGGATGCCGACGTTCAACGCCTCCCGCAACGCCTGCTGGTCCGCCGCGGGATCCGTGACGAGGATCGCCTCCGGCTCAATGAAGTCAGGGAGGTTCGGGTTGGTGAGGGTGCCCGGCACGAACCGGCCCGCGAGCACCTTCGCGCCGATGTTCTTGGCGAACAGCCGCGCGGGCTTTTGCCCGTACTGGCGGGCCGCGACGACCAGGATGTTCTCCGGCTTGAATCGCCCGAGGAACTTGGAGGCTTCGCGGATCCGCGTGTCCGTCTTCTTGATGTCGAGGACATAGAGGCCGTCGATCCGCACCTTGTAGATGAACGGCTTCATGTCGGCGCTTTTCTGCTGCGTCCCGATGTGGACGCCGGAGGTCAGGTACAGGTCCTCCGGGACCAGGAGACCCTGGACACCCGTCTGCTCCTCTTCTTGCATCACGCGCCTGCCTGGAGTTGTTCCTCGATCCGGATCAGTTCGTTCAACTTCGCGATCCGCTCTCCGCCGACGGCGCCGGTCTTGATGCCGAGGCACCCGAACGCTACGGCGAGGTGGGCGATCGTATCGTCCGTGGTCTCGCCAGACCGGTGCGACATCACGGTCGCGTACCCGGCCGAATGGGCCAGGTCCACGGCGGCTCGCGTCTCGGAGAGCGTCCCAATTTGGTTCGGCTTAATAAGGATAGCGTTGGCGGCGCGTTGCTCGATCCCCCGGCGCAGTCGCTCGACGTTCGTCACGAAGATGTCGTCGCCGATCACCTTGCAGCGGTCGCCGATGCGCTTCGTGAGCTCCGTAAAGGACCCGAAATCCTCCTGGTCGAACGGATCTTCCAC
The DNA here is from genome assembly GCA_005878485.1 of Methanobacteriota archaeon. Classification (GTDB taxonomy): domain Archaea; phylum Thermoplasmatota; class Thermoplasmata; order RBG-16-68-12; family RBG-16-68-12; genus RBG-16-68-12. The sequence goes on along the minus strand of VBMG01000103.1, from coordinate 8,763 downwards.
GCTGAAGAGAGAAAAGTCATCCGCGAGCCGCTCCACGAAGTCGATCTGCTTCTTCGCCGAAAGAGTGCGGTCGCGATACCGGTACTTCCCGCCGCGGTAGAACTCCGACGCCGCCAGATCCAGGGCGGGTCGCACGGGGAAAGCGGCTTCGCGTTCGACCTTACGGCAAACGTCGGCGAGGAGCGAGAGCGCTTCCTCGTCCTGGAGTTGCGCGACCCACGCGCCCTCGTCGCCACGGCCGAGGGGGACGCCCGGCAGTCGCTTCATGAGCGCGTCGCGGACGAGCGCGTGGACGCGGGCATTCGTCATGACGTTGGCAAGGGCGGTCGGTCCTTGGGAAACGACGAGGTATTCCTGAATCGTCGTACCGCCGATTGCATGTCGCCCGCCCCCGATGACGTTCCCCAGGGGAAGCGGGATCGAGGGGCCCTGCGGGCCCGTCAGATAACGGAACAGCGGTTTCCCGGATGAGGCAGCAGCCGCTTTCGCATTCGCGAGCGATACCGCAGTGGCGACATTGCCACCGATGCGCGCGAAGTTCGGGGTGCCATCGAGCTCTCGCAGCGTGCGGTCCAGTCCGGGTTGGTCCTTCACATCACGGCCTCGGAGCCGCGGTGCGAGGGAGTCCTGGAAGATCCGGAGTGCAGCGTCGACGCCGCCGGGGGGCCACGAGGGGGCCTCGAGGGCTCCCGTACTCGCGCCGCTCGGCGCCGCGGCGCGGCCTAGTGCGGAGCCCGCGACGACGTCGACCTCCACGGTCGCATTGCCGCGGCTGTCGAGAATCTTCCGGATCGCGAGGCGGTCAATCGAGGGCATCCGCGACCCTCTGCACGCGCATCGGGAGGACGGCCGCGTCGAATTCGCGCGAAGCGAGCAGGATCGGGTCCGCGGTACCTAGGGAATTCGCCGCTACGAGTGGGGCGCCGAGCGAAATCTGGAGAGCTCGGGCTCCGAGCATGCGAGCCTTTTCAAAACGGGTGTACGGCACAGGGAGCCCCGAGAGGCCGTCGAAGGGACGGCCTCGTATAAACGTTTCCGCCCGAGGCCCCCTGGCGCGTTGTGCTCGCCCTACATCCCCGCTGGCTTAGGTTTCCCGATCCCAAAGTGACTTCGTACTGCCACGAGGTAGGCGATGATGATGATCCACAGTACGATGCCGTATGGGAAGGCTACCGGGTAGAGGACGTACGTCCCGATGTTGAACACGATGTTCAGGACGCCGACGATCACGGTGAGCCACCATGCCCACGATCGGAGTCGCAGAAGCCCAACGCCGGAGATGATCGCGACGAGCGACAAGATCGTCACCAGGGCGGCGAGGGCCAACAATATTCCGGCGACTCCTTGATACTCCGCGGGCAGCACCGTGGCCGCCGCCGCGAAGACGATAACCAGGAGAATCCCGCCCAAGAGGCCGAGGATCCCGAAGATGATCGTCAACACCGCCAAGATCGTCACACCGATCGGCCGCTTCGGCGCCATCGGGGCTCCGTACATCCCCGGAGGAGCCATCGGCGGCATCGTTCCAGCTGGAGCTGCCATTGATGACCTCTGGGCTGCATCAGGATAACATTATATAAATATTGCCGATAAAATAGGCGCCGGATGTCCGGAGGCGGAAAATCGGACCAGCATGTTTATTTGGCCTCCGTGGTTTCGCGCCGCGGTGATTCCCCCATGGTGCAAGGTTATTGTGTGAAGTGCCGTGCCAAGCGGGAGATCAAGGGCGCGGTCGCAGTCAAGCTGAAGAACGGTAAGCCCGCGATGAAAGGCAAGTGTCCCGTGTGCGGCACGACGATGATGCGGATCGGAGCGGCAAAATAGGATCCCGGCGGCGGACCGATTCCGTCCCGGATTCTCGGCGGGCAGACTATTAATACGCCGAGCGAGTAGGTCGCGGCACGGTGTAATCGTGAAGGTCCCGGACATCAAGGTGACGCCCCCCGGGCCGAAGGCGCGGGAGATCATCGAACGGGACCGGACGTACATCGCAACGACGACGAAGTCCGCGCCGATCGTGATCAAACGGGCATCCGGATCGGTCGTGGAGGATGTCGACGGCAACCTCCTCATCGACTTCTCGTCCGGCATCTCCGTCCTGAACGTCGGCCACGCCCATCCGAAAGTCGTCGAGGCGATCGCGCGTCAGGCCGCGGCGTTCACGCACTTCGCCGGGACCGACTTCTACTACGAGATTCAGACGACGCTCGCAGAGCGGATCGGCAAGATCACGCCAGGCAAACACCGTAAGAAGGTGTTCTTCGGCAACTCCGGCACCGAGGCGAACGAGGCCGCCATCAAGGTCGCGAAGTCGCACACGAAACGGCACATGTTCCTCGCATTCCTCGGCGCGTTCCACGGGCGGACGCAAGGCGCGCTCTCCCTGACCGCGAGCAAGGCGCGGCAGCGGGCCGGATTCTTCCCGAGCATGCCGGGGGTCGTCCATGTCCCGTACGCGTACTGCTATCGATGCCCGTACAAGCTGACGTACCCGTCATGCGACCTGTACTGCGCGAACATCATCGAGGACACGTACATGAAGACGGTCGCACCGCCGGAAGACGTCGCGGCGATCTTCGTCGAACCCGTGCAAGGCGAGGGCGGATACATCGTGCCGCCGCCGGGTTGGATGGACCGGATCGCGAACATCGCGAAAGACAATAACGTCCTCCTCATCGACGACGAAGTCCAGACCGGGTTCGGCCGCACGGGGAAGATGTGGGCGATCGAGCATTCGAAGGCGGTGCCCGACATCCTCACGATGGCGAAGTCGATGGGCGGCGGCGTGCCGATCGGCGCGGCGGTGTACCCGGCGGAAATGGACTTCCCGGAGAGCGGGAAGCACTCGAACACATTCGGCGGGAACCCGATCGCGGCCGCGGCGTCCCTCGCGACCCTCGACGTAATCGAAGACGAAGGACTCGTCGCCCGGAGCGCGAAGCTCGGCGACCATATGGCAAAGCGTCTCGACGAGATGAAGGAGCGGTACGAGTTCATCGGGGATCGACGAGGCCTCGGGATGATGCAGGCACACGAGTTCGTCACGGACAAACGATCCGGCAAACCGGCCCCCGAAACTCGAGACAAGCTCGACAAACTCGCGTACGAGCGCGGCCTCATTCTTCTTCCCTGCGGCGAGTCCACGATGCGCTACATTCCCGCTCTCAACATCCCTCGAGACCTTCTCGACGCGGGCCTTGATGTTCTCGACGACGCGTTGAAGGCCGTGAACCGCGCTCGCTGAAACGCCAAGCCGGACGACGGTCGAACCCCGACTTCGTGACGTTCAAATAGGGCTGGCTCATTCTCGCCTGGCATGGCAGAGGGTGGAGGAGCCGCCCCCCCGCCGGAGGCACGGCGCGCGGGAGTCGGCAAGGGAATCTTTGCGGTCATCGTGATTGTTGTAGCCGTCCTGGCGCTCGGTGGTGGGCTTGCGCTAGGTCCTCTTGTGTTTCCGCCCGCGGCCCAGGTTCCGACGCTCGTGGTCGGCACGAATATCCCGTTCCCGCCTTTCGAGGATTACAACACGACGACGAGCACGTTCTTCGGGTTCGACATCGACATCGCGAGGCTCATCGCACACGCATCGCACCGGACCCTTGTCATAAAGAACTTCGCGAATTTCGACGCGCTGCTGACGACGGTGGGCGCGAACGGCGTGGACATGGCCGCCTCGGCCATCACCTCGACGGGGGCAACGGGCGCGAGCCGCAGCACGTTCCTGACCTTCTCCACGACATACTACGACGCGAACCAGGGCGTGCTTATCCAATCGTCGAATCCGGATGGCGTGAACTGCCCCTCCGGCAACTGCTCGAATCCGAGTATCCTGGACAAATCGAATTACGTGATTGGGGTCCAGCGGGGCACAACAAGCGAGTCCTGGACAAATGCTAACATCAAGAATGCGACCGTGCAAAACTTCACCGGGGTGGACACGGAGCTTGCCGCCCTGAGGTCCGGTGCCCTCACGGCCGTAATCGTCGACAACGGACCCGCCGAGGCGTTCGCGGCTGGCTCGGGCGGCGCGCTCGTCGTTGCCGGAACGATATTCACCGGCGAGAAGTACTCGTTCGCGGTGGCTCACTTGGATCCCCAGGATCTGATCCCCGTGATCAACGGCGTAATCTTCACGTCCCAACAGAACGGCACCTATCAGCAACTGATCACGAAATGGTTCGGCTAGGTCCGCGAAGCGGGGCTCGTACGCCCCGCGTCTCCCTTTCCCGTTCCACACGACCGATCCGAGGCTCAGTACTTGGTCCAACGGCGGTGGCTGGAGTCTCTGAAAACGTGGGTTCCCCGATGGAGGAGCTCCGTCACGGGTCGTGCAGACTTCCAACGCAACGCCACCCGGTTCGTCCTCAGAGTCCTTGCCGGCCTGGGCATCACGGCGCTCGGCTTTGGCCTGGTGATCTGGCTCGGGACCCTGCGCTACTACAATCTGGGGTACGCGGAATCCATCCTTCCGGGCCTGGGTCAGGGTTTCCTGGTCACAATCCGCCTGGTCGCCGTGGTCATTCCGCTCGGCTTCGCCCTAGGATTCCTCTTCGGCTGGGCGCGCACGACTCGTTCCCTCATCCTGCGGGGTCTTGGTGCGGCATACGTCGAGGTCTTTCGCGGCCTTCCTCCGATCGTCCTCATCTTCTTCAGCTATCTGATCACGACACTTGCCATCCTGAATATCTCGAAGAACCCGTTTATCGCGGGTGACGTGGCCCTCTGGATGGGCGCAATTGCCCTTTCGCTGCACTCCGGCGCCTACCAAACCGAAATCATTCGCGCTGGAATCCTGTCCGTCCCTACGGGGCAGATCGAGGCGGCGGATTCGGTCGGCTTGAGCCGCTGGCAAACGATGTTTCGGGTGACGCTCCCTCAGGCGTTCCGCGTCTCGCTCCCGCCCCTCGGGAACGAGTTCGCTTCCGTAATCAAAGACACTTCACTCCTGAACATTATCGGATGGCTCGATCTCGCCCAGATTGGTCTTCTCCAGGTTCCGGCCGCGCTCAAGGCGGACTTCAACCTTGTCTTCATCATCTGGATTGAGATCGCACTGCTGTACTTCGTGCTCACATTCGTTGTCACGAAGGTGGTCCGGTTCGTGGAGAACGCATACAAGGTGCCCGGCCTGGAGGCTGCCGAACTGTGACCATGGTCCGGATCCGAGGACTTCACAAGTCCTTCGGAAGTTTGCATGTGCTACGGGGTGTGGACCTCGACGTGAATCGGGGCGACGTCCTATGCATCATTGGTCCGTCCGGATCCGGAAAGTCGACGCTCCTGCGCTGCACGAATCTACTTATCTACCCGGACCAAGGCGACATCTTCATCGAGGATGTCAAGGTGAACAGCCGCGAGGTCCGGCCCGAGTGGGTCCGCCAGCAGATTGGCATGGTGTTCCAGCAGTTCAATCTCTTCACGCACCTGACCGCCTTGCGCAACGTCATGTTGGGCCTCGTTCGCGTCAAAGGAATGGATGCTGCGGCCGCTCGTTCCAAAGCGGAATTCGAGCTTGAGCGGGTCGGGCTTGCGGAAAAGAAGGACGCGTACCCGGCACAGCTCTCCGGCGGACAACAACAACGAGTCGCCATCGCGCGTGCGTTGGCCATGGACCCCAAAGTCATGCTCTTCGATGAACCCACGTCCGCTCTGGACCCTGAGTACATCCACGAAGTCCTCGACGTCATGAAGCGCCTTGCTGAGGAGGGAATGACGATGATGGTCGTCACCCACGAAATGGGGTTTGCAAAAGAGGTCGCTGACTCGATTATCTTCTTCAATCAAGGCCAGATTGTCGAGCGCGGTTCTCCAGAAGAGATCTTCGACCGCCCGGGCCATGAGCGCACGAAAGCTTTCGTCGGCAAGATTCTTCGGTGATACGATGGGCACATATCCCGAGAGCGGGCAACCACCGAACGGCGAAGGCTCGGCGGAGCGGGCCCCGAAGTCCCCGACTTGGGCATCGCAGGCCCGAGGCTTAGCCCTCGCCAGCGCCCCCGCCGCCCTCCTGGCCGGCATCGTGATCCTAATCGTCCTGGCATTTCTCGCCACCCTCGCTTTCGTCGGGGTGATCAATGCCGTATTCATCCTCCAACGATGGCCTACCGCGTACCTGCCCCTATGGAGCGGACCCCTCTGGAACTCCCTCTTCCTCACGATCGCCTCGTACCTACTCGGATTCGCCGTCGCGGTTCCCCTGGGGCTCGTCCGCGCGTACGGGGTCGGGAAGACTCGGAATCGGATTGCCCTCCTCTTCTACGCACCTGTGACCGGCTACGTGCACGCGATCCGAGGCACGCCGTTCTTCGTCCAGCTCTGGCTGGTCTTTTTCGTTGTCATCGAGGCGGCGCCCCGACTCAACGTGTTAGGATGGAACGTCTACTTCTGGGCCGGACTTCTCGCCCTCACGCTAAACACAATCGGCTACCAGGCCGAAGTGTTCCGGGGTGGCTTCCAAGCGGTCGGCCAGGGGCAAGTCGAAGCCGCCAAAGCGGTGGGACTCACCGGCCCCCAGGTCTTCCTCCACATCACCCTGCCCCAAGGCCTCCGGCTGATCACGTTGCCCCTGACGAACGAGTTCATCGCCTTGTTCAAGGCGAGCACGATCGTCAGTTACATCTCCGTCTACGAACTGTTCGTTTGGGCGGAAAACCTCGGAGTGCGGTTCGGACACCCCATCGAGGGTTTCCTGATGATTTCATTGTACTATCTCCTCATCAACATCCCGCTGAGCCGAGCTGTCACGTACCTGGAACGTCGGCTCCGAATCCCGGGACTCGGGACCCAACCGGGCGGAGAATCGTTCGCGTTCCGATTCCTAGGCCGCGGCGATGAGACCCGCCGCGTTGCGAGCTGGTCCCACGCGCAACCGATTCGCACGCGGAGCGGGCTGCGTCAAGCGAGCAACGGGTTTGCTCAAGTGCCGACGAGATCCCGCGGGGGGCTCGTACCAGCCGGACGACAGCAACCGCGTGACGGGGACGACGACCGCCCGGTCCCGGCGGGCGTGCCTGCCACAACGGCGGCATCGGAACCGGGCCTCCCTGCCTCGTGACTTCATCCGGATACCGCAACGCCCGCACAATGGATTCGCAATTTTCTCCCACGCTTTCGCGAGTGCTCGCACGCGGAACTTCTCTAGGTTAATCGTGCGAGGTTCGCGGCGAAGGGAGCCCACGACTTCGAGCGTATCTCCAGGGGCTAGGGCGCGTACGGCTTCCCGGAATTTCTTTGACGGCTCATACGCGGTCACCTCTCTCGAGCCGAGCCGGAAGACAACGTGCCCCCCCGGCAGGGTTCTCGCGGGTGCGGTGATTCGACCCACAAATCGGCCGGCCGTGCCGGGCACCAGAGTGGGACCGGGGATTACATGGTCGTCAGTGCCCTGATTGGTGAGGAAAAGCAGCCAACGGCTCGGGCGCTCGGACCGAAGCATCTTGACGGCCTTCGCGAGGTCGGTTGCGCTGTCCCCGCGTACGCCGAGCAGCACAGGACAAGGGGTCCGGGGAGCGATGACCACGCGGTCGCTGTCATAGTCGTAGTTGTTGAACGTGCTCGGATAGCGACGATCCATTCTGCGGACGGAAGCCGGGTCGACCACTCGGGCCGTGCCCCAGCGGGACGCCTCTCGATACGCCAAGATCTCCCACGTGCGATCGTGCGGCCGCCAGGAGCAGGCCGCCGCCGCCCCAATGACCCCGCGGCCTGACTTCCACTCGCGCCATCGTCCCAGTCCGCGAATCCCCGCGAGGGCCTCAGACCTCGAGACGATTGAACGGACTGCCCGCCAGTACAACCCGGGGAGCGGCTTCTTGCGCAAGACCACAAGTCCGGGGTCCGTTCCATCGGCTTCCAAGTCGGACCACCGCTCGATGAGCGCACTGACCCGCTCGACCACATCATCCGGTTCGAGTCCGGCCCCACCCCGGGGATAAACTCGAACGGAACGATCGTCAATCGAACCGGCGACGACGGCGTTCCCACGCCCGCGGCCCACGCACAGACAAATCGCCCCGTTCCCGCGGGTCTTCCATGGGATGTTCGGGTTGAGACGGACGAGCCGGGGGTATCCGATCAGGTCGAAGTCCGCAGTCAAGTCGCGGACGATTTCCGTTGCTAGGAACGTCGTGCACATGCCGCGGAGGCTGTCGGTATCGTCTACGCCAATCCAAAGGACCATGACAAGCACCTCGAAGTCCGTTCACCCCAAAAAAGCCGCGGCTCCGAAGATTCATATAGCGTCGGCCCGTTCGATGCGCGTCATGCCGGTGAAGACGTTCGAATTCTCCAGCGTGGACGGCCGTCGGTTCGTGAAGCCCACCGACCGTTGGGTCAATCTCCGAGTCGACCACAACAGTTCCGTGACCCTCGTCTCGGAGATCGGCGAGCGACAGGCCTCCGTGGACTTTCGCTTCACCGCGAACTATCACGCGTCGGAGGCGGTCGTCGGCCTCATCCAGATCGAGGGGAACTTGCTCTGGGAGGGAGACGCGAAGGCGCTCGTGAAGGGGTGGTCTTCCGGCGGACAGATGCCCCCCGAGGTCGCCCAGGAGATCCACACGGTCATTATGACGAACTGCATCCCGGAGGCGGTCATCCTCGCCCGCGAGCTGCGCCTACCTCCGCCGGTCCCGATCCCGCAGGTGAACATCCCGCAACAGCCCGGAAAGCCTGCGAAGGGCCGCTCTCCGGAAATCGCCTGATCACTTGATGTGGTCCAGGGAGAACGACCCGATCGAGACGCTCGACTTCGTGTACGTGTAG
>VBMG01000142.1:4518-9550 GCA_005878485.1 Methanobacteriota archaeon | reverse complement strand
CGCGACATGATGCAGGACGTCGAGTGCTCGGTGGTCGAGGCGCGGTCCTTTCCGCGTTCGCGTCGTGAATCCGAGGATGGTATCGCCGTCGGTCGACATGTGTGCGGGGCGCACCGCGAGCGCGATCCCGTCGTGGGCGAGTTCCACGAGGCGCGCGAGTTGCTCGTGGTCTAGGGGCGCGTCGGTCCCGACGACTCCCACGGTGGTCCCGGACCGCGTCGTGGACCGTTTCAGGTAATCGTCGGAGACATCGTCCATCTCCACGAATCCGCCGCCATCTTTTCTTAGTGTGCCTCCGATCGTGCGATTCTCGAACGGGTCGTACACGTTGCCGACGCAATTCGTCACCATGATCGCGCCCGCGGTCCACGGTCCTGCCCGCGCCGCGCTGCTCCCGAGCCCGCCTTTCGTCCCGCCAGAGGATCCGAAGAACGGGCCCACGGTCGCGCCAATTCCCGCGCCGAGGTTGCCTTGGGCCACGGGCTTCGTGGATGCGGCCGTGCAGGCGGCGTACCCGAGGTCCGTGTAGTCCAGGCCCTGCACGTCTGCGAATCCGAGGTCGTAGATGTTCGTGCCCATAATCGCGGGCATCTTCCCGCCGCCGGACCAGGACGCGAGCTTGCGTTCGAGCAAGAAACGACGGATCCCTCGCACCGCGTCGAATCCGTAGACGTCGCCGCCAGTAAGGAGGAGCGCATGGCGCTCGATGAACGTCTTCCCCAAATCGGAGGCCGCGGTGTCGTACGTCCCGGGCCATCCGCCCCGCGCGTCCGCGAAGGCGATGGCCGGCGGATCGAGCAGGACGACGGTCGTCCCCGTGCGCCGGCGCAGGTCGTGTGCGTGGCCCACCCGGACCCCGGGGATTGCGGTCAAGGTCTCGTTTGCCGCGATCGATCCCCTCCGGAATTCGCGGCACTGTCGCGGCCGTATTTAACGCATCTGCGGGCCCGTTCGACGGGGATGGGTTCTATGCCGCGAGGTCCTCAAGGTGGAAGCTCACGCCGCGGGCCTCCAGCTCGGGGATGACCAAGGTTGGCGGCAGCTCTTCCGGCGCCAAGACACCGGCTCGCGGAACCTGCTTTCGGTGGATCAGCATCACCGCAGCCGCGGCCGCCGCGGCGGTCAGGAATCGTTCCGCGGTCGTGCCGCGGCGCCGATTCGCCTCCCGGTGCTCCATCGTGAGGGAGGCCCGCACTCCAGCTTTCTCGCCACCCACCTTCGTCCCTCGCACCTCGACGACGATTCCGAGCGCCCCGGGCAATGGGCCGATCAGCGTTGACGGCTCGGGGATCGCCGCGAGGAACGCGTCCCGGAACGGAAGCTGCGCGGCACCCACCCTGACGACGTGCGCAGGGTTCAGCAGGCCGAGGGCGTTGAACGCGTGGATCGCCCGGACGAGTTCCGGGTTGATGTCGTGCTTGTAGTCCGCCCATCCGACCGGTTTGCCCAGGTGGGACGGCAACGTGAGCACCTCTTCGTGGCGGAACAAATGCACCCGTCGGGTGCCGATCGGCGGCGGGAACGTGTAGTCCTCTTCTCCGCTCACGGGCTCCTGCTCGACGAGCTCCTTCCCGTTCCAGACCACCGGGAGCGACAGCGAGTCCCGGAGGAAAATCTCCCGCGAGTACAGCGGGAAGCCGTCCATCCCCTTCTCGCTCGTGGCCGCCTTCCGGATGAGGATTCGGTCGATCGCCTCGAACCGGTCCGCCGCGACTCGGGCCATGACGTTCGAGATGCCCGGATCCGAACCCATCGAGACAACCGCCATGAGGCCACGGTCCCGCCATTTCGGGTCGAGGGCGAGCTGATCGAGCACGCCGCCCCGCTCCCCCGCCTCGGTCGGACTGTAGCCCGCGCTGTCGACGTATCCGCATCCCGCGTCGAAGCAGGCCTCCATCACGCGCAGGTTGTGTTCCGGCAAGGTCGCGTTCACGGCGACGTCGGCGCCCGCAAGGATCCGCCGCAAGCCGTCCGCGTCCGTCACGTCGGACTCAATCGCCGTCAGGTCGGCGGCCTTCCCGAGGGACTTCAGCGCGCGCGACCGGTCGCCGCGCTTGTCCACGATGACCATCTCGTCCACGCGGGGGTCCGCCGCGAGCTCGAGCGTGATGATCCGCCCGAGACCGCCTGTGCCAAGGACGACCGCTTTCACGCGCGCGTCGATGCGGATGTCGAGCCTTAGAGGTTTCGACCTCAATCCTGACCCGCGAATCACCGTTCGTTCAGGACGCTTGGGCCTCGCGCGGCCTCGTGGGCAGGCTCGTTGGGCGCATCTCGAGCAAGCTCGTCATCCGTTCCCAGTGGAGACCCGGTCCCGTCCCGCGTAGACGTTGAATCGGTCTCCGCGGGCGAAGCCTACGAGAGTCATCCCGAATTCGTCCGCGAGGGTCACCGAAAGGTTCGAGGGTGCGCCCACGGCGACGACGAACGGAATGCCAGCGACCGCGGCCTTTTGCATGATCTCGAAGCTCGCCCGACCGCTCACCGCCAAGACGCGGTCGGAGAGCGGCACGCGATCCGCGAGGAACGCCTCGCCAACGACTTTGTCGACCGCGTTGTGACGGCCCACATCTTCGCGGATGCTCTGCAAGTCGCCGTCCGCCGTGAAGATTCCCGCCGCATGCAGCCCTCCCGTCTCGGCAAAAAGCGTTTGCTGCTTCCGAAGTCGGTCCGGGATCGCCGCAACGGTCTCTTCATTGACGGTCGGCCGGTCCCGCGCCATAAGATACCGGGCCGCCACGCGAACCGCCTCGAGCGACGTCTTCCCACAGACTCCACAGGACGAACTCATGTAGAAGTGTCGACTCAACCGTTCCGCGTGGAACTCGACGTCGGGCCGCAGGATCGCGCTGACGATGTTGTATTCCTGCGGCACACCGGGGTCCGTGCAGTACTCGATCCGGGCCACATCCCTCTTCTGGGCCACGATCCCTTCTGTGAAGAGGAAGCCAGCCGCGAGTTCGAAATCGTTTCCCGGGGTCCGCATCGTAACAGAGAGCGAGGTCGTCTCCCGTTTCCCCTTAGTCCCGCTCTCGACGCGAATTTCCATCGGCTCCTCCGCGGCGACAAGATCGGCCTCCTTCGACGATTTCCCGCCGCGGGTTTTCCATACGTTCAAGCGCGTCGTCGGACCGGGCCGGTTCACGCCTTCACCTGAGGAGCTCTCGCCGGTTCAATCCGCACGAGGGCGTTGTAGTCTGGCATCTCGCACTGGGGATCCACGACGCCGCGGCGAATCAAGACGTTCCCCTCAGGCCAGTAGATCTGAACATTCCGTGGGCGGATCGGCGCGATTCGGACGCGGCCTCGGTACGACCCGACGTCGTTTGAGATGAGGACATCCTCGCGCTCGGCGACGCCTAACCCCTTCGCGTCCTCGGCCGACATGAGGACGTCGCTGCGCCTCGCGCCCAAGAGATAATCGATGTCGCCGTGGACCATCGAGTTGAACTGCTTCCCGCGTCGTGTGCTCAGGAGAAACAAGCCGGCCGGAATGTCCGCGTCCGGGAGGGCGAGCTCCGTGAACACGGCCCTCCCATCCGGCATCGGGAAGCTGCCGTCTTCGCAGAGACGCGGACCGCCGTACTGGAACGCGTCTCCCTTGGACCGAAGGTTCTGGATCCCGTCGTACGTCGGGATCGCCTTCGCGATCTCCGCGCGGATCGCGGCGGCATCCTTGAAGGCGGTGAGGTGCGTCGCGTGCGGCATCACCCACTGCGCGAGGCTCATGAAGATCTCCCACTCCGTGCGAGCCTCGCGGATCCGACGGCCCGGGATTTCGGGGGAGAAGTACACCCGGCGTTCCGTTGAGGTCTCCGTGCCGCCGCCGGCCTGCTCATACCGTGTCTTGGCCGGGAGCAGGAGGACGGTGTCGGCCGGGTCAACGAGCATCGAGGACGTGAGGACGAGGTCCTGGTGAATCCGTAGCGGGATTCGTCCGAGCGCTTCGCGGACATACTCTGGCTCCGGCAGCGTCTCAAGGAAATTGCCCCCCGCTTGATAGAGGACATCGAGGCGGCTTTCGTGCGCGGCGTCGATCATCCCGACCGCGGTCAACCCCGGCACCGTCGGCGGGCGGAACCCCCAGACTTTCCCGAACCGGTCCGCGTTCGCGTCGTCGACGGGGAAGCCGAGGCCGTACGCCGCGGGTTGCGCCCCCATCTCGGATCCGCCTTGGACGCCGCTGTGGCCTCGAATCGGCATGAGGCCGCATTTCTCGCGGCCAACGATCCCTCGGGCGAGCCCGAGGTTCACGATCGCCTTCACGTTGTCCACGCCGAACCGGTGGTGCGTGATCCCCATGCTCCAGACGAAGACCGCGGTCCGCGCCTCATGGTACATCCGGGCGAACGCGAGCATCCGGTCCCGGGTCACCCCGGACTGCCGCTCGAGCTCCTCCCAGGACAGCGACGCGAGCTGGACCCGCAAGTGGTAGAAGCCCGTCGTATGTTTCTCGATGAACGGCTCGTCGACCCAGCGGTTGTCGATGAGGTGCTTCAGGACGCCGTTGATGAAGGCGATGTCGCCCCCCGTGTGGACCGCGAAGAATTCATCGGCGAAGCGCGTGCCCCAGACCGCGCTGTCGGGGACCGAAGGCACCCAGTACCGGGCGAGGCCCGGTTCTCGCATCGGGTTCACGATCGCGATTTTCGTGCCCACCTTCTTTGCGTAGTAGAGATACTTCATCGTCACAGGCTGGTTGTTCGGGACGTCGGAGCCGAAGAAGACGATCAAGTCGCTTCCAATCCAGTCCGTGTACGAACACGTCGAGGCGGCGACGCCGATGGTTTCCTTCAACCCCGTGGTGCTCGGCGAGTGACACGGACGGCTCGAGTTGTCGATGTTGTTGGTCCCGAGGAACCGGGCGACCTTGTTCGCGACGTAGTACGACTCGTTCGTCATGCCGCGGGACGTGATGAAGAACGCGATCCGATCCGGGGTCGTGGCGCGAATTCGTGCGGCCGCGGTCTGCAGCGCTTCCTCCCAGGAAATTCGCCGGAAGCCGGGTTCCCCGTGGGAGCGGACCATCGGG
>VBMG01000142.1:0-4349 GCA_005878485.1 Methanobacteriota archaeon | reverse complement strand
CGGGCTCACGCGCCGGACACCGGTCCGCTGCCGCTTCGAAGCCACGATTCTGGGATGCGACCTCGGCTTATCTTTCCTTGGTTGGCTGGGATTTGCCCCCGATGACGATCGGGACGGAGCCGGCTTTTTCATTTCGGACGCCATTCCGCTTCCGTGGACACGGCGCTGATCCTCGCGGGGGGCGAATCCGTCCGATTCGGTCGACCGAAGGCGCTGGTCGAGGTTGGCGGCAAACCGATGATCCGGCGGGTCGTCGAAGCGGTTACCCCGGTCGCGGGGGAGGTGGTCGTGTCCATCGCGGAATCAAGGATGGCGGATGCCATTCGAGTGGAGCTCCCGCGAGTGCGCTTCGCGGTCGACCGACGCCGCGGTGTCGGCCCGATTGAGGGGATTGTTCGCGGTTTCGAAATCGCACGAGGGAGGCGGGTGTTGGTAGCCCCATGCGACGCCCCGCTCCTTCGGCCCGAGTTGTACCGGCTTCTCCTCGACGACCTCGGAGACTACGAGGCTGCCGTCCCGAAACTCGAGGTCGTCGATCCGATCCGGGCCGTGTACCGACGCACGCGGGTCTTGGAGGTCCTCAAAACCTCCCGGGGCATTCGCTCCCCTTCGGCCCTGGTTGATCTTCTCCGGTGTCACTTCATCGGTTCCGACCGAATCCGCACGGTGGATCCAGAGCTTTCATCGTTCTTGGACGTGAACACTCCAGCGGACTTGGGGAAAGTTCTTCCGAAGATGGAATCGTCGAGTGTGGGATGACGTTGTGATTGGGCCGGAGTCTTCACGGTCTCCCCAGGCCGCGGAACAAACTGCGGATGGCTTGGCGATGCTCCTCACGCCGGATCTCCTTTGCCTTCAGGAGCTCTTCGATCTTCTGCGGTGTGAATTTCCGGAACTCCGCGGGGTCCGCGGCCGCGAGGCGTTCGAGTTCCCCGGCGTCGAGCCAGACCCCTTCGCAGTCCAAACACACATCCACGCGGACGTCCCCGGCGTCCTCGATGTCCATCAGCCCTCCGCAGTTCGGGCAGACGAGCTGGCTGTCCGAATCGAGGCCGAGGTACTTGGTCAGAAGTTTGTTCAGACTCCGGTCGCCGGTGAGCTTCCGAATCTCCTTCTTGTCAAGGAAGATTCCGTTGCACCTTGGGCAGAGGTCCACTTCGACCGTTCGGAGATGGGTGTGACGAAGCTGCTTGCCCAACGGCGTCCAGTCTCTCGGGCACTCCCGGGCCTCTCGGATTTTGCGGGGCACAGCCCGGGTAAGGTAGGGGAAGCCTGAAGAGATTTTCGGCTCGCCGCGACACCTGGGAGGCTAGCCCAAGCTCACGTTCCGCGCGATCGGGGCGACCGTCTGCACGTACCCTTTCGGTTCCGTGTTGGCGAAGATCTCCTGCAGGAGTTTCGTCCGGTCTTTCGCGGGGACGCCATCGAGGAACTTCCGCTTCTTCCCGGTCTTCTCCCATTCGCGGAATTCCTCCTGCTTCGACACGTAGAGCGACTTGACCGTGTTCTGGACGAACTGCGTCCCGCCCGCGCCGACCGTGTCGGCGTCGTAGTCGCGCTGCACGAATTCGATGAAGAACCACTCGTCGTCGAACAGCTCGCGGGTGAAGGACTGCAGGAGCGGCCCGAACGAGTCTTTGTCCTTGTAGATCGGTGTGAGGAACGCGGCACCTTTCGACTCCAGGTGCGACTTCAGCTTCTCGACATCGTTCGTGCGGAGGGCGAGGTGCTGCATGTACGTCTGCGCGTCCTTCTGCGGCTTGCCCGCGAAGCCGTATGCGAACGGCGCTTGGGCATGGGACACCTCGTTCGGCGCGCTCATCCCGAGGACGACGGCCAGACGCTCCCCCGTCAGCGAGCTCAGACACGCGAACGTGGCCATGGCGGTTTTCTCCTCTCCGACGCGTTCGGTCTCGTAGACAGGCGAATAGCCGCTGTTCAGCAGGAAGTCACGGAGCGCGCGATATGTGTTCAGGTCGCGGCACAGGACCGTCTTGTGGTCCACTTTGAGTTTCATGAAGGAAGGCGTCGCGGGCATCGGATCCCCTGCCGCGAAGTGAGACGCGGCACGATAACCCTTTCGTGGCATGACATCGCACGGACGGAGAGGCCAGTCGACACGTTCTGAGAATCTTTGGCGGGCCAGCGGAGGCGGCTGACGCAACTACATAAAGACGCGACGGGCTACGCGGCCTCTCTCCGGTGCCCGGATGCAATACAAATATGTCGTGCTGACGAACACGACGATTGGGACGTTCATGGCGCTGCTCGACTCGAACATCGTTCTGATCTCCTTGCCGACGATCATCCGCGACCTGCCCGGCACGACGACCGTCGAGGGCATTTGGATCATTCTAGGCTACGTTCTCGTCACCGCGAGTCTGCTCCTGACGATCGGCCGCCTCGCGGATTTGTACGGCCGCGTGCGCTTGTACAATGTAGGCTTCGCGGTCTTCACGATCGGATCGGGGCTGTGCAGCCTTGCGCCAAATGGCCAGAGCCTCGTTCTCTTCCGGCTCGTCCAGGGAATCGGAGCGGGTCTCATCTTCGCGAACAGCGCCGCGATCCTTACGGACGCGTTCCCGGTGGCCGAGCGCGGACGAGCTCTCGGACTCAATCAAGTCGCCGGGACCGGCGGCGCTTTGATCGGCCTCGTGGCGGGCGGCGTCCTGACCGCGTTTCTTGGTTGGCAATCGATCTTTTGGATTAACGTCCCGGTTGGCGTGTTCGCGACGATCTGGGCCTACACGCGCCTGAAGGAGATCGGGGTCCATGCGGGTCGCGAAAAGCTCGATCCTGCGGGAAACCTCCTCTTCGCGGGCGGCCTGTCTCTCGCCCTCCTCGGAGTCACCCTCGGCGCGATTTCGGGCTGGGCCGGGCTCGACCTCGTCATGCTGTTCGCGGGAGTCGCGTGTCTCATCGCCTTCGTCCCTGTCGAGCGGGCGGTTCGGTCCCCGATGATGGACCTGAGCCTATTCCGGAACCGAGTATTCTCCGCGGGGGTCCTCAGCAACCTCCTCGCATCCACCGCTCGAGGGGCCGTCGGCCTCGTCCTCGTGTTCTACTTCCAGGGGGCGCTTGGGCTCGACGCGCTGACTGCGGGCCTTCTTCTGATCCCGTTCTCGCTTGCCTTTGTCAGCATCGGCCCCCTGAGCGGGTATCTCTCCGACCGGTACGGTCCCCGATTCTTCACCACCGGCGGGCTGCTCGTGTCCGCCGCTTCGTACATTTGGTTCGCCGTTCTCCCGTACCAGGTCCCGTACACCATCCTCGTCTTCCCGATGATTCTCGCGGGGATCGGAGGTGGCTTGTTCATCGCTCCCAACGTGGCCTCGATCATGAATTCCGTTCCGGTCGTGCGCCGCGGCGTCGCCGCGGGCATGTCGGCGACCCTGTTCAACGTGGGGTTCTTGGTGAGCCTCGGGCTGGCATTCGCAATCATGGCCTCCCGGATGCCGTTGTCCGTGATGCAGGCGATTTTCGCCGGACTTCCGGTTCCCCAAGGCCAGCTTGAAATCGGCTCGTTCATGGACGCGTTCCATCAAATCTTCGGCGTCATTGCCGGGATTAGTTTGTTCGGTGCGATACCCGCCTCCATCCGACGGACGCCGGTCGCCGAGTCGCCTTCGGGCGAAGTAAAGGCATAAAGGCCGCTGATGCGGTACCTTCGTTTGCATGGTCCTCTACGCGAAGGACATCCTGGAACCCGAGTTCCTCTCGATGCGCCCCCAGACGTCCCTCCTGGAGGCCGCGAAACTCATGGCGGACCGTCACCACGGTTTCGTCATCGTGACTTCCCCGGAAGGCCGGCCCATCGGCATCGTCACGGAATGGGATATCCTCGCGAAGGTCGTCGCGGTGGCCCGGAACCCCGGGCAGGTTCCCCTCGAAGAACTCATGACCCGGTCCCTCGTGTACGTCGACGCGAACGAGGGGATCGACCGCGTCGCGGAGATCATGGCCGACAAAGGGGTCCGACGGGTCCTCGTGGAGAAGGACGGAAAAGTCCTCGGGGTGATCCGCGCCCAGACGATCGTCCGCCGCATGCGGGATTACATCGACTCCGTAAGTGCCCAGATCGCGCGGGCCCAGCTGCCGTTGTTCTAGGCTCTGGCGGCATCACGCCGCCGGTGCGATGAGGTTGGCCAACACCCCGATGCCCTCAATCTCGATTTCAACGCGGTCCCCGGGCTTCAGGTACCGGGCCCGGTCGCCTCGCTCGAGTTCGCAACCGCCCGGGATTGTGCCACTGCCCCACACCTCGCCCGCGTGGATCGGCTGGAATCGGGACAGGAACTCGACCATCTCGGGAAATGACCAGAGCGCTCGCTGGCCTTCGCGGACCCATG
>VBMG01000141.1 GCA_005878485.1 Methanobacteriota archaeon | reverse complement strand
ACATCGTCGTCGCGGCGCTCGTGAATGCGAACGACGAGATCCCGACGAACGACGTGCGGGCGGGGCACACGCTCGTGACGGCGTTTCTCTTTCCCGACGACGTCGAATCCGGCGCGGACGGATGGACGCTTGACGGACTCTCGACGGATCCGCACCGCTGGCAGATCGTGAACGACACGGAGCTGAACGGGGCGGCGCACAGCCGGACGCACGCGTGGCGCTTCGGCTACGTGAGCACGGTGCTCCCGAGCCTGTTCCCGCCGGAGTGGCACACGCTCACCTCGCCCGCGATCCCGATCAACCCGGGCCCGACGTTCTTGATCTTCTACCAACGGTACGACCTCACGGGTCGGACGGTACCGGTGCTCCCCGTCGGATCGAACGACACGGACGATGCCTACGTCGAGGTGCGGTACAACGGTGGGCCTTGGACGCCGCTCGCCGATTACACGGGTCGTGACCTGACCTGGCGTGGCGTCTCGTTCAACCTGACCGCCCAGATTTCGGGTCCGACGACGTTTCAGGTACGGTTCAACGTCAGCGCGAACGTGATCGGCAACTCCGGCGGCTGGTGGATCGACGACGTGATGATCGCGGAACGGGGCCTCGCTCCCGCGGTCGTCCTCCTCGGATCGACGGGCCCCTACGAAGCCGCAGCAGGCAGAGCCGTCGAATTGGTGGTCCAAGTCGCGAACGTCGGGGATTATGAGACCTCGTTCCGACTCGATGCCGTCTTGCCGGAGTCGAGCTGGGGCGCGACCGTCAGGGGCGACACGGCCGCGCCGCTCTCCGGGTACGTCGTCCGACTCGCACCCGACAACGAGATCGCCGTCCGGATCGTGATCGCCGTGCCTTCGACCGCGCCCGCGGGGGCCGAGTACTCGATCACCATCACCGCGGCAGCGGTGGGGGACCCGAACGCGAGCGCCGCGCTTCCGCTGCAGATCCACCTCTCCGGCATTCCAATCGAAGTCGTGATTCTCTCCGGGATCGCGATTGCCATCGCGGTCCTGCTCGTCATCGTCCTCGTCATGCGTCGCCGACGGCGGCCGCCGACCTAGTGGAAAAGGTTATTCGCGCCCCCCGTCGTTCGGCGAGCGTGTTCGTCACGCACGAACTACTTCGACGGGGAGCCGTCGAGGAACGGGCGTACCAAGTGAGCATCGCCCTCGCGTCCCTCGAAAGGTCCACGCTCGTCGTCCTCCCGACGGGGATGGGCAAGACGGTCGTCGCCGCGATGGTGATCGCCGAAATCCTCCGGAAGCGGGGCGGAAAGATCCTCTTCCTCGCGCCGACGAAACCGCTCGTCGAGCAGCACGCCTCTTCCTTGCGGGACCTTTTGGTCGTCGAGCGAATCGCCTTGTTCACGGGCGAGGTCACGTCTCCGGAAGAACGGGAACTCCTCTGGCGCGAGAACAAGATCATCGTCTCGACGCCGCAGGTGATCCGGAACGACCTGCGAGCGGAGCGGTTCTCCCTTGAGGACGTCAGCCTGATCATCTTCGACGAGGCGCACCGTGCGGTCGGCGACTACGCCTACGTCGACGTCGCGGCCGCCTACAAGCAGGTCCCGAATCGGCTCGTGCTCGGGATGACGGCTTCCCCCGGTTCCTCGGCCGAGAAGATCCTCGAGGTCTGCGGGAATCTCGGGATCACGGCGGTCGAAATCCGCACGGAGTACGACGCCGATGTCGTTCCATATCTCCACGACTTGACGATCGAACCAATCTCCGTCACCGCACCCGACGTCTCGAAAGAGATCCGGAAACTCTTGCAAGTCGTCGTCGACGAGCAGGTCGAACGGCTGAAGAAGCTCGGGTTCCTCGAGGGGAAAGCGAGGGTGAATCGGAAAGACCTCCTCGCGGTCGGGGACGAAGCCCGCCAACGACTCGATTCCGGGGTGAAGGACGGACGGCTCTATGGCGCGATGACGGCCCAAGCGATCGCGATGAAGGCGGACCACGCGATCGAGCTCGCAGAAACCCAAGGCCTCGGTTCCCTCCGGACGTACTTCGAAAACATGGAGAAGGACGCGACGTCCAAAGCGGACGTCCAGTTCCTCAAGCACGCGAAAGCCCGCGAGGCGATCCAGCTCGCTGAGGCGACGGAGGTCGAACATCCAAAGCTCGCGAAGACCGCGTGGATCGTTCGCGACCAGTTGATGGCAAAGCCGGATTCCAAGATCATCGTCTTCGCCCATTATCGAGGGACTGCCGACCGGGTCACCCAGGAACTCGCCCGGATCCCCGGCGTGCAGCCGATGCGGTTCGTCGGTCAGGCGTCCCGTGGAGAGGACATCGGTCTCTCGCAGCGGGAGCAACAGGAAATCCTCGAGAAGTTCAAAGCGGGAGAGGTGAACGTCCTCGTCGCCACCTCTATCGGTGAGGAAGGCCTGGACATCCCGCAGGTCGACCTCGTCGTGTTCTATGAACCGGTGCCGTCGGAAATCCGCACGATTCAGCGCCGCGGTCGTACCGGGCGGAGCGCCGCGGGCCGGGTCGTCATGCTCGTCACAAAAGACACCCGAGACGAGGTGTACCTGTACAGCGCACGGCGGAAGGAACGGAAGATGCACCAGGAGCTGGACCGGCTGCGGAAGGAACTAAAGCAGCGGATCCTTGTTGGAGAGCCCGGAGGGGAGACGTTCGTCGCGGCGGCCCCGCTGCAACGAATCGAAGTCCTCAGGGATCAGGCGCGAAAGGATTCGGCGACGGTCCTACAACGCCCCGCGAAGAAAGGCCAAACAACCTTCGAAGACTACTGAGCTGGACCGGAGGGGTTGGACCTACGTCCAACAGGAGAATTGCGTACTATGCGGCGACGGGACCGATGCGTTCAAAAGGGCGGACTGAACGATTCGATCGCCCCGATAGATATCGACGGAAATGCCAGGGTTTGGCGAACCCTGCAAGAGTTCGGCCGACACAAGGACCCGGGTATGGCACTTTCCCACGTCGACCGTCCGAGGAGTCCCGCCGCACTGGTCGTAGAAGGGCCGACCGTCATCGAAGACCATGTCTTTGAAGTCGACGTCGACGCCAACTCGCCAGCAAGTGCCCACGGGATTCACGACCGTCCGGACCCGGTAAGTGAACTGGGAACGGTCGATCTGCGCCGCAATTGCGAACGCAAGGATGCCCAAAGCGACCGCGATGAGGACTAGCCACGTAGTCAAAAGGATGCGGTGGGACGACCACCGTGCCGAGCGTAGCCGCGGACCAGATGGGCCCTGGCTTCCCTCGGTCGGTCCGTCCATGGGTGTGTCTCAGTTCTCATTCCCGACGCCTAGGATGAAGGAGGCGTCGCCGAGAGACGCCGAAACGACGACCGAGCCGCCGCGAGCAGGCCGACCATGAGCAAGGCGGCGAAGATTTGGGCAACAGGCATCAAGAGATCGACGACCGTGATGGAGGCCCAGAGTCCGCTGACGAGAGCGAGGATCGAGGCGACGATTCCGCCGATCCAGCCCCAGCGAGCCACTTTCCAGACCCCAATCGCCGATGCGAGAAACAGCACACCTCCGATCAGGCCGATCGCCCCTATGATGGACAGAAGAAGGACCTTCGAACCCGGGTCCCTCGGATACAAGCCGAGCGACGGAATCAGCGAGGCGCCGGCGAATGCGGACAGGATTCCGAAAACGATTGACACGATCGATGCGACGCTGACAAGCACCGGCCTCGCCAAGCAAACCCGCCCTTATGGTGAGATGACCTCGTGGACAAAATACTTTGCCCAGCCTCAAGATACGAGGAGGAGACGGACAAGAACTCTTCCTGATACATGCGCGGAAGAACACTACGCGATTTATAGTCCACTCGCCCGTACCCGACCGACGGTCGTGACATGACTCGATGCCCGGAATGCGGTTGGGAGATCGATCCGGACGACGAGATGTGTCCGAACTGCGGGACCTATCTGGCAGACTACGAAGACATCGAGCCCTCCGGCGAATCGGGAACGTAGCGCTAGAGGCCGCGGCGCGCGCTCCGAAGGAATTCCCCGAAGCCGCCGGTCGGCGGCGGGATCTCCCCTCGGACGACCTCCCCGGATGCGGCGTCGAGCCAGCTCCCGCTGGTGGCCGTCGACCTCCTCCCGCGTCAGGCGTTGCGCCTCGTCCTCATCGACCTCCGCGTTCAGGAACCGGGAGTCGCGCACCATTCCGCCCGTATCGAACGGGACCTTGAACCCAAGCGGTAACTTGTAGTCCTGCGTCGGGAAATCCCCGGACCTCCGGCCCAAAATCTTCCAGAAGTAGTCCCGCCGAAGGGTCCCGTTCCGCCGCTCGTTCGTGCCCGTCCGCGTGAGGACGCCCGCGTACGCCGTGGTCGCGTCGACCTCGAAGACGTAGAAGGGAAGGTACGTGCAGTCGAGGGACGTGATCCGCGACGCCTTCCGGAGATCGTCCGGCTTTATCACGCCCCCTTCCATCCAGCCCTGAATCGCCCGCAGCGCGGCGTCCCGGTCGACGCGGGCCGCGAGCATGGAATGCGTCAGGACGAACGGCTTGTCGCCTCGAATCCGCGAGGCGGTGCCGCAGTATGGGCACGTCACGATCACCTCGCCCGTCGTCAGGTTCAGCGGACCCCCGCATTTCGGACAACTGATCGATTCGACGAGCTCGGGCATGCCAGCACAACGCTCATGGGGAGGGTCATATTAGCCCTTCCGATGGGTTCCCTCAACGCCCTCCGACGCGGCAGCGCGATGACGGTCTTCCTGTTGTTTGCGCTCCTGTCGCTCCTGCTCCTCGTCCTCCTGGTCATCATCGATTTCGTCTTGCAGGCGAACACCTTCCCGGGGGCCTTCGCCATCGTCGTCGGGCTTGCGGTGTTCTTCATCTTCATGCAGTGGCTCATCTCCCCCGTCATCGTCCGCTGGGCGATCCGGGGTCGCCAACCCATCACGGCCGAGACGAACCCGTGGGTCTATCATACGGTGGAGGAACTCACCCGCCAGGCGGGCGTCCCGATGCCGAAAATCTGGGAGAGCGCCGACGGCTCGCCGAACGCGTTCGTGTTCGGCCGCACGGTCGCGTCGTCGGAACTCGTCATCACGCAGGGCCTCCTGGAGCGGCTGAACCAAGACGAGATCCGTGCGGTCGTCGCACACGAGATCGGCCACCTGCGGCACCGCGACGTGATCATCATGACCCTCATGTCCGCGGTCCCCCTGATCGCGTACGTGATCGCGCGGATGGGATTCGAGGCGCTCCGCGGCGGCGTGCGGGTGCGCGGGAAGGGAGCGGGGCAGGCGCTCGCGATCATCATCCTGTCCGCGGTCGTCTCCTATGTCGTGTACCTCGTCGCCCAGCTCCTCGTCCTCTACCTCTCACGGACCCGCGAGTACTACGCGGACGCGTATAGCGGCGCCGCCACGCGGGACCCGCACCTGCTCGCCTCCGCGCTGACGAAGATCACGTACGGGCTCTCGCTGGCCCGCGAGGACTCCGAGCCGTCCGGACTGCGAGCGTTCATGATCGGCGATCCCGTCAAGGCCGCGGACGACTACGAAAGGCTCCGGGACAAGATGAACGCGTACGACTTGGATCGCGATGGCCAGATC
>VBMG01000102.1 GCA_005878485.1 Methanobacteriota archaeon | reverse complement strand
CCCGCTCCTTCAACAGGGGCACCGCAAAAATCGCGATGAACGCGGGCGCCGAGGCGATGATGAGGGCCGCCGTCCCCGCGGTAACGTTCGGGTCCGCCTCCCCGAGGTTCAAGAAGAGATGGTAGCCCACAAATCCGAAAAAGGCGAGGACGACGAGCATCGGCAGGTCCTTCCTCTCGGGCGGCTTCCGAACCTGCCCCGTGGCGAGGAGGTACGCGACGAAGAGGACGTCTGCCACGGCGAACCGAAGGAAGGTGAGGGTGATCCATGACATGTATGCGAGGGCTTGCTTGATCGCGACGAAGGCGAGCCCCCAGAACAGGACGAGGAGGACCATCGAGCCGTGGACGGCCCCGTTCCGATCGAGCCGGCTTGGGACCGCCACATCCGCTGAAGCTGGGGCCGCGATAAAAACATGAGCCCGGCGAACGCCGCGTCATCCTCGGGTCACAACAGGTACACATTCGGAAACTCGGGTACCTCGGCTTTGAAGAGGTTCGGCGTCTCCCCGACTCCGCCCCAGAGCCGCTTGCTCAGCTCCAGCTGACCGCGGTTGAGGAGCTCCGGGTTGTACGAATACTGGATCCGCACGTAGTTCGTCGCGCCGACCGAGGTCTTCCGGTTCAGGAACTTCCCAAAGTCCTTCCAGCCAGCGGGCTGTCGGGAGAAGACATTGGCCATTTCGACCGCGAAACGTCCGCCGATGAAGAACGCCTTCCACTCGTTCACGTTCCGCTCGTCGAGGCGGCCTTCCACCAGTTTCGCGACTCCGTCGGCGTAGGTCGGATTGATGTACTGACGGAATGCCTCGAGATTGGCGAGCGCCTCCTCTAGGTTTCCGACATCTTCCGGATTCAAGACGGGTTTCGTGGGGGCGTTGTACCACTTCGCCTGGTATGGCGCGTACTTCGCGGCGCCAGCTTGGGCCTCCCACTCCGCGGCGGCCCGGTCCACGAGGAAATGAACCCGGGTGTGGGCGAGGAGGTAATCAAGCACGAGCGTCGTCTCGACTTTCTCCGCGACGTCGTCCACGTTCCGATCCGCGTATTTGCCGAGGTCCCGCCAGATAATCCGGTGGTATTCCTCCTTGAGGGCGCGCAGCGCTCCCTCGCGAATGTAAATTCCCCAACGGTCCGGCGCGAGCCGGAAGCTGACGTAGAAGGCGACCGCCTCGGGGCCCATCTTCAACATGGCCGGCAAGGTGTTCGCGTCCTTCGGAACCCCTACGCGGTAAGTGTCGAGGTTGTCGGGGGTGAGCTCGAACGGACGAGCGCCTGCGAGCGGCGGAAGCGCCTCATGACCGGGGACGCGGACCGCCTTTGGGTCGCAAAATTCTGGGTGGGAGGCCGTGAAGCCGGAGAAGTCCACGTCAATCCCAGAACTGAAACGAACCTTAAGACTTGCCGCTCAATACAGCAGGCACTCGACGATCCGACCCTCGACTTCCTTGGGCTCAAGTCGTGCGGGGGGTCGAAATGAGACCACGACACGATCGAGCTCGAGGGCCACTCGATCGACGGCTTCCGCGAGAGGCTTCGGCGCCTCTTTCAGCGCTGCCTGTACTCGGGCGACGATCACCTCGGGATCACCCTTCCGGACGGACCGCGATGCACCGAGATCCTCTGATTTCCAATCCTCAATCGGCCCGAGGGCGGCCTCCTCGTCTGAGTTCGACGGGTCAATCCACCGTTCTTCTAGGTAGTCGAGAAAATCGCGACCCTCCCAGCCGCACGTAGGCAGGGCGACGGGACAGCGAGGATGGAAGCGGCACCCCGCGGGCGGGAACACGGCGTCGGGGACCTCCCCTTTCGGGAGCTCCTTCTTCGTGCGGCGGCTGGGGTCCGGAATCGGAATCGCCTGAAGGAGAGCCCGAGTGTACGGATGTTTCGGATCCGCGTAGATCCTGCGGGCCTCTCCCGCCTCCACGAGCCTTCCCAGATACATGATCGCGATCCTGTCGCATACGAGCTTCGCGGTCGCGAGGTCGTGTGTGATGAAGACGTAGGTGAGCCCGTACTTTTCCTTCAGGTCAAGGAGGAGTTCCAAAACCTTCGCGCGGATGCTCATGTCGAGCATTGCCACCGGCTCATCGGCGACGAGGAGAAGCGGCTTGGGGGCGAGGGCCCGCGCAATCACGACGCGCTGTTTTTGCCCCCCGCTCATGTCGGTGCTTTGCTTCGCGAAGAACTGGTCGGGTGGCCTCAAGCCTACATCGTCTAGGAGCTTTAGCGCCTTGGCGTTGACCTCCTCAAGGCGGCTCGACGCGCGCGTGCCACCCGGAGCGATGGGAGCATGCGCCTGAAGGGCATGTCGGAGGAGTTCTCCCACGGTCAACGCCGGATTCAGTGCCGCATGGGGGTCCTGATACACGATCTGGACCTTGCCGCGGAGTTGTTTCAGGACCCACGAGAAACCCGCGGTCCGCACCGTCCGAGGCCCGATGAACCAGCGTTCGAACCAAGTTTGCTGCTCCGCCCGAGGAATGCCTTCGAGAATCCCGTCCTTTGTCAAGGTAAACTTCGTCGCCGGCAGCAACAGCCCCTGCCGACGGACCAGGCCCGATGGGTCCGGAGTGCCGAGATACACGAGGATCCCCACCTCGACTCCGAAAAGTAGGAGACCCCACGGCAACGAGGCGAAGGCGATCGCCGCACCGATCCCTGCGACCAGACGGGCGGGTCTCCTTGACCACGGGCGCAATAGCCAGAGGGCGAGCCCCAGGAGAACCTGGACGCTCCCAACGATGCCAAGCGCATCGACGTACGGTCCGGGGACAGTCGCAACGAGGCCAAACGGAAATAGGGCGCTGCCGGAAACACCGTAGTATGTCGCGGTGGCTAGATACGCGGCAGAAACGGCCCACCAAGCCACGCAAGCCATCTTGAGTTCCCGCGGCCGGATGAATTGGGGCTTAGCGGAAGCCGATGGAAACTCAAGCACAATCTCGCCCTCTTCGATCGGCGTCAGGCCCATCAAGGAGCGCCCCGCGGTGCTCTTGCCACAGCCGCTCTCCCCGACCAGACCGAAAACTTCGCCCCGCTGGACTTCGAAGGAGATTCCATCGACGGCACGGACGAAGCGCGCCCCACCTCCGAGCAATCGTTGGACAAATCCCCTGAACAGCGGATAATAGACCTTCAAGTCTCGGACGCGAACCAGGACATCCGGCATGCCTCACCCAGGGTACAAGTAGCAGGCAACCGTGCGGTCCCTCCGCGGTCGCGTCGTCGGCGGGAACGCTCCTGTACACACGGGCATGGCGGATGGGCAGCGCGGGTGGAACGGGCAACCGCTCGGAGGCTGAAGGAGGTCCGGTGGTTGCCCGGGGATCGAATGCAGTTCCCTTGTCTCAAGGTCAATCACGGAGTCGAGCAGCCCCTTCGTGTACGGATGAAGCGGCTCCTTGAACACGTCGCGGACGGGTCCCCGCTCGGCGATGTGACCCGCATACATGACGGCCATCTCCTCCGCGTATTCGGCGATCAGCCCGAGATTGTGTGTGATGAGAAGGACGCCCATCTCAAACTCATTCTTGATGGAGTCAAGGAGCTGAAGGATTTGAGCCTCAACAATCACGTCGAGCGATGTCGTCGGCTCGTCCGCGACCAAGAGGGTCGGATTGAAGACGAGGGCCAGCGCAATCATGATTCGTTGGCGCATTCCCCCCGAGAACTCGTGCGGGAACTGATCAAGGCGATCCGGCGGGATCCGGACCGCCGTGAGGACCCGCCGCGTCCGCTTCATTGCGTCGTCCTCATCCGCATCGGGTTCATGCGCGCGAATCAACTCAAGAAAATGATGGCGAACCGTCATCAGAGGATCCAAACGAGTCATCGGATCCTGGAAAATGAGGGAGGCGTTCCGTCCGCGGATCTTCCGCAACGCGGGTTCCTCGGCCGTCACGAGATCGAGCCCTGCAAATCGAATGGAGCCGGTGACGGTTGCGGTATCTGGGAGAATGCGCAGGATTGCCTTCCCGAGGGTGCTCTTGCCGCATCCGCTCTCCCCTACCAAACCGAGGGTCTGACCGGCCTCGATCTTGAGGTCCGCGCTGATGACCGCGCGAATCGGACCGGCCCGGGATGCATAGCTTACATTGAGCCCTTCGATGTCCAAGAGGGTCATCGCGTCTCCCTCCGCCGGAGCAGCGGATTGAGGATGTCGTTGAGCCCTTCCGAGATGAACGCGAGGGCCGTCGTCAAGATGATGATCATCAGGCCGGGGAAGAACACGCCCCACCACATCTCTCGGATTAGGCCAGCGTATCGACTGACTTCGAGGCCCCAATCCGGGATGTCCACCGGAAGCCCAAGGCCAAGGAAGCTCAGTCCGGCCTGTGTGAGGATTGCATCTGCAGCGCTGACCGAGAAAATCACCGGGATACTCTGAGCGACGCTCGGCAGGATGTACCGCGAGAGGACGGTCGTGCGGGACAGCGCAAGGGCTTCGGCGGCTTCAACGAACAGCTGCTCCTTCACGGACGCGACATGGTTCCGAATGACGCGGAAGTACGTGGGGGCATAGACGAATGCGATCACAAGGGAGACGTTCACGACGCCAGGTCCAATCACCGCCGCGACGACAATCGCGAGGAGAAGCCCCGGGAATGCATAGATGCTGTCCATCACGAGGACCAAGAACCGGTCGAGCGCGCCTCCGTAGAAACCGGAGAGGAGCCCGACAGGCGCGCCAACCGCCAGGGCGATAGCAGCGGAGAGCGCGACAACGGTGAGTGGAATCCGCGCGCCCCAGATCACGCGGCTCAGGATATCCTGCCCGAGACGATTCGTACCGAACCAGTGTGTTGAGCTGGGAGGGAGCGCGGTTGTCTCGACGGTCGCGTTCGGGTCGAACGGAGCAACCCATGGGGCGAAGACTGCGATGAAGACGAAAAACAAAACGATGGCAATCCCACCCCACACGAGTACACCGGCGAGGCTTTTCGACTCCCCCAAAAAGACGCGGACTGCACGCCCCATCATGGATCGCCGCAAGAAACCCACAGTGACGGTCGCCATTGAGGTGCCTCAGTACCGAATCCTGGGGTCGATCCACGCGTTGAAAATGTCGATCAGGACAGAAAGGAAGACCATGATGAGGGCGTAGTACACGACCGCTCCTTGGAGGGCGGGGTAGTCGCGGTTGGAGATGGCCGTGAAAATGTAACGACCGATACCCTCCCAGGAGAAAACTGACTCGGTAAGAATCGCCCCGCTCATCAAGATTGCGAAGGTCAAACCCATCGCGGTGGACACGGGGACCATGGCGTTCTTCAATGCATGACGGTAGAACACGTCCAACGGCCGGATTCCGCGGGCGCGTGCCGCCTCGACGTAGTCCGCTTGGAGAGACTGAAGCATGTTCGCGCGGACGAGCCGAGCGAAGAACCCTGCAAGGACCAATCCCAGGGTGAGGGCGGGCAGGATGAGATGGGCCACCGCATCGATGAACGTGCGGAAGTGTCCGGCTACCAGGGAGTCAATCGTGTAGAGACCCGTGACCCGCGGCGGAATCGCAAACTGCGCCGAGAGTCGGCCACCGGAATCGAACCAACGGAATTGGACGGCGAAAACAAGCTGCATGATGATTCCGAACCAGAAGATCGGCGTGTTGTAGAGCACCGCCGCGACGAGGCGTGAAATGACGTCCGCTGGGCGATCGCGCCGGGTCGCGGACACCACGCCAAGCAGCATTCCCGCGAGGACCGCCACGAACATGCTCGCCACCGTGAGCTCAATCGTCGCGGGGAGACGCTGGGCAATATCCGCCGCAACAGAATGTTGCGTGATGATCGAATTGCCCATGTCGCCAGTGAAAATTCGGCGGAGGTAGTCGACGTACTGGACGTAGAGCGGATCGTACAGGCCGAGCTGACGCCGAATTGAGTCCGCAAGAGGCCCTGAGTGCTCGCCCAGGATTGCGCCGACAGGGTCACCGGGCGCGGCCCGGAGAAAATAGAAGACCAGGGTGAGTAGGATCAAAACCATCGGACCCGTGAGGAGGAGGCGCTGGACGACGTACGCTCGGAGGGAGGCTTGGGTCCGCGGCATGGAATCGCTGGAGGGCTTCTACAACGCGAGAATCGGTAAAAGGTTTGGTGAGGGCGGTGCCCGCCGCCCTCTGATAGCTTCCCTAGCTCACCCGGAGCGTGAAGTACCGGAAGAACTGGGACTGGTCTAGAATCACGCCGGAGATACTCGGCTTGTACACCACTTGCTGGCTCGTCTGCCATAGCGGGAGGTACGGCACGTCATTCGCTAGGGCGTCTTGGATCTGACTCAGCGTTTGCGCCCTCTGTGTGCTGGCAATTGGCTGAGTTGCCTGCAGATTGATCAGCGTGTCCACAGAGTCATTCTGGTACCACGACCCGAAACTCGCGCTGCCTCCCGAGGCGTAGTGTAGGAACGGATACGTGTAGTCGTCTGGGTCCAGGTAGTCTGGGAACCAACCCAGAAGGAACACACTGAACTGCCCGAGCCTGAAGCTCTGCCGATAGACCAGCCACTCCTGGCTTTGCAATGTGACAGATACCATTCCGGTTTGTTCCAAGGCCTGCTTGACGAGCGTGGCGACATCGGCCTCGGTGCTTCCGTACCGGACCGGTGTGTACCACAGGGTGAATCGAAGCTTGTTTGTCGTGGAGAAGCCGGCTTGTGTCAGAAGCGCTTGGGCGGCGGCGATGTTGCGCGAATACCGCGTTTTGAACACGTCAGTGTGGCCGAACATCCCGCTGGGGATGAGGCTGTAGAGCGGATCCACCGAGTCCAAGAAGACCGTCGACACGATTGACGTCCGGTTCACGGCGTACGCGAATGCTTGCCGGACACGCTTGTCGTTGAAAGGCGCGGTTCGGTTGTTGAAGACGAGATAGCGGATGACCGCGCTGGTCCCCTGCTGCGCCTTGAAGTTTGCCGTATTCGTGGAGAAGGCCCGGTAAGCCTCGGGGTTGAGGTTCCGGTAAGCCACATCGATTTCGCCGGTCGCCATTGCAATCGCCAGGGCCGACGAATCGGAGTAGAAACGGATCACCACGCGTTCCATCGCAGCCGGCGCCCCGAAGTAGCGGGGGTTCCGCACGAGCTCTGCGCGTTCGCCGGAAACGAAAGTGTCAATCCGGTACGGCCCGCTCGCTGAGATCGACGAGGCCAGCGGTTTGAAGGCATCGGTCTTGAACACGGTCGGGTTGACCGGCGCTAGACTCGTGAAGGCAAGCAGCAGGACCATTGGGGACCATGGACGGCCC
The DNA here is from genome assembly GCA_005878485.1 of Methanobacteriota archaeon. Taxonomy (GTDB): domain Archaea; phylum Thermoplasmatota; class Thermoplasmata; order RBG-16-68-12; family RBG-16-68-12; genus RBG-16-68-12. Next base: position 7,217 of record VBMG01000102.1, on the reverse strand, counting down.
ATGTGGATCTTCACCGTCGTGGCGTCCACGACCTCGACACCCTGCGCCTGTCCCGTCGAGTAGTTCGCCCAAGTTTGATCCACTTGCTGCTGGGTTGTATTCGCCGGATCCTCGACCCGGTTGGTGAAGTTCTCGAGGTACGCGTGCGCACTCCGAATCGGGTCTAGCAGGAAAGACGGAACCGAAAGTCGGGTTTCCGGCGGGGTGACCGCGTTGTCCAGAAGCGCCTTCACGGACCGGTCAATGGAGTACTTGACGGTCGAAGCGTTAATCGGAGCACCATCCTCGAAGGTCGCGCCGGAGCGGAGATGCAGAGTGTACGTGAGCCCGTCCGAACTGATTCCGCCGTTCTGGGTGGTCGGGACCACGGTGAGCAACATCGGGATCAGCGATCCATCCCCCGACTGGTTATACGTAAGCAGCGTAGCCATGGTGTTCTGCAGGAAGTTCACCGACATGTAATTGTACGCGTCCGCGGGGTCCAACGTCTCCTCGCGCTCGGTTGTGCCGACGACGAGCACGTTGCGCGCCGCTGGTGCGGTGAGCACGATGTACGCCCCCGCTCCGACGGCCGCGATGAGGATAACGATGACTGCGATGACAGCCACCAGTCTCCTGCTCATGCGCCTCCTCTTCGTCGGTGCCCCACTCTCTGGTGCCGCACTGGTATCCATAAGATTCCGCCCCAACCCGCTCCCCTCGAATTCGAGGGATTCTGCCACCATATTCTCTATCGTCTCTTAAGCGTTTTCTACGGTCCGGACCCTTTCGTTCGTCAGATGTCCAAGGTGGATTGGTGGCCCTTCGTTCCCCGCAGTCGATCGAGGGCTGTGTGAACGCGATTGCGGGAGAAGTCGCGCTCCTCGCAGAGGAACCTGTAGACGGCGGACTCATCTGGATCTCGGGGCGGAGGCACGGGATCCGTGAACACGGGCGGATTGAGGAAGAACGCCCGAATTGCCGCGATATCCTCTGGCAGCTGCGCAAGGACTTGCGGAGGCGCGTGGTCGAGCGAATTCCACTCTCGAATCCGCTTCACGGCGGTCTTCGGGCCGATCCCTTTTACCCCTCCGTTGAAGTCGGTGCCGATGAGGAGTGCAACGTCGATGAGTTGTTCGCGGGTAAGACCGAGGGCGTGGAGATTCTCGTCGAGGTCCAAGACCTCAGGCGGCACGGCCCGCGAGCGTCGCTGGCTCGGAAGGAACTCCGTCGATTCGACCGCAAGGAAACGCACGAACCGCGGCGCGCCGAAGAGGAGCGAGTCATAGTCTTTCGATCCCGCAGCCCAGGCGTCGCCGCGCTGGGCGAGGAACGCAGCTTGGGCTTCGCCCTCGCTCGGGGCTTGGACCCACGGGACCCCGAGAAACGTGAGTAGCGTCTTCGCCTCCTCAACCATAGGCCGGGTCAAGCGGGAGCCCATGATGGCCTTCGACCACGCTGTCGCGGTGTCTCCCGCGGCAATCGCGGCCTCGTACTCCCGCTGGGACTTCTCTCGGGCCTCCCGTCGTTTCCGGATCTCCTCGCGTTTGAGCTCGGGCGGCGGTCCATCGAAGACGAAGATGGGCCGGATTTCGTAGTCGGCAATCAGACGTGTCGTTCGGAACGCCAGCCCGTTAAGGTGGGATGTTATCCGGCCCGCGGAATCGTGTAACGGCTGACCATCGTGGGTGCGCATGATCGAGAGAAACTGATAGAGTTCCAGATTCCCGTCGATGGCGATGGTCCGACCGCGAAGCGACTCGAGGCTTGTCGGATGACGGATCGTGATCGGCGTGAGCGTCACGCCCATGGCGCCCGCCCCATCGCCTCGGCTCGTTATGTGTTTGTTCGAAGCGAGCCCAATGGGGGACGGCGATCTCAGTCCTTCGGCGTCGCGAACGTCCACGCGTCGCGGTTCGCCGTGATCTGGTCGAGTCGGGCGAGCGCTTCTTGCTTCGGAAGGCTCAGGAAGAACTTCCCGACGTGCTTGCAGAAATCCTTCCGATCCACGAGCTTGCCCCAGTCCTCGCAGTCGTGGAGGATCGATCGCGCGCCCGGGTCGAGCTCCACCCGATAGTCCTTCACCCGCGCGAGGATGGCTTGGCCATCGCGGGAAATCTCGACGTCCTTTGAATCGATTCGCTTCGCGCGGTCGAGACGGTTCCGGTCCATGAACCGCTCGAGGGCCGCCTCAACGAGGGCATCCTTCGGAACGTCCGCGCCAAAGTCTTCGAGCGTCAGCGACCGCAACCGCACCTCGGCGGGTGTCGCCACCTTCCGGAACCCATCGATGCGCTGCAGAGCGCGGGCATGCTCTTGCGTCTGGACCCCAAGCATCCGCAAGATCTGGAGGCAGTTCTCCGGCGCGTACCCGTGGAAATGGTTGTTGAAGAATCCGTAGACGGTCTCGGCCTGACCTGCGACTTGCTGCACCCGGGGGACCCAATCCTTGAGCTCCTCCTCCGTGTACCGGTAGTTGTACCACGGATCCGTCCCGTGGCCGTGCCACCGCACGTACGCAAAGGGGGCCGTGACGTGCAGGTCCGGCGGCAGGAGCGGTTCATCGACGATCGTGTATGCGACGCCGGTCGCCTTCAGGAGGTCGAACGCTTCCAACGTCATCCAGGACTTGTTCCGAGGCTCAAGGGCGAACGTGAACGCCCGCGGGAGGGTGTCGAGGAAGCGATGGATGACTGTCTCCTGGAACCGGAGCCGGGGCGGGAGCTGCAGGAGGAGGGGGCCGAGCTTGCCGGCGTCGAGCAGCGGCCGCATCAGCTCGCAGTAGGCAAGCAGATCCTTGTCCGCCCCCGCCGCCACGTCGAGGAGTCGATCGTGGGTCACGGTCTGCGGAACTTTCGCCGCGAACACGAAATCCTCGGGGGTGAAGCGCGCCCAGCCTTGGACCATCCCGGGCGAAGGAGCCCGGTAGAACGTCGAGTTGATCTCGGCGGTGTCGAAGATCCGCGAATACGCTCGGAGTTTCGACTCGCTCGCGTTGCGGTACACAGGACCGATCCATTCCTGGTAGTCCCAGCCGCTGCAGCCAAACCGGAGGCGGACCATCGGCGCATCCCGAATGCGTGCACGATGGATTATCGTAGTGCCGGGGTCCGATGGGAGAAGATTCGCCGTCCCCCGTGGATTCAGTTTAAGGCTGAGCCGCTGTTCCGTGCAGGGATGCCCGAATCCTTGGTTGGCGCGGGGGGCTGGGGGTACTTCGCCGGCGGGCTGGACGCGTACGCCCGGGCGTTCCACTTCGTTGAGGTGAATGCGTCGTTCTACCGCCGGATCCCGGACGCGATGGCGCGGCGTTGGCGGGCTCGCGTGCCCGCGGATTTTGTATTCTCCGTCAAGGCGCACCGGGATGTCACCCACGCGGACCACCTGCGGGCGTCCAAAGCCGCGAGAGAGTCGTTCTCGGCGAGCGTGCGGACCGCACGAATCCTGCGCGCACGATTCCTCATCCTGGAAACGGCACCCTTTCTCGCCTTCGACCAGCCGCAGCTCGACGGCCTCCGGGACCTTGCCGCGATGGTCGATGGCCGCACGCGGATTGGCTTGGAGGCCCGCGCGTACCGCCAGGGCTCCCTCCCGGCGGATTTGCGGCGAGCGATGCAGCGCGAAGGGATCCTCGATGTCGTCGACCTGTCGCAGATGAACCCGCGTGTCGCGGACGAGTCCGTCTACACGCGTCTTTTCGGTCCCGGCCCGCACAACGTGTACGAGTTCGACGACGATGAACTGCGTTCAATCGACCGGGCCGGCCAAGATGCGGTTCGGGCGGCGTTCACGTTCCACGGCATCCGGATGTACAAGGATACGGCTCGCTTCTTGACGTTTAAGCGGACGGGAACGTTTCCGTCCGCGACTGGCCAGCAGGGTCTTGCCTCTCTGACGGCGGTCCTGCGCCCGGATGCGCGATTCCCGACAACGAAGGACGACCTCGTACGCGAGCACGGCTGGAAGGTCTTCGATCTGAACGAGCAACGGCGGGCCCACGCGAGGGTGCTTCTCGCGGCGCTCCCGGACCGGACGTTTCGGCGGCTAGACGAGGTGGTCCGGGAGCTCGAATACGCACCTCCCCGCGAATCGACGAGGAGGCTTCAGCCGGGGCCGAACTCAGGCCCCCCATAGGAACTGGCTGAGAATCTTGTAGTAGCACATACTACAAAGGTGTTATTATCCGGCCGAGAATTAGCTCGCCAAATAAGAGGTGCACTCGAATGTCTCTCTGCGGCACTGACTATGCCATCGGCGCTGTCCGGAACATGTACCGCGAGTCGCGGCAGGACAATGCAATGGTCGTCATGCCCTCGAAACTTCAGAAGGGCTTGCCACGGCGCACGGGGTCTCTCTGTCCCGAATGCCTGAAAGTCATCCCGGCCACGCTGTACATCGGCGACGGCGCGCTGAAGATGAAGAAGACGTGCAAGGAGCACGGCGAGTTCGATGAGGTCTGCTGGTCCGATGCGGAGATGTACCTCAAGGCCGAGAACTGGGCCTTCGATGGCGTCGGCCTCCAGAACCCGCAGATCGTCGATGCGAAGGTCTGTCCGTACGAATGCGGCCTCTGCAACCTCCACTACTCCGCCACATCCCTTTGTAACATCGATTTGACGAACCGGTGCAACCTGAAGTGCCCGATCTGTTTCGCGAACGCGAACGCGGCCGGGTACGTCTTCGAGCCGACGTTCGAGCAAATCGTGTACGAGTTCGCGGTGTTGCGGGCGCAACGCCCGATCCCCGTGGCCGCGATCCAGTTCGCCGGCGGAGAGCCGACGATCTACCCGCAGTTCCCCGAGATCGTGAAGGCGGCCAAGGACATGGGCTTCCCCCAAGTCCAGGTCGCGACGAACGGGATCCGTCTCGCGACGGAAGACGGCTTCCTCGACAAGGTCGCCGAAGCCGGGCTGAACACGATTTACCTGCAGTTCGACGGCCTGCGCGAGGAGAACTACATCAAGGCCCGCGGCCGACCGCTCCTCGACATCAAGCTCAAGGTGATCGAGCGGGTGCGTGAGCGGAAGGGCAAGAACCTCCCGACCCCGACGATCTGCTTCGTGCCGACGATGGTCAACTCGTTCAACGACGACCAGGCCGGCGAGATCCTGAACTACGCGATCAAGAACCGCGACGTCGTGAAGGGCGTGAACTTCCAGCCGGTGTCCCTGACGGGCCGAATCCCGGAAGAGGACCGACGGAAGTTGCGGTACACGCTGAGCGACCTCGCCTACGACCTCGAGGAGCAGACGGGCTACCTGACCCGCGACGACTGGTACCCAGTGCCGTTCGTCTCGCCGATCAGCGAGCTGGTCAGCGTGCTCACGGACATCGCGAAACCCTCGTTCACGTCGCATCCGGCGTGCGGCCTCGCCTCGTACCTGTTCCTGGAGAGCGGGAAGGACCCGGTGCCGATCACGCGGTTCATCGACGTCGAGGGCCTCATGGAAGACCTGTGGCTCCTGGCGCAGGACACGAAGGACAAGAAGATCAAATTCACCTCGAAGCTGAAGGCGCTGCAGCTCCTGAAGCGGCACTTCAAGCCCGAGGAGGCGCCCGAGGGCATGGGCCTCGCCAAGATGCTGAAGATCCTGAACCGGATGTTCACGAAGGGCGACAAGGCCGGGGCCGCGGAGTTCTCCTGGTCGACGATGTACGTCGGCGGCATGCACTTCCAGGACAACTACAACTACGACATCGAGCGCGTCAAGCGGTGCGTGATTCACTACGCCACGCCCGACGGCAAGGTCATCCCGTTCTGCGCATACAACACGGGACCCAACTTCCGCGAGGAAATCGAGAAGAAGTTCGCGGTGCCGATCGAGGAGTGGCGGGGACGGCATGCCTGAGCAGGTCGTCTCGATCCGTCCCTCGGTCCGCGACAACGGCATCATGGCGATCGACGACATGCTCTGCATGCACTGCGGAGCCTGCGTCGGCACGTGCCCGACGAACGCGATCTTCCTGAACGAGGTCTACCTGACGTTCAACGAGGACTGCACCCAGTGCGGCATGTGCGTGAAGGTCTGCCCGGTCGGCGCGATCGACTATCCGCGGGGCCACAAACTCCACACGATGAAATGAGAACGAGGCGGGCGAATTCTTCCTTCGAGGGTTAATCTGATATAGCGCATGACGATGGAAGGTCTGCGAGCAGATGACCTCGTACCAGTACGACGTTGTGGTAGTCGGCGCAGGTCCATCCGGCTCGATGACCGCGCGCTACGCGGCAATGGGTGGCTGCCGCACCCTCCTGATTGAGAAACGACAAGAAATCGGCTCTCCCGTGCGTTGCGGCGAGGGTCTCGCGCGCCACTTTGTAGAGGATACGAAACTGCCGTTCGACCGCAAATGGGTCGGACGCGAGGTCAAAGGGGCGAAGATATTCTCCCCGAACGGCACGGAACTCACGATCGAGGAGGCTCACGCCGGCAACGAGGTCGGAATCGTCCTCGAACGGGACGCCTTCGACAAGGCCGTGGCGAAGGAGGCAGCAAAGGAGGGCGCCGACATCTGGCTAAAGACGACCGCGACGGCGGTCATCAAAGACGACGGCTGGGTTCGTGGGATTCGCGCGAAGCGCCTCGAAGAGGAGATGAACATCGAGGCGAAATGCGTCGTCGCCGCCGACGGCTACGAGAGCCAAGTGGGCCGGTGGGCGGGGTTCAAGACGCTTCTGAAGGCGGGAGACATTACCGGGACGCTACAGTATCGGCTAACGAACATCTCCGAAGGCCACGACTTCCCAGACTATTGCGAGTTCTGGCTGGGCACGTGCGCCCCGGCCGGCTACATTTGGGTGTTTCCCAAAGACGAATCAACCGCGAACGTCGGGATCGGCGTTTCGCTGGATCGCCTTAAGAATCGCGTCGACATCAAAGGCTACCTGGATCGCTGGATCGAGCAGGATCCGCGCATGGCTCATGCACAGCCGCTCGATATGGTCACGGGTGGCGTTTCGACCGCGCCGCCGATCAAGAAGTCGGTCGGCAATGGCATGGCGTTGGTCGGCGACGCCGCAAGGATGATCGACCCGATTACCGGCGGGGGCATAGGGAACGGCATGCTGGCCGGGATGCTGCTTGGGAAGGTGCTTTCCAAGTGCAACGATAAGGGGGACTTCGGCGAGGCCGCCTTGATGGAATACGAGAGAGGCTGGCGGGCGAAGCTCGAGGAGAACCTCTACCGCAACTGGCTCGCGAAAAACAAGCTCGTCACCCTTTCCGACCGCGAGTTCG
>VBMG01000140.1 GCA_005878485.1 Methanobacteriota archaeon | reverse complement strand
GGCCCTCGCGAACGCGGCCGTCAACATTCGGGCGATCGCGAGTGAGTCGAAGCACGAGTCGACGTACCTCCGGGTTGTGACCTCGGACGTGCACACGACGGAGAAGGCCCTGTCGAACTCCGGCCTTAAGTACGAGCTGAGCGATATATTGAGCCTCGAACTGATCGACCGCCCCGGAGAGCTGGCAAAGGTCGCGAGACGCCTCGCCCGCGCGGGGATCAACGTGCACTCGATCTACATCCTTGGGTCGAAGAACGGGCGGACGGAGATTGCGTTGGTCGTCGATAACATCGAGCGGGCAAAGGTCGCGATCAAGTAGGCGGTGCGCCTCGGTATTTTCGCGCCATCTGGGCTCAGACCCAAGTCTGTCGCCGAAAGAGACTCGTGGAACGCGCTCCCACGGGGCGGATTCGAGCCAGAACGGCTCGGCCGCCTTGCACCTCGGCTTCGCCCTCCCCCGAGATAGGCTTAAGAGGGGGATATTATAATAGAAACCGAATACATCCCTCGCATGGGAGTGCACTCGATGGGCGGAACGGTAACGAAGGGAAACCGGCTTCAGGTAATGGCGAGAAAGGAGCTCGAGAAACAGGGTTACGTTGTCCACACCGCGGTCCGAAGCGTGCAAAGGCGTGGTCCAATCTGGATAAGCCAGTCGACGGATATTTTCAATGCGTTCGACCTGATCGCGACACGAATTGACCCGCCGCAGCCGTTGCGATTCGTTCAAGTCACGACCGTCTCCCACGTAAGCGAGAGGATTCGAAAGGTCGATCCAATTCCCATCAACCCGGGATTGGCAAGCGTCGAGATTTGGGCATATGTCGGCGGGAGGAAACGCCTAGACCGACGATACAAAAATCGTCGGGCGTGGCTCCCACGGAATTACTTCCAGATCTACTTGAAGGACCACAACTGGGAACCGGACCGGCGCGACCGAGTCGCGGTGGGTGAGAACCAGCTTGGCGGTGAGGCCTGGTTAGAACGAGATCGGGCGGTAGAACCTCTCCCGGCCGTCATTCGCCTGTCGCGCAACAAAGCGGCGAAAGCATAGCAGCTCTGCTTGTGTTCGACCCGGGCCATGTGCCGGGCTCGATGCACTCACGTACGTCGTGTTCGCAAATGAGTGCCAGGTCGTGCATTCACCTTCGTGCAACGATAGACTACAGCCCTCCCGGGGTCATGAGTGGAATTTCTCGCGCGGCTAGCCGGTCTCAGACTTGATAACGGGAACGGGACGCACGTTACCTTTTTGCACCCACGGAACATTCTGTCCCTCACGCGATGCCTTTGCATCTGCGGTTCGGAATGAGGAGGGAATTGTACGATAAGCCGTCATGTCGGAGCGAGTGCGCTGGTCCTGGGAATTCTCTTGATTCTGATGATGCCGTCCGCGATGGCGGCGCCTGGAGGAAACGGTGCAAGTCGCTCCGATCAGCTGAGCGCGTCCGACTTCGCCATCGTCCAGTTCAATACGAAGCCGGTCGCTGACTACACAGGCGACATCTCGGGTCTCGCCGCCACGAAGGCGGCACCGGGACACAAACTCGATTTGAGTTCCAACGCCGCCCGCGCATACGGCCGTTACGTCTCCAACGTTCATCAGAACTTCCACGCGTGGCTGCATTCCAACGCGGCTGAGGTCGAAATCCTGAAGGAATACTCGGTCGTTTTCGACGGAGTCGCCGTTCAGCTCCACGGCAAATCGATTGACAGCCTGCGGAGCGGGCCCGATGTGATCGAGGTCTCTCCGAGCTGGCTGTACAAGCCCTCCATGGACGTCTCGGTGCCCCTGATCCACGCCCCGGCCGTGTGGACCATGCTCGGGCCGGATCCGAACAATCCGGCCCTGCCGAACCTGAATGGCGTGAAGGTGGGCGTGATCGACACGGGCATTGACGACACCCACGAGTTCATTGCGTCGTGTCGCGCCGCGGGATCGATCCAGCACAAGGTGTTCTTCAGCGGCCTCGGGACGGCAGATCCGGCCAGGACCCTGTTCTTTGATCACGGGACCCACGTCTCGGGCGAAATCGGCGGCTGTCCGATCACGCACCCGGTGCCCGTCGGGGACTTCACGCTGTCGCTCGCCGGGACCCTCCAGGGGGTCGCTCCCGGCGTGACGCTTGCGGACTACAATGTGTTCCCCGGCTACGGCGCGGGCTTCATCGCCTTCGGCGGGAGCGCGTTCAGCCACGACATCATCGACGCGGTTGAAGCGGCCGTAGCGGATGGGATGGATGTCATCAACCTGAGCCTCGGTGGAACAGTCCAGGGGCCGTACGACACCCTCGCGATGGCGTTGAATGCCGCCGCCGACGCGGGCACGTTGCCCGTCGTCGCGGCCGGGAACTCCGGGCCGAACTTCCTGACGGTCGAATCGCCGGGCAACGCCGCGGGTGCGCTGACCGCCGGGGCGAGCACCAACGTGCACTACCTCGGAATCCGAGTCCGCTTGGACGACGCAGCCTTTGGGGCGGACGAAGGCAAGATCCTGGGCGCGGCCATCGGTGAGTTCGCGAACTTCGATCCCGCGAAGAGCGCGGCGAGCTCGTTGACCACGCCCGCGAACGGTTGCACCGCGATTGCGGAGGACCTCACGGGGAAGCTCGCGGTGATCAATCGAGGCACATGCACGTTCGGAACGAAGATCCAGAACGCGCAGGATCGCGGAGCAATCGGCGTCGTCATGGTGAACAACGTGGGCGGGGACCCAGTCGCGATGGGCATGGACGGCGTGCATCACCCGACCATCCCCGCGGCGATGGTGTCGCAGTCCGATGGGACTACGTATCTCCGGACCCACCCCGGCGCGGTAATCACCGTCGACGGCACGACCCGATCCGAGATCGTGACGACGAATGCAGATATCCTCGCAGGCTTCTCGAGCAAAGGCCCGACGCCCTATGACTTCCGGATCAAGCCGGATGTCACCGCGCCCGGCGTCAACATACTGTCGAGCGTCCTCGATGGGAAGTACGCCTTTTTCCAGGGTACGTCGATGGCGACACCGCACACCGCGGGTTCTGCGGCCCTCCTCAAGGCGCTGCATCCGAGCTGGGGTCCAGAGGAGATCAAGTCCGCCCTCGTGAACAACGCGGACCGGACGGTCACGGGAACCTCGGGGCTGGGACCAATCGCCCGCGGTGGCGGCCGGATCAACGGCGAGCGGGCCGCGCGCGCCTCGATCTTCCTCGACCCGGTCTCCGTCAGCTTCGGCGTCTGGACGGGGTCGCAGGATGCAACGGCTTCCGTCGCGGTCGCCTTCATGAACGAGGGCGAGTCGAGCGTCACCTGCAGCCTTACTGTGATTGCGACATCGCCGCCTTCATCACCGGTGAGCGTTTCGCCCACGTCGCTTACAATTGCGGCAGGAGCCACCCAGTCGGCGGGCGTCACGCTGGCCGGCGGCAAGGGTCTGGCGACCGGCTTCTACTGGGGCGACGTGAAGGCGGTCTGTGGGAGCGTGACTCTCTTGGCGCCGTGGTGGACTGGAGTGCAACGCGGAAATGGCTTCCTCAACGGCAATCAACACTCGCCGGCTGATGCGGTGAGCGGCTTTGACCCGGACTTCTACGGTGATCCGGCCTTCTTCGCCGCCAGAGTCTGGACGGGCTAGGCTTTGCCCGGAAGCGGTGTCGCGAGCGCGATACCGCACCTTTTCCGATTTCCCTGGTCGCGCAGCGTTTCAGCACTCATAGGGGTCATCACACCAGAGGTCGGCTGACCCTCTTCTCATCACCAACGCGGTCGGCCGATGGATCCCCAGGTAGAAAACCGTTTTCCGTTCGAATCGGGAACGCCCGGTTTCGCATCGCTGCGAGAGGCAGCGGGACGAAGGAGACTCCGCTTCCCACTCTCTCTCCAGGCGATTTCGGTTTCATGGCCCAGAATTTCGAGGGAAGTTTCTTAACGTGATAACAGTCTGAGGCGCGCGATGGAGGTCCCTCCCGGTCGAGTGGAACGGATCGCAGACGGAGGACCCGAGGCGATTCGGGCGATCCTCGCTGAACTCCGGGCGATGAAGTTTAACGGCCTGTTGAAGACCTCCGTGTTTCGCGGCGACACCCCCTCCCGAGGGGTCCTCGTCCTCCGCGGCGGGGACGGCGTCCTCGCCGAGCACCGCTCCCAGGTCGACGTCTCGGGCCAAGCCGCGCTTCAGGAGATCTTGAAAGACGCGGCCAGCGCCCAAGCGCAACTCGAGATCCGCACGTACGACTATGGCCACTCCTCGATCAGTATCGACCACCTTCAGCGAAGCAATCCCGATG
>VBMG01000041.1 GCA_005878485.1 Methanobacteriota archaeon | reverse complement strand
CGGCGCGTACCGAACAGAGGGAGGCCTTTGCCTTCGGATCGAACCGTTCGACCGCCTCCGCGAGCCGCCGGTCTCGCTCGGCCATGACCGCCCGCAGGAGATCTTGGGATCCTTCCGGGTCCGCCTCGCGGATCCCCGCGAGCGTGTTGTCGAAGTACGCGAAGACCCTCCGTACCTCTTCTTCCAAGAGGCCCAGACTTCTCGATCGGAATCGGTCGACCTCGGCCCGCGTCTCGTCTCGAACCGCTTCGATTGCGAAACGGTAGGCCGCCTCGAGATCCGGGTGGAAGTCGATCGGCGCGTCTGGGACCAACCTCGGATCCTCGGGGTCAGGGAGGACGGCCCAGGCCGAGCCATCGACGGGCGACACGGCGATCAGGTGGAAGCTCTCTCGCTTCTCGTCCGAGACCAAGGTCACGCGGAATCCAAAGAGGAGGAGGACCCCGTCTTCGATCGCCAACACACGAAGGCGCACCCCAGACTCCGATCCGAAACCCGAATCGGACAATGCGACCGAAACCCAGTCCGCCTCCGAGGGCTCGAACCGCGACGTATCCCACCGACCGCGAGCCGTCGTCACCGCGACGAGCCGCTCGAGAAAGTAGCTGCCCGGGGCGACGAGCTCCGCGTCGAACGCGCCGCTTTGTTCCGGCTCGAAGGCCAACGCGAAGTTCGCGGCCACTTCGAGATCCCGCTGAAGCGACTCGGGGGCTCTCACCCAGACGAGGGAGCCTCCCTCGGAAATCGCCGCGCCGAGCCCGGCCAGCGCCTCCACGACGAACGACCGCAAAGCGCCTGCCTCACTCATGTCGGCACCGCCTCGCTCACGTCGCCGAGGACGTCATCGTTCCGTTCTTTGATCCGTTCGTACTGGCTGCGGGCTTGTACAAGGGACTCGCCGAGGCGCCGGAGCGCCGCCCGCCGCTCCTCGGCCTGACGCAGGACCCAGATATCCATCATGAGGTCTTCGAACGGCCGGCGCGCCTCGAGATTCCCGAGGATCAGGTCCAGTTCTCCGACGACCAGCTCGAACATGTGAATCTTGCGGTCGAGGAGCTCGATGAGATACGCCTCCACGGTGTCCTCGGCCCAGACGTTCACAACATGGACCTCGCGCTCCTGACCGAGGCGATGCACCCGCCCGATCCGTTGCTCGATCCGGAGCGGATTCCAAGGGAGGTCGTAGTTGACCACGGTCCGCGCGAACTGCAGGTTCCGACCCTCGCCGCCCGCCTCCGTGCTCAGGAACACGTCGGCCCCCGCCTGGAACGTCCGGACGGCCTCGTCTTTGGCCCCGGGGGAAAGGCCACCGTGGTACGCGGCGACGCGATGTCCGTCCGCCTCGAGGGCACCTCGCAGGTACTCCAGCGTCCTCCGGTACTGCGTGAAGATCAGGACTTTCTCATTGAACGATTCCATGAACGCCCGAAGGCGTGATGCCTTCACGTTCGATGCGATGGCCACCGCATCTTGCCGAAGCCCGTCGAGCCGGTCCCGATCGTCCGGACCGAAGAGTGGACTCTGCGCCAGACGGCGCAATGTCTCCGCGACCGCGAACGTGCTGCTGCCGATTTCTCGCTGCAGGACCGTCAACGTGAGCCGGGCGGTCCACGGAAGGCGGCCCGACGAGGACCAGTACGCATCTCGCACGAACTGGGTCACGTCGTCGTACAGATGCCGCTCCGCGGCGCTCAACCGTACCGCAAGGCTGTGGACCCGCCTCGGAGGCAGTGTGAACGCAATCCCCCGGCGGTTGCGGACCATGACGTCTCGGAGGCGGCCCCGGAGCTCGGACACGTGCGTGGGCACCCGCCGGTCCGCACTCGCGACGTACCGTTCCAAGAATCGATCGTAGGTGTGGAGCTGGCCCGGCGTGAGGAGGCTGACCAGGTTGAACAGCTCGTCCATGTCGTTCTGGACCGGCGTGGCGGTCAGGAGGAGCATGTACTTCTTCGACAGGCCGGCGACGAACCGCCAGTTCAGGCTCAACCGATTCTTCAGCCGATGAGCCTCGTCCACGATGACGAGGTCCCACGGCCGGGATTGAGCCGCCCGACGATGAGGCTCCCGCTTCGCCGTGTCCATCGAGGCGATGAGGAGCGGCCGCCGGTCCCAATCCCGGACGGAGTGAAGCACCGCGAAGGGAAGGGAGAACTTCTCCCCCATCTCCTCGCGCCACTGGCCGGTCAAAGCAGCCGGCGTGAGGATCAAGGCGCGCCGAACGAGGCCCCGGATCGCGTATTCCTTGAGGACGAGCCCGGCCTCGATGGTCTTGCCGAGACCGACTTCATCCGCGAGGATCCCCCGGCCGTGCATCTCGCGCAAGATGCGGAACACCGCACGCTCCTGATGCTCGTATCGGGCGACGCCTCGGAGCGACGGCCAAGCCAACAGCCGGTCGAACCCGTCCACCAGGGAGATGCGGTGCGCCTCGCCGTTCAATCGCCATGCGAGGGGTCCGTCGCTCGGCGTCCGGAATGCACGGGCGAGAAGGTTCCGGTCCGCGTCGTCAAACCGGAGGGAGAGGGAGGCATCCGCCGACGGAGGGGGCTCCCTGGGCGGGAGGGACATGAGGGGGGATCCCTTCACCTGCGATCGCAGGCGGCGTGAAATCGTCCCTCGCGGTATTAACCGTTTGCCCGCCGCGTCGCCTAGGGTTCCACAGCGGCGGATGGCACGGGGGCCCGTCGGTTCGAGCGTCCCCCCCGCAGCAGGGATGGCAAGATTGCGAGGGTGTTGATGCCGGCCAGCCACAGATACGTCGTCTTGATCCCCTGGGCGAACAGGATCCGATCCGCCACCGGGATTGTCGCGGGATCCACGGACCTGATGATCTGCGTGACGAGGGTGTAAGGAACCGTGAAGGTCGTGATGAGGATCGCGAGGTTCAGGCTGATCGTGTAGCCGACATTGAAGAACGTCGCGCGGAAGCCCGAGGCGATCCCGCGCCGCTCCGCCGGGACGGATCCCATAATCGAGCTGATGTTTGGCGACGCGAAAAACCCGAGGCCCGCGCCGAAAAGCATCATGAACGCGACGAGAGAGGCGTATGGAGTGGTCGCGTCCGTGGTGGAGAAGAGGAAGAGGGAGAGGCTGATCACCGCGAGGCCCGTCGTCGTGAAGGGCACATGGCCATACTTGTCGGAAAGGCGACCGCTCAGAGGCCCCGCTGCGAGGGTCGCGATGTCGAGTGGGAGGATGAGCAGCCCTGTCATCAGCGGGCTCTGATCCAACACGAGCTGGAAGTACAGACTCAAGAGAAGGAGGACGGCGCCGAAGGCGATGGCGTTCAGGAGCTGAGCGAGGACCCCACCCGTGAACTCGCGGATGCGGAGTAGCTTCAGGTCGAGCAGCGGATGCGGATGACGCCGCTCGAGCGCGACGAAGACCGCGAGGCTGGTGAACGAGAGGAGCAGGAGAGTGACCGCAACTCGGGTTTCGGCGACGCCGTATGCGGCGAGCGTCAGCCCGAGGAGAAGGCTCGTAATGAAGACCGTGAATGCCGCGAAGCCGCCCCAATCGATCGGTGCGCCGCGCTCGAGTTTCCCGATTTCCCGGAGGCGGAAGTGGGCCCACGCGGTCCCGAAGATCCCGATCGGCACATTGACGTAGAAGAGGGCCCGCCAGTCCAGGAACGAGAGGATGATCCCGCTGACCGTGAGCCCCGCCATGGAGCCCATCCGGAAGGCGACCTGATTGATCCCGAGAGACAAGCCGAGTTCCTGCGGGGGCGTCGCGTCGACGATCATCGCCGCGCTGTTCGTGAACAGGATCGCGGAGCCCAGGCCCTGGATGGTTCGGAACGCGATGACCTCCGGCGGGTTGACCGCGAGGCTCGTCAGCAACGAGCCGACCGTGAACACCGCGAACCCGCTCGTGTACAGCCTCACCCGGCCGACGATGTCGGAGACGCGCCCGATGAGCAGGAGGGCGACCGTGCTCCCGAGGACGTACGCCTGGGTAATCCAAATCCCTTGTTCTGGATCCGCCTGCAGGCTACGGACGACCTGGGGCAGTCCGACAATCACGATGCGGGAATCAATCCCCGCCATGAGGACGCCGACGGTCGTCACCGTCAGGACTGTCCATTTGTACTGAATCGGAATCGCCTCCGCGGCGGACGGTAGGAAAACGACCTTGCCCACGCGCTACCGCGTTGGCGCGCGACGAAGCGGAAGGGCTACCTGAACTTTCCGACTCACATCGATGACAGGCGCGGCCCGGCGCTCATGCGACGCTGACGCTCTGGATCGGGTGGTGGCGGGCGATGAGGTCCCGGGAGACGCGGAGGTTCCGCCCCTCCTTCCCGATTGCGCGTCCCTTCTTCGTCGACTCGACCGTTACGGTCGCGTGGACGATGTCCCCCCGCTGTTCGATCGCGACCGACTTCACGTCGAAGTTCCGGAAGACGTTCGCCACGAACTTGTCCGGTTGATCCGAATACTCGACGACGTGGATGTCCTTGTTCATGAGACGCTTCAGCTTGGCGATGTTCTCTCCTTTCTTCCCGATCGCCTTCCCGATGTCGCCTTCCTTCACCACGAAGATGAGCTTGTCTCCCGCGTCGACGCAATCGACGACCGTCGTCCGCGTGAGATCCTGGAACAGCGCGACGTACTTGATCGTCTGCTCGTCAAAAACGATCTCGGCCATGCGGATCCTAGACGCTGAGGATGTTCGACTCGCCGGGGCTGATCACCACAATCGCGGCAACGGAGAACGGCACCCCGCACGCGGCGCCCAAGTCCACGTTCGTGCCCGCAAACCGGAACCGGCGGACTTCCCCGAGGTCCTGGACGGCGTCCTCCGGGCAGTTCGAGGCGAGGACGACGAGCTTCGCGCTCTTCGCCTTCGTCGCGCGACGGACTTCCCGCAGCCCGAACCGCACGTCGCCCGTGTCCGTCGCGACCCGGAGGGCGCGGGACATGTCGATCACGGGACGATTTCCTCCAACGGTTCCTCTGGCTCCGACGGGGGAGGCACGGGAGCCGTGGCGGCGGGCTTTGGCTTGGGCACGGCCATCGGCTTCGGCAGGCCGGGTGGCGGCTTGTAAATCAGGTTCACCGCCCCGGTCCCGAGCGTGACGGGTTGGCCCACGATCACGTTCTCCGCGACCCCGTCGAGGTAGTCCACTTCGCCCGTGATCGCTGCCCGCAGAAGATGGTGGGCCGTGATCTCGAACGCGGCACGGGCGAGGACGGACGACTTGCGGCCCGAGATGCCGTGCCGGCCGATCGCCTTCACGTCCCCGTCGTTCGTCATCATGTCCGAGACGAGCATGATGTGCCGGATGTCCACGGTGAGGCCCTGCTCCTGGAGCGTGTTGTACGCCTCGTTGACGATCGCGTTCCGCGCGGCCTCGATCCCCAGGACCTCGTAAATCTCTTGGACCGAATTCGTCGAGGTCCTTGAGGCGTCGATGTACGGGAGCTCGAGAATCTTCGAGAGGTTCGAGCCTTCCGTGTAGATGACGTAGCCTTCCCCCCGCTTCTTGATGATCGCCCGCGAGATCCCGTCGATGCCCTTGATCTTCATCGTGCGCACTTGCTCGACGAGCCGCTGGAGTTTCTTGAACGACGGCTCGCCCGCCTCGACGACCAGGGCACGGGCCTTCCGCTCCACGTTCCCGACCTGGCGCTTGACCTCTTGGGCCTCGCCGAGTTTCTTGAACCGTTCCTCGAGCTCAGGCCACGTGACGCCTCGCGACTTCATGCGGTGGTCATCCGGGAACGCGAGGACCCGCATGTTCACGAGGTCCGTTTCAATCGACGCGATGTCCTCGATCGATGTCATCTCGATCTCCGTCGCGATCTTGCGCATCTTCTCGAGGTCGCCGTGACCGCTCTTCACGTACAACTCCATGATCGGGGTGGAGGGGACACGCCGAGCATCGACGATCTCGATGAGCCGCGGCAAGCCGAGGGTGACGTTCATCTCCGCGACGCCCGCGTAGTGAAACGTCCTCATCGTGTTGTGCGTGACGATGCCGTCCGCCGTAGTGAACGTCTCAAGGCCGGGGACGGACAGGTCGTACACGAGATCGCGGGATGGCGGAACCTCTTCAACTTCAAGGATCTCGTCCCAGAGGACGTCCTCGTCCAACAATGCGCGAAGTCCTTGCACATCCGACTCGACGTTCATTCCAAGCTCACGGGCGCGCGCCTCAAATCGCGAAACGTAGCGCGCCAGGGTCGCCCGGCCGATCCGCTGACGGCGGGTGAAGTTGTTCACGTACCGGGTCGGGATCCGAAGCCTCTTCGCCACGGTCCTGAGGGCATCCCCGTATCCGGAAATCATGTCCAAGGCATCGTACGTGTACCGGCCGCCGGGATCGGAACATAGCGCGGCGAGGAGGCGCTGTTTCTCCTTCGACTCGAATCCGATCGAGGCGCGGAATCGTTTTGCATACCGTCGTGGAATCCGCAGGGTGTGCTGGGCCGCGGTCTCTCCTTTGCTCGCGAAGATGTCGAATCGGCCCAAGAGCAAGGCGATCCCGTCGATGAGGCCCTTTGAGTTGGAGCTCACTCGAATCGCACCGCGCGACACGGAGACGTTTCCGTCCCCCTCAAAATACGCGCGCAGCAGGGCCGAGACGCAGGCGTCGTTCGCGCCATATGCAAAGTCGGGGACTCGTTTGTTTGAGGATCCAAGCCCACAAACCGCGCGAAGGAATCGAGAGAGCACGACGGACCGAAGGTGGAGATCGTGGCCGGTCCTCGGACAGGTACGCGCCGACGAGCCAGCCGAGCGATTCGTCGAGGGGGAGCGACTCCGGGAACCGAGCGCGGTTGTGATTCTGGTACGGATACACGAAACCCTCATTGATAGCGAGGCTCGAACGACCGCCCAAGTGGCGGCCGAGTGCGTCGGGTCCGACCGGGACAACGAACTCGCGTCCGTAGCGTTGCTTCCACCGGGTGCCCATCGCTCGGGCCTTCTGTAGCTCGCTCCCATACCAGAACTCGGTCTTCGGCAGGACTTCGCTCACGTCCAGGTCCGAGCTCGGCTCGGAAATCGACCAGCGCCGCACCACGGGGATTCGATCCCCCGCCTTGAGCTCGCGACCACGGATGGGTGTCATGCGGCCAGCGTTGCGGACCACGAACGAATGATTTCCCGTCGCGGCCATAGCGCGGCCGCTCCGTGTGCGAATTCGCACCAACGGCCGACCGTGGCGATGGCGGCTCACCGAGCGGACCGGCTTCCAGACGACCTTCCCGCTTGACGAGAGACTTGGGACCTCGAGACGGGTACCGTCGGGCAGGTCGCACCATTCCGTGTCGCCTTCGCGGACTACGGTATTGAGGGCCATGAGCTGATCCACCAGTTCACCGATTGGGAGGACGCGCACCCGGCCCTCATTGCGGACGAGAATTCGCTCGTCGGAGGGGAGGCTCATCTGCGTGCCCGGCTCACCGATCGACTGCGCGGACACGATCCCGGCCGATTCGTTCGCATCGATCACATGGAGGTCAAACTTTTGGCAGATCTTCTCGAGGACCTCCTGAAGGCGTTTCTTGCTCAGCTTGAGGCCGTGGATTTTCTTCGCGACTTCCGTCTCGACGAACCGCGGAAGCCACCGGCCGATCTCCTTGAGTCCATCCGCGATTTCCTGCTCGCCCGAGGTGAGCGGGGGCGCTTTCACCGGAATCGTCAAAGGGGTCTCCGGTTCCGCCTCCGCCCCTTTCGCGGCAGGCTTCTTCGCGCGGACCGACGGCCGCGCCTTCTCGAGGCGTGGGGCGGGCTTCGCTTCGGCGGGGGCCGCCCCGAGCTTCTTGAGGACTTTCTCGGCCTCCTTCTTTGCAATGAATTTTGCGAGGCGCTCCACCTTGGAGGCGGACAGCTTTTCGAGTGTGAACCCCGCGTCCGTCAGGATTTCGGCGGTCTTCTTGGAAATCCCGCGGTTCCGCAGCGCCTGGATCGTCGTCGCTCGGGCCATCGTCACTCCTCCGACGGAGGCTCCTCCTCCTCGACCTCGACCTCTTCCTCGGAGATCTCCACGTACATGTCCTTCTCCGTGAGGCCGTACGACGCCATCTCCTGCTCGCGGAGCCGCTCCTTCCAGGAGGGCTCCTCGCCGAGGACCTCTTGCAAGATGTCGTCGATGTCAACCGCGCGGCCCTGGACGCTGCGGGACGGATCCACGCCGTCCTCGCCGAACTTGAACTGGATGATCGTGTCCGCCGTGTTCCGGACCGTCCCGTCTTCTTTGACCTTGAGGTCTTCGAGGGCGTTGATCAGGCGGCGCTGCATGTACCCCGAGCGGGACGTCCGGACGGCCGTGTCGACCAACCCTTCCCGACCTCCCATCGCGTGGAAGAAGTACTCGGTCGGGTGGAGGCCGCTTTTGTACGACGACTTGACGAATCCTTTCGCCTCCGCGCCGAGGTCGCCCTTCTTGAAGTGCGGCAGCGTGCGGTTCCAGTAGCCGCGGCTCAGCCGCTCGCCGCGGACCGCCTGCTGTCCAATCGACCCGGCCATCTGGGAGAGGTTCAGCATGGAGCCGCGGGCCCCGGACCGCGCCATGATCACCGCGCTGTTCTCGATCCCGAGATGTTTGCCGGCGATCTGGCCGGCTTGATCCCGCGCGCGGCCGAGGATCTTCATCGCTTCGACCTCGAGGGTCTCCTCGAGAGACCGTCCGGGCATCTGCTCGAGTTCGCCCCGCTTGTACGACTCCACGAGGCCCTCGACTTTCTCGATCGCGGCCTTGAGGACGTCCGCGATCTGTTTCTTCGCTTCTTCCGGGATGTCTTCGTCGTCGATGCCGGTCGTGAAGCCCCGGATCATGATCGCGCCGATCGCCATCTTCGTGGCCTTGTCGATGAACTCCCGCGCGGCGTCCGGGCCGTAGTCCCGCGCGAGCTTGTCCACGATCTTGCCCTTGAACGCGCCGACCGCATTCTCGTCGATCGTCCCCGAGGCGACGACCCCGTCCTTGATCACGACGAGGGAGTCTTCCTCCTTCAGCTCCTTCAAGCCGATGTCCCCTTTCGGCGCGATCGACGATTTGAACGTCATGCTCAGGTCCTTCGGGAGGATCGCGGAGAACAACGCTTTCCCGGACCAGAACTCCTTGCCGCCCTTCTTGACGTCCGGCGGCGGGAGGTCGCGAATGTCGATCTTGCTCAAGATGTACGTGACCTCCTCCCGCGTGAACTTGCTCTCCTTGTGCGTTAGCAGGAACGACCCGGTGATGTGGTCATGGATGCCGCCAATCACGGGCCCGCCGAACCGGGGAGAGAGGATGTGTTCTTGGACGCGCATCAGCACGCGGGCCTCCGCGCGGGCCTCCTCGCTCTGCAGGACGTGTAAGTTCATCTCGTCCCCGTCGAAGTCCGCGTTGTATGGAGGACAGACGGCCAGATTGAACCGGAACGTCTTGTGCGGCATCACGCGGACCTCGTGGGCCATCATCGACATCCGATGAAGAGACGGCTGCCGGTTGAACAGGACGATATCGCCGTCGACGAGTTGCCGCTCGACCGTGTATCCGATCTCAACGGCCTCGGCGACAACCTCCGCGTTTTTCTCCGTGACCCGGATCCGCCGGCCGTCCGGGCGGATGACGTAGTTCACCCCGGGAGCGTACTCGCCGAACGCCCCGAGCGGCGTCGGACCCCGTTTCACCCACGTCTTCACGAGCTCCTGATTGTACGACTGGACGTGGACCGGGACCGTCAGTTCGCGGGCCGCCTCGACGGGGACGCCGACCTCGTTAATCGACAAGATCGGGTCCGGGGAGATGACCGTTCGGGCACTGAAGTTCACCCGCTTGCCGGAGAGGTTCGAACGGAAACGGCCTTCCTTGCCCTTGAGTCGCTGGACGAGTGTCTTCAGCGGACGTCCGGACCGGTGCCTCGCGGGGGGAATGCCGGATGTCTGATTGTCAAAGTACGTCGTCACGTGATACTGGAGCAGTTCCCACAGGTCCTCGACGATCAGCTGGGGCGCCCCGGCGTCCCGATTCTCCCGCAACCGCTGGTTGATCCGCAAGACATCGACCAGCTTGTGCGTGAGGTCGTCCTCGGACCGGTCGCCGCTCTCCAGCGTGATCGATGGTCTGACCGTCACAGGCGGGACGAGCAGGGCGGTGAGGACCATCCATTCCGGTCGCGCGACCTCCGGGTTCATCCCCAGCACGCGGAGGTCCTCGTTCGGGATCCGCTCGAGGCGTTCCCGGACCTCCTTCGGCGTGAGCTTGTGACCGTCCTCGCGGAACGTCGTCGGCTTGTCGAGCGTGATCTTGCCCTGTTCCTCGCCGCAATGAGGGCACCGCTGGCGCTTCTGCGCTTCCCGGGCGGTCTCCTTCGTGACGTAGCCGACTTCGGTGACGTCGCCGCCGAGCTCTTCGACCTGTTCCATCTCCGCAATGTATTCCATCGCCTGCTGGCGGGTCAATAGAAGACGGCCGCACTTCCGGCACGTCGCCTGGAGGAGCTTCTTGATGTCCTTCACATATCCAACGTGGATCACGGGCATCGCGAGATCGATGTGGCCGAAATGGCCCGGGCAGTCGTCGACCTTGCCGCCGCACGTCTTGCAGCGCAGGCCCGGCTCGATGACTCCGAGGTGGGAGTCCATGAGGCCCATGTCGATCGGGAAGCCGTCGTCGTCGTAGGTGTCCGCGGTGATGATCTTCGTCGCGGACATCCGACGGATCTCGTCCGGGCTCAGGAGGGCGAACTTGATCGACGCGATCCGCTTCGTGACCCCCCTCATCGAAGACATCATCGCATGTCCTCCAGCTGAAGCCGCATGACGACGCCCAACGACAGGAGCTCGTCAAGCAGGAGTTTGAACGCGTACGACGTCTGGACGGGATAGATCTTCGATGTGTTGTCGTCGACGGGACACCGCAGATTCCCCTTGCGGTCCTTGATCGCGAAGTGCCCACAGTCCGGGTTGCCGCAGACGTACTGAATCGTCCCGTCGGACTCGTCCAGGAGGCGGTCTTTGATTACCATCGCGGCGCCGTGGCCGATCAGGCAATCGCGTTCCATCTCGCCGAACCGGAGGCCGCCCTGGCGGGACCGGCCTTCCGTCGGTTGGCGTGTCAGGATCTGGACGGGGCCGCGGGAGCGGACGTGGAGCTTCCCGGAGACCATGTGGTGGAGCTTCTGGTAGTAAATCACGCCGACGAAGATTTCCGCGGGGATCATGCGGCCCGTGCGGCCGTCGTAGAGGATCTCCTTCCCGTTCGACCGGAACCCGTTCTCCTCGAGGGCCTTCCGGAGCGCCTCTTCGCGTTCTCCGCTGAAGGGCGTGCCGTCGATGAATCGGCCTTCGAGGGAACCGACTTTGCCGCCGATCTGCTCGAGGACGTGGGCGACCGTCATCCGCGACGGGATCGCGTGCGGGTTGATGATCAGGTCCGGGATGATCCCTTGTGCGGTAAAGGGCATGTCCTCCTGGGGCGCGATGAGTCCGATCACCCCTTTCTGCCCGTGCCGAGACGCGAATTTGTCGCCGAGCTCCGGGATGCGGAGGTCGCGCACCTTGACCTTCGCGAGCTTCGAGCCGTTCTCGCTCTCCGTCAACATGACGGAGTCCACCCAGCCGCTCTCCCCGTGGCGCACCGTGACGGACGTCTCCCGTCGCTTCTGCGGGGTCAGGAAGTCCGTCTCCTCTTCGAGGAACCGCGGCGGGCTCGTCTTCCCGATCAGGACCTCCCCGCCCTGGACGAGGACCTCGGGCGAGATCAGGCCGTCATCCGGCGTCAGGTTCGCGTACGACAGGTCGGCTCGGGCCCCGCGCACATCCGGCGACGGGATCTCGAAGTGGTCCTCTTGGCCGCCCGGATACCGCCGCTCTTCCGCGCGGTACGTCCGCATGAACGACGAGCGTCCGAGGCCCCGGTCGATCGAGGCTTTGTTCATCACGAGCGCGTCTTCCATGTTGTAGCCGTGGTGGGACATGACGGCAACGACGAAGTTCTGGCCCGCCGGGCGCTCGTCGAACGAGACGTACTTCATGGAGTCCGTCTGGACGAGCGGCTGTTCCGGATAGTGGAGGAGGTGGCTCCGCGTGTCCGGCCGCAGGCGATAGTTGCTCGAGCCGAGGCCCAGGGACTGCTTCGCCATCCCCGCGCCCATCGTGACGCGCGGGGACGAGTTGTGCTCCGGGTACGGGACCACGCCGGAGGCGACGCCGAGGATGACTTCCGGGTCGACCTCGATATGAGTGTGTTCCTTCGTAATCGCGGACTTCACCGCGAACGTCTTGTGGCAGTGGGCGCACTCGAGCTCCGCGTCCTCATCCCGGCTCCCCATGTTCACCCAGGTGACGTCGTTCCGACTCAACGGGTGTTTGCACTCCTTGCAGCGGCTGGGGACATCGTACGGATAGAGGGCGATGAACGTGTCTTCTTCCTCTTCGGCATCGATCCACTCGACGACGCCGTTCCGGACCAGGTCGGAAAACCGGAGGCGGCCCATCTTCAGCTCCTCCACGTGTTTTCGCGAGAAGACGATGTGGCCGTCCTTGACGACCAAAAGCGGACGACGGATCCGCCCCTCGTCGCAGTTGATGATGATCTCGCCCATGTTCTCGTCGTACCGGACATTGACCTCGTGGCTCAGGAGCCCGGACCGCCGTCGTTCGCGGATCTCGGCGACGAGCATCTTCGGGTCCTCGTGGAGCCCGACCAGGTCGCCGTTCACGTAGACGCGGGTGAGCTGGGTCTGCTGGCCCTTCACCTGTTTCGTCCCGAGGTCCGCGAGGAGCAACTTGACCTCTTCCTCCGGGAAGCCCTCGGAGACGTCGATCACCAAGGCGAGATTCTTGACGAGACCGCAATTCTGGCCTTCCGGCGTCTCGTTCGGACAAAGCCGACCCCACTGGGTCGGATGGAGGTCGCGGGCCTCGAAGTGGGGCTGCGAGCGCGTCAGCGGCGACGTCACGCGCCGGAGGTGGCTAAGCGCGCTCATGTTCGAGGTGCGGTCGAGGAGCTGACTCACGCCCGCGCGGCCGCCCACCCAGTTCCCCGTCGCGAGGGCATGGAGCAGGCGCTGCGTGAGCAAGTCCGGGCGGATGGCCGAGGAGATCTTCAGTTCCCGCCGTCGGGCGTACGACCGCTCGAGCTGGTATTTCAGATCCTTCACGAGGTTCGCGAACGCGACCCGGAACAGGTCTTCCATCAGGTCGCCCGCGAGCTTCAGTCGCTTGTTCGCGTAGTGGTCTTTGTCGTCTTCCCGGCGCATGCCGAGGGAAAGCTCGAGGACCGTCCGCGCGACGCGGCCGAGGAAAATCGCTTTCTTGATCCGATCCTCCCGGGTATCGCCGAGGTGCGGAAGGAGGGACCGGTCCAAGATCGACTCGACTTTCTTGATCCGGTACTCTTTCGCCTGGCCCGTGGCGAATTTCTTCTCCAGATAGTTGATCGCATCGTCTTTGGTGAAAATGCCGTTTGGCGGGTAGTTCTTCTTGTTCTGGCATTCTTCGATGTTCGCGTAGACGATGTTCGCCATCTCCGGCGTCGACACGACCGCGTTGTAGATGTCCTCGTCTTTCTCCATGCCCAGCGCTTTCATGAGGATGATCAGAGGAATCTGGCCCGAAGCGGTCGGGACGCTGACGATCAGCTGCCCGTCCTTCTTCTTCTCCATCAGCGTGAGCGCACGGTACCCTTCCTTTTGGGAGAAAACCTTCGCGACCTCGACCTTGCGTCCGTACCGCTCGTTGAACTCGACGAGCACGCGATTCGGCGCGAGATCTTCCAGCGAAATGAGGGCGCGCTCCGTCCCCCCGATGATGAAGTAGCCGCCGGGATCGAACGGATCCTCGTGGAACTCCCGCACGAGCTGCTGACGGTACTCGTCGAGGCCCAGCTCCCCCTCCGTCTCCATGTTCTCCTTGTAGAGGAGGCAGCGCTTCGACTTGACCATGACCGGGAAGTTCCCGATGTGCACCCGTTCCGGCTCCCGTTCGATGCCGTTCTCGACGACCGTGAAGTCGAGGTAGATCGGCGCCGTGTAGTTCAGGTTCCGCAGCCGGGCTTCCATTGGGTTCAGCGGGTGGGTCGCACCGTTCGCCTCTTTGACGACCGGCAGGCCCAACGTGATCGTCGGCTTCGCCTCGAGGTCAATCCGACCGCGCTCGTCCCGCTTCCGGCCAATCCGGATCTCGATCACGTCGCCCTCGGTCCGGTCTTCATCGAGCTTGATGATCCCGCGGCGCTCGTCTTCCGGGGACGACCGGAGGTTGTCCACGATCCGCTGCATCCGCGAATTCGGGTTGTCGATCGTGGGCAGGAAATCGTTGAACGACGCGATGTGATGGTTTACGATGGAGCGTTCTCGGAAGAACGCATCGATGAGTTCGCGCACGCTCTACCTCCCGATGACGAGCCGATATGCCTCCGACACGCCCGCGGTCCCGCTCACCCGCGTGACGCGGACGATCCGGCCTTCCTCGATGGGCCCCTCGATTTTCTCGAGGACCTGGATCACGGGATCGCTCTTCCGGATCTTCGGGAGCTGATCCCGGGTGATCTTCATTGCCTTCAAAACGCGCTCGGCCTCTTCTTCGGCGACGAGGCGATGCTCTGGGACCAGCTGATGCTCCAACACGTTAAACCTCAAGGGGAGGTCCTCCCTGGGCGACCCTTTTCCACCTGGCATGTCACGCGCGCGCGAGCCGTACGGGCCCGCGGGGACTTTCGGGGCCTCCGCGCGGTCCGCAGGGCCCGTTCGAACCCCGGACCACCCGGTTTCTTTCCGCTCTCCGATCAGGGGGAGCGGCTAAAAGCCGGATGCTCTTTCTAGGGACGGTTCGTTCGCCATCCTACCTAGCTGAGCTACGGGCCCTCCGGCTAGCGGCGGCGACATGCGACCGTTTGCCAAATCGGGCGCTTGTAATAAAGTTTGCGGTGCAGCGCGGACCCCTGGGATGGACCGGCCCGGAAGCCGATAATTATTGACTGAAAGCGATACAAGTCGCGTCGGAGCGCAATGCTTAATACGCGGGGCCCATCCCACATGTCGTGATTCGATCCGAGAGCCGATGCACCTCGTGCGGGGCCGTCCTGTCCGGGAAAGGCACGACTCTCTTTTCGTGTCCGAGCTGCGGCAAGTCGATGATTGGGCGTTGTGCACGTTGTCGGGACCAGTCGGTCGCGTATCGTTGCCCGGTCTGTTCATTCGGCGGCCCATGAGGTGCCACGATGGGATCCGTGGCCATCACATTCCGCGTCATGCCCGACGATCCGGAGACGGATCTCGAGCGGCTCAAGACCCGCATCCGCGAACGTCTCACGGGCTCCCTCCGCGACCTCCGGGAACAGCCCGTCGCGTTCGGCCTCACGGCGATCCTCGCCGTCGCGTTGGTGAGCGATGCCGAGGGAGGTTCCGATCGGTTGGAAGAGACGCTCGCCGCGATTCCCGGGGTTGGGAGCGTCGAGACCGTTGATGTCACCCTCGTCTAGCCTTCGATCCTCGTCGCATCCTTCTTTTCCTCGTCCTTATCAGGCACTCCACAATTGAGGACCGTGAGGGCGAGGGAGGACTAAAATCGTGGCCGAGCCGCACGCCCCCGGGATTTCGCGGAGCGATCTCGTGGCCGGGATTGCCGCACTCCCGATCGGCGTCGTCGCGGGCGTCACGGGGGTCGGAGGCGGCGAGTACCGGGCTCCGGTCCTCTTGGCGCTGCTCCGGAATGTCCGCTGGACGATCGCGGGCAATCTCCTGGCGGGGGCGATGATCGGACTTTCGACCGCTATCCTTCGGGGAGCGTTTTCGCAGCCGCTCGACGCCCTCGTCCTCGCGGCCGTGATGGTCATCGCCTCGATGCCAGGTGCCTATTGCGGAGCGCTCGTCGCGCGGCGCACCCCGTCGAAATGGCTCAAACTTCTCCTCGCGGGGATCCTCGTGGCGACCTCCTTGCGGCTCCTCGTATTCGAGTCCCCCGTCCCCGGGCCGTTCTCATTCGGGCCCGCGCAGGTCGCGCTCGGACTCCTGATCGGATTCGGCCTCGGCACCATTTCAGGGCTCCTGGGGGTCGCAGGGGGCGAATACCGCATCCCCGCACTAATCCTGATCTTCGGCCTGCCCACCATCGCCGCGGGAACGATCAGCTCGCTCGTTTCGTTGCCGCAGCAGGTCGTCGGATTCCTGAAGCATCGACAGTTGGGACAGGCAACTCGGAAGACGCTTCGGCTCGCAATCATCATGGGCGGGGTGGGAATCGCGGGCGTCGGGCTCGGCGTCGCTCTCTTACGTCAGATGACGGACGCGACCGTCACGCGGGTCCTCGCGTTCCTCATGCTTCTCGCGGCCGGGCGAATCGCCTGGGAAGCCCGCACCCCAGACGTGACCGAGGGATCGAGGGAGCCGACCGCGGCCCGTTCCAACGATCCCGGTCGCTAGCCACCCTTCCGAAGAATCAGGACCGGACATTTCGCGAGCTTGACGATTCGGTCTTCCACCGGGCCCAGTGCAAATTTCCGGAACCCGCCGGGCGAGCTCGCGCGGATCATCAGCAGGGACGCCTCCGCGCTCTCGCGGAGCGCCTCCGACTCCCATTGCGTCGAGTAGATGATCTTGGGCTCCACGGCGACTCGACGCTCGTGGGCCCGGCCCTCGAACCGAGAGCTCTCCTGCTTCAGTCGTTCCGCTTCGGCGGGGTCGCTCGCGAGGCTCACGACTTCGATGACCGGGTGGTCGGTCGAGGCCAAGATCAGTGCAAGATCGTCGATCCCTTCGAGTCCCCAGATGGGGCTCGTCAGGATGACGATGCGACGGAGAGGTTTCCGGAAGCCCTGCGTCTTGAACACGATGACATCGCACGGCGCGTTCTCGATGAGGTAATCGATGTTGCTCCCGAGGACCCTGCGATCCCCTTCGACCCGCTGGCCCCGCCACCCCATGACGAGCAGATTCACCGCCTCCTCGCGGATTGTGTCCAAGATGATCTCGTACACCTTGTGTCCGATCTTGACGACGGGGCGCGTGTCGACGCCGAGATGCTCGCCAATCCGTGTGAGTCGCTGGAGACCGCGAATCCGGTCGTCGACATACCGGAAGCGGATGGCCTTTGGCGGGAGGTTGCGCGGAATCTCGACGACATGCAGGAGGCTCAACTCGGCGTTACGGGCTTTCGCGATCCGCGCCCCTAGTTCCACGAGCGCCTCGTCCGTGAACTCCCGGAGCGGGAGGAAGACGCGGTACCGCTCGAGCTCCACGCGGTCTTCCGCGGTCGCCAAGATGTCACGGACCTCGGAGCCGGAGGCGGCACGGGCCGGACGGACCGCGCCGCGGCGGCTTCGGAATACGTGGTATGCGAGACCGATCGCAATCCAGGCCGCGCCGAGGAACGTCGCGAGGACCCCCGGTGGGATCGGCGAATCGCGTCGGGCAGGGAAGTTCCAGAGGACCGCCCCGAGGGCGAGGTTCAGGGCGATCGCGACCATGGGGACTGCGGGGACGAGCGGCACGCGGAAACCGGGGCCGCTGCGCCGCTCCCGTCGTCGAAGCGCGATCACGGACGCGTGCACGAACGCGAAGAGCCCGAGAAACGCGAGGCTCGCGATGATCGCAATCGTCTCAATCGTGAGGAAGACGAGGACGCCCGCAACCACGAGCGTAACGGCGACGGCCGCGGGGGGCACCTCCCGTCCCCCGATCCGCGCGAACATTCCGGGAAGGAGGCCGTCCCGGGCCATGCTGAACGAGGTCTTGATCGCCGCGGTGAGGTTCGAATTCAACGCTCCGTACATCGAGACGATCCCGATCGTCAGGACGGCACCCCGCACGTATGGCTGGTACGGCTGGCCCAGGAAGTACCGGATGCCCAGGAGGACCATGTGCTCGGACCCGCCGACGCACGCGGTGCAATTCGGCCAACTCGTGAGCGCGTCCGTCGGCACGTTCCCGAGGATCGCGATGAAGAACCCCGCGTAGACCAGGAAGGCGAGCGCGAGCGCGGCGAACACGCCCCGCGGGATGCTGCTCTCCGGATGCTTCACCTGGTCCGACAGCTGGGCGACGACCTCGAAACCCTGGAACGCGATAAAGAGCACGCCGGTCCCTAGCATGAGTTCGAGGGATGAGACCGGGTCTCCGACGGCGAAGCCCCGCGGCGGACCCGGCTGGAACAGCGATGCGATCCCGAGACCGGCGACGAGGACGATGAGGAGGACCTTCCCCAACGTCAGTCGGCCGAGGGCGCGGACCGGCAAGTGGATTCGCGCGAAGTGCGCGACCGCCGAGAGCGCGAGGACCGCCAGCGCGACGAGGCCAACCTCGAGAGGGTTCGGGCCAAAGATCGATGCGAGGTCGGAAGGGCGGACGAATTCGACGAGGAACACGCCGAGACCGAGGGCGCTCAAACCGGACGCGGCCATGTGGCCGCCCCACGACAGCCATCCGCTCAGGAAACCGCTCGGCGAGGGCAACGCGCTCCGCACCCAGATATACGCGCCTCCCGAGGCGTCGGGCCGACCTGACGCCAGCTCCGCATACGCCATGCCGGCAAGCGCCGCGATGAAGGCCGCGACTCCCAAACTCGCGAGGACGAGGGGACCCGAGACCGTATAGGCGGCGCCGACGAGCAGGAAAATCGCGGCGCCGACCATCGCCCCGACGGCGGCCATCGTGACGTCGAACAGGCCGAGGTCCCGCGTGACCCGCACGCGGACGGATCCCGCTGGGAGGCCTGGGCCCGACACGCGGGGGCGCAGCATAGCCCGGCTACTTGAGACTATGGCGACGCCTGACCGGGAGAAGGCGTCCACTCGACCGATGCAAAGAGAGGTCCGTTCACGTCACGAGGCGGACTTCGAGGCGGTCTTCGCAATCGTCTCGCCGAGCGTGCGGAAGACGCGCTCCACGTTGTCGCCCGTCTTCGCGGAGCTGAAGAAGTACGGCGCATCGAACGCTTCCGTCGCCTGCTTCACCTGTTCCTCGCCGAACGCCGCCTGATCTTTGAGGTCCATCTTGTTGATTGCGAAGGTGACGGGAATCTCCCCGACGGTCCGGAAAACGGACTCGACCCACGAATCGAGGTCTTCGAGGGTGTCGTACCGCGTGACGTCCGCGACCGCGAGGATCCCCTGGGCCCCGTGAAAGTACGCTTCGCGCAGGAGCTCACGGAATCCCTTGGAACCCATGATGTCCCATATCGTCATGTCCATCTGCACGGCGTCCGAGCCTTTCGGGGTCAAGGCGAGTTCCTTCTTCGAAACCTTCGCGCCGAGCGTCACGATGTATCGGTCGTCATATTCGTTCAAGACGTACCGCTTGATGAGGGACGTCTTGCCCACGGCGTGCTCTCCGACGAGGCAGACTTTCACCTTCATGCGACGGGGTTCCATCATGGCGGACCGACCGGAGAGAGCGGAGAAAACCTCCGACGATTTGCGGCTATTCGTTAGGGTCTATTTAGTCGTTGCCGCAAGACTTGCAGTTTGTGCGACGCGGTTTCATCGCACACAACCCTTGAAATAACGACGCAAGGATGCAGCGACGTGGACGCGTTCGCGGCGACGCGACTCGCGGCCGGCGTCGGATTCCTCGTCATCGCGGCAACGTCGGACCTCCGTTCGCGGCGCGTCCGAGACCCGTTGTGGATTTCACTCGGAACCGCTGGGCTGATGATCCTCGCGGCGCAAATCGCATTCCGGGGATTGGCTTGGCCGGCCTGGCTACTCCTCCTGTCAGCAGCGACTTTCTTCTACGCCGTCTTCTTCGGCGACCCTCTGTTTGGCGAGGACGGTTTCCACGCACGGCCCATCCGAATCGTGTTGTTGCTCGCGGCCGGCGCTTTGTTCCTGGTTTCGGCCGGGTCGATACCAAGTGGAGCCGGATACGAGGTCCTCCCTCAACTGGCCTCGATGCCCATCATGGTCCTTGTCTACCAGGGATTCTACCGACTTCGCCTCCTCCACGGCGGTGCAGACGCGAAAGGGCTCATCGCCCTCACCCTGCTGATCCCCGCGTATCCCGACGCACTTCCGTTCCCCGTGTTGCAGGCCGATGCGAGGGTCGATGCCTTGCTTCGCGTTGTGTTTCCGTTCTCCCTGGTGATCTGGGTCGACGCCGCAATCCTCTCGCTGGCCGTTCCCGTCGCACTGCTCATTTACAACGTGGCGCGCGGAGACCTCGCCCTCCCGCAAGCGCTCCTGGGGTATCGGGCTCCTCTCGATCCGTTCCCGGCGCACGCTTGGCTCATGGAGAAAATCACGGCTCGCGGGGAACATGTCCTCGTCCTCTTCCCGAGGCGAGGCGCGGATCCGACGGGCGAGATCGCACGACTTCGCGCCGCGGGGGTCGAACGCGCTTGGGTCACACCACAGACGCCATTCATGGTGCCGCTTCTGCTCGGGTTCATGCTCGCCTTCTTCGCCGGAAACCTCCTCGTCGCCGTCCTGGGCCTCGCCCGCTAGGTCGCTCAAAGCGGGTCGATGACCATCTGAAAAATCGCGGCTGAGAGCAACTACCGGAGAATTTCGCCGACGTTCGGCAAGGGGAATTGGTCGTCGGGCCGGTGCCTAGTTTTGGCCGGGCTTCCGAGCCTTGCGAGGCGAGCTTGGCGAAGCACGGACGGTGCGGGGGGCCTTGTCCGCAGGCCGGTAGATCAACTTGACGACCCCTGTATCGAAGGCCGCTGATTCAGCAAGTTTCAGATTCGCGGCGCTGCCCTCGTCGAAGAGACGCTTTCCGCTCCCCAGAACGAGCGGGTAGACGAGCAGCCGATATTCGTCGATCAGGTCATGGGGCAAGAGAGACCGAATCAAGCCGGGACTTCCATGGATCACGATATCCTGGCCGGGCTGCTGCTTCAGCTTGGCAACTTCGCGGACAACGTCGTCGCGGATCAGATGCGAGTTGTTCCAATCCAGCTTCGTCAGCGTCGACGAGACGACGTACTTCGGAATGCTGTTGAACCGATCCGCGAAACCGTCGGGGTCCTTCCTCCCGGGCCAGGCGGCCGCGAACCCCTCGTAGGTCACGCGCCCCAGGAGGAGCGCGTCCGTCGCGAACGTTTCGTCTCGCTTGAATTTCTGGATCTCGTCGTTCCAGAATGGGAAGGACCACTTCTCCGGCGACTCAACGACCCCGTCCAAGGAGACGAAGAACGTGGCGGCAAGACGGCGGCTCGAATCGGCAGGCACGACCGCACCACCTCGTCGTCGACCAGAACCGCGAGGACCGCATAAGCCTTCAGCATGAAACCGGCAGGACGGGGCATCCGCGTGGTGTGACGCGGTACACCCCGGGGGATCCTGACTCTGACTCCCCGCGGCCCACGACAATGTTCCAAAACACGAAATCGAAACGCTGATATATCTCGCGTCCTCTCGGCGGTCTCAGCAGTGGTTTGACGGCCAAAGCGGCGGGGATACACCCGGTCCCATCCCGAACCCGGAAGTTAAGCCCGCCCACGTTCCCTGCGGTAGTGCGGTGCGCGAGCCCGCGCGAAGCCTGCCCTCCTTTGAGGAGGGCTTGGGCCGACGACCTAGGTACGCTAGCCGTCCATCCTTGTGGTGGACGACGAAACGTGCCGCTCTAACGGCCGTTGGTCCTTGGAACGCTGTCAGCCACTCCCTATTCCTTTTCGTGGCGTCTCGCGCGGAATTTCAGTCCGACGATGATCAAAGGGACTGCGAGCACGAAGATCATGTCAGAGAGCTCCGGAATCGCGACCGTCGCGGAGGAGCTGCCGCCGATCAGCGCGTACCCGGCCGGGGTCGTGTAGTTCAGGAACGCCCAGTTTACGAGCTGCGTGCCGGTGAAGCTCGCGTTCACCCGCGCCGTCATCGTGAGACTGTGGGCCCCAGGGGTCACACTCGTGAAGTTCCAGTAGAACGTGCGACCGTTCGTCCAGGTCGGTGCGGGGCTCGCTCCGACGTAGTCGAACCCGTTTGGAAGCGAGTCCTTGATCGTCACCGTCCCGGCCGCGACGGACCCTGTGTTGTTGTAGTATAGCGTGAAGGTCACGAGATCGCCTGCCTTCGCGTTCGCCGGGTTTGCGGTCTTCACAATCGTAATCATCGGACGCGACACGGTCGTATTCGCCCACCCCAGACTCCGCGGAAGAGAGCGACCGAGTTGGTCCGCGTAGTCCAAGGTGACCGTGTTCCGGAGGACCTGCCCGTCCGTCGTCGCCGCCGTCACCTGCGCCGTCATGGTGAACGAATGCGCACCGGGCAGGACGCTCGCGAAGACCCAGCCGTATCTCGAACCCGAGACGCTGCTGTACGGCACACTCGAGGACGTGTACACCGCCCCGCTGGGCAGCGTGTCGTTCACCCAGACCGTCTTCGCCATCCCCGTGTTCGTATTGTTGTAGTAGAGTGAGTACGTGATGAAGTCCCCGGGGACCGCAGCCGCGCGGCTCGCGGTCTTCGCCACCGCGATCGTCGGGCGGTGTCGATCGTTCCCTTGGCTGGGAGACGGCAGGAGAGAGACGTAGAAGTCCGTCGCATCGTTGTTCGTGTCCATCGGCAGGCCGGTAATCGGATCCTTGAACCGGGCCCACGACTGGCCATTGCCGACATTCGACGAATACGTCGTCGAGTCGATCACGGTCGTGCCTTGGAGCAGCTCGAGCTGGCCATTCCCGTTCGGGAGGGAGTTGCCCGGTAGCCCGACGGAGAGGTATTCCGAACCGGAGCCCCACGCGCCGAGGACTTCGGTCGTGAACGCGAAGACGGTGACCAGCTTGTTTCCGCGGAGGATCGCGAGTGTCCAGCCATTCAACGACACGGCAACCGCGGTCGGATTCGCAAGCTCCACCCACTCCGGGTTCGGTTGGGGTGCGAGCTCGTTGATCACGACGTTCGTCGCCGCCTGCGCACCAACGGGGAACCGCGACACCGCGGCATCCGGCAATGCGACATCATATCCGAGCCTCCAGTCCGAAGCGAAGTAGGCGACCCGGTATCCGGCGGTCAGATTGAGGACCGTCGCGTTCACGGCGAACTCCATCCGGTGTGCGTCCAACGCCACGGCAATCGGCCGCACGAGGGTCCACGGGTTCGCTTGCGCGGGCGCGAACGCGTAAAGGCCACTCGAGTTCACGACGCCGTTCCGCCCGATCACCGCGATGGCATAGTCGAATCCATAGAGGCGGCCCTGGACGTCCGACGGCAACCCCGTCGAAGTCGAGTTGTCGGAGTCGATGTACGCATAGACGACGTCGATACCCTCCTGCGGGATCGCGCCAATCGGACAAATGTAGCGAGACACTTGTCGTCCCGCGTACGGCGGGGGATACCACGCCGAAATCGTGGTGTTGAGCCAACAGTCCGGTCCGTTCGGGGAGTCGATGATTCCGTCCCCATCGACATCGCCCCCGGTCCGGTTGTCCGTGACGTTGTCGTTGTTGAAATCGAATGTGAGGTTGGGGCCGAGCGTGTTCTCGACCGCGTCCGGCACCGTGTCGAGGTCGGTGTCAAGCGGGACCGGATACGTTCGAGTGCGGCTCGTCGGGATGTCCTGACCGCCGAGGAGTCGGCCGTCCACCCGGACGTACCCGGTGAAGTTGGCCCCGACATCGACCGCGGTCGCGAGGAGGTCGACATTCGCATCGTATTGCGGCGCCCCGGTCCGGTTCGTCACGTCGCCGAGGATATCTTGCCCGTACGGCCGGCCGCGCCAGTCCCCGAAGGCGCCGTCGACCCGCAAGGTGGCGGGAGCCGCGCCCAGGTAGACGAGCCCCGTCTCCGGTGGCAGGAAACTCGCGCTCCCGTTCGACGAAATTCCGGCCACCTTCAGGCCGAAGGTCGCGGTCGGCGTCAGGTTCCCCCACTCCGCTTCGACCCATAGGACGGCGGGTGACGCCAGATCGAAATTGATCGGAAATGTCGCGGTCTTCCCTACCATGGACGCCGTCGCGAGACGCACGTCGGCCGGGTCGAGGGCACCGCTTCCATCGTCGCGGTACAACGAGACGTTGACGGAGTCCACGGACGTCCCGAGCCGGGTCAGATTCAGCGCGGTCAGGTGGGGCACGCCGCCCATCGGGCTCAGGGTGATCCGAAGCACAGTCGCGTTCGGGCCCACAACGATGTCCGGTGCGACGGTCTGCTGGCCGATGACCACGGTCGGGATCGTCGGTTGCACGGAACCGTCCGCCGGATCCTGATCGCCGAGGTTGTCGGCCGCGTACACGAGGACTCTAGTCATCGTGGGCTGCTTCACGGTCGTCCGGAGTTCGATCTGCTGCCCGTTGAACGCTGCGTCCGCCGAACCGCCGGGGATGAACCGGTTCCAGTCGTTCGAGCGGGGCGTCGTCGACTCGTCGAAGAGGTAACTGGTGACGTGGTCTTGCAGCCCGCGGGAGTCTCGCCATCCCGTGATCTCGACCAGCGCATCCGCTCCGAGATCGCCGACCGGGTAGCCGGTCAAGCGGTTGTTGTCCTCATCGAGGAACACGAAGATGCTGTCCGTCTCGCCCGTGCGGGTCCCTTGGAACAGGAGTCCCTGCACCCGCGCGTACGCGAACAGGTCCTGCCCCTGGGAGGCCACCTTGATGGAAACGAGGTTCACATCGGGATTCTGGACCTGGTCCGTCACGGCGTCCGCGTATGCGGGAAACTTCGCCCAGTCGCTGAAGTCCCCATCAATCTGGACGAACGGGGATGGACCGGTCGGCGAGGGGGAGAACATGCTCGCAAGGATCGGGACGATCAGCAGGAGCGCCACGACCGCCGCGATCCCGATGAGCGAGCGGGACCAGTGGGGCTGGACCGGAATTCGAAGCCCAGGTCGACCACGAGCTCCGTTCGTGAAGCCGTTCCCGTTGACGAGGCCGTTTGTCGCTCCTTTCCCAAACGTCAGGCCGTTCACGGCACCGGTGGTCAGGCCGTTCACGCGGCCCTCCCGGAGTCCGTTCACTCGTCCGTTCGTCCGACCGTTCGTTCGCCCATTCGTTCGACCGTTCGTCCGCCCGCCGCGCGTCCCGTTCACCTGACCGTTCACCCGACCGTTCACGCGGCCGGTGCCCGCGGGACCGGACGTTGTCAAGCCGCTCGAGCGCAAGCCGGAGACCGCGGCCTGAAGCGAGCGGCCCTCCGCCCGCTCAAGTGAATCGGCACGTTCGAAACACTCGCGGGCCTCCCCGGAACGCCCGAGGCGATCGAGGATCTCCCCCTTCGTGCGCCACGCAACGACGAGGGACGGATCCGCGTGGAGCAAGGATTCGTAGTGGTCGAGGGCTTCCACGAGGCGGGTGTCGACCGCTGCCGGCGCGGCGGTCGCGGCGGGTTGGCGCCACCGGGGCGGCAGGACGGGCGAGTCCGCCGTCGCGTGGAGGATGTTTTGGACCTCAACCCGATACTGATTCTCCTTCGCGGGGTTCAGGTCCGCGGCCTTCGAGAGCGATTCGAGGGCTTCGTCGCGTCGGCCCAGTTTCTCCAGAATCTTGGCGCGGCTCGCCCACGCCCGCTCGAGCGTCGCATCGGTCTCAAGGAGCCGGTCGAAGTGCTCGAGTTCCTCTTGGAGCCGGTCCGTCTCCGAAACGGGGACGCCTGCCTCGGCCATCCGCTGCCAGCGGCTCAGGAAGTCTTTCACGACCCCTTTCCCGCCGACGCCCGCGGGTGGCGGGACGGTCGGAGACACGGCCGTGCCGCAGATCGCGCAATCCGCTTCATCCGAGAAGAGGTAAGCCCCGCAATGGGCACACAATGGTGCGCCTTCCTCGAGGCGCCCCGCGAAACCCGGGAGCAGCGCAAGCTCGCTCCGCGCGTATTCGCGGCCACACATCCCGCACTTCGTCGCCTCCTTCTCCATCGCGGCGCCGCACGTGAGGCAGAGGCGGGCCGGCAGCCCGTCCTCGTCCAAGAATTCCTCGAGCTCCTCGGAGAGGTCGGCCTCCGCGGATCCGGCGAACTCGACGCCGCAGGACGGGCATGCTGTCGCACCGGTCCCCACGAACGAGCCGCATTCCGGGCACAGGAAGAGTTCGTCCGAGGCCTTGGGCGGGGTCGTGCCGTGCAGAACTCCAAGCAAGGCGTCGACGTCCGCGGACCTCAACACCACGAGAGACGCGAGTTCCTCCCGGGTGGCGGCCTCCAGCCGTTCGTAGGTCGGGAACCGCTCCGCGACCTTGCGCGCCGTCGCCTCGGTGAATCCGGGGAGGCCAAGCAGCCACTCGAGATAGCTTTGGTCCATCGTGGAGAACGGGTTCGA
This sequence comes from Methanobacteriota archaeon, assembly GCA_005878485.1. GTDB lineage: Archaea > Thermoplasmatota > Thermoplasmata > RBG-16-68-12 > RBG-16-68-12 > RBG-16-68-12. Next base: position 19,312 of record VBMG01000041.1, on the reverse strand, counting down.
CTCCGGCTTAAAGCGACTTATAACGCTCCTATCACGATGTCTATCCAGTCCGTTAACATGTGCCGCTCACTCAAGTCGCTGCAACACGGTCCCGTACGGGTCCAATGAGAGATCGAGGAGGACCCGTTGGGTGCCCATCCCAAATCGAACGAGGAGGGTTGTCTCGTCCCGGCGAAGCAGTTCCGGGGAGAGACCTTCCGACGCGAGCCGACGGACCAACGCCTCCCCGAACGCATCCGCTCGAACGCGGTTCGCCTCGCGCTTTCGAGCGAGGACGTCCGTCGGACGCACGCGCCGGTGCCGACCGTCCTCGAGGAGCTTCACGAGTCCGAACTCGGTCAGCTCGGACGCGATCTTGCTGATCGACTGCCGTGTCAGCCCGACTCGAGCGGCAAGATCCTGAAACGAAATTCCCGGGGTCTCGAACGTCGCCGCGAGGACGGCGGCGCGTCCGGGGGCCGCGAGGGTGGCAAAGAGCGCCGCGTCCTCCGGGTCGATGAGACCGGCCGGGAACATCCGGGTCCGGTCCGCATCGACGTACCGGTGTTCCAAGAGATTCCAAACGTGCCACCGCACCGTCGCCTGGGACATCCGGAGTTGTCGCCCGATGTCCCCGATCCGGGCGCAGGGACGGAGGCAGAGGTATCGGAACACTTGACGGCGTCGCGCGTTCGCGAGGGTGCGGCCTTCGGCCGCCAAATCGATATCGAAGCCCTCGAGCGACACCGCCCGTTGGAGGGCGCGCCCGATGCCGCGGGCCACCTCACGCCCCCTGGTACTCCTGGAGGATCAACTCAAGGACCTGTTCCGGCTTCAACGTTCGGAAGTCCTCATCCGTGAGGCCGTCGAGCGATTTCTCGAGCGCATCTCGCACGTTCTTTGGAATCGGGCGGGTGAGGAGGAGCTGCCTGAGCTGGGAGGGCGCCTTCGCGGTCGTGGGCTTTCGGCTGTCGACCCCGTCGATCACAATCCCGAGGCCGCGGAGAATTTGAAACGGGTGGGATGTCGGGCTGTGTCGGCTGTTGCGGCATTTCACGATGCTCAGGAGCCGCGAGGGATTCGCCTGGTCGCTGTTGTATTTCAGATGGACGACGCAGTCCGCGAGGTACATCGGGATCACGGTCTCCGGTCCTGCGAGATCCCCGGGGCCGTGCTCCTCGAGGGTACAGAGGACGGTCCCGACCTTCCGGGTCTGCTTGAACATGTAGCCGATCAAATCCCGCTGCTCGTACAGGTCTTTCGTGGACCAGAGCACGGGCGTGAGCGGGTCGACCACGATGCGGGCATTGCTCCCTTTCCAGTCCGCGACGAACGCCGGGAGCTCCTTCCGGATGAAGTTCGAGAATTCGCGGCCCGACGCATCGATGAACACGAGCAGCTCGTCGGCCAGATAGTCGAGGATGTCGGACCAGCCCATCTCCACGGCCTCGCGGATGATCTGCTCCTTGTTCTCGTCGAGGGACACGAAGACGCCTTCCTGGCCGTCCTGGAGCCCCCGGCGGATGAACTGGGTTGCGAGGGTCGTCTTGCCCGCGCCGGACCGGCCGATCACGACGGTCGTGCTGTTCTCATTCACGCCGCCGTCCAAGAGCGGGTTGAGACCGTAGATCCCGCTCCGAATCTTGCGCACACGATTTCATCCGGGCGGGGGCACTAAATACGTGCGCCCTGAAAATCAGGCACGAAACCGAAACGGGTCAGGCGAGGACCGGCTGGAGCCGTCGAACGAACTCGTCCACCATCTTCCGGCTAATGCCGTAACCCAGGACGCCGTTCAGGCGGTCCACGACCTTGCCGTCCTGAAACAAGGCAAGCGTCGGGACGACATCGACGGCGTAGTCGTCCCAGAGCGGGTTGTCCTCGTCGTCGAGGTACACGGCGGCGAAGCGCCACGGGTGCGCCGCGGCGAGCCGCTCGAACTCCTGTTTGAACCGGCGGCAGAACGGGCACCACGTGGCCCAAAACATGACGACGGTCGGCTCGTCCGACTCGACGACCGTCTCCCGGAACGCCGCCAGATCTTTCACTTGGAGCATCGCGTTGCCCATGAGGTCATCCGAAGGCGATAAAGCTTCACGCGTGGAATTTCGCGTGTCCGCGTGCGCGCGCAGGGAAAGACATATACGAGCTTCGCCGGATAGGGCCGGCCGCTTCCTTCTCGAAGGGATGGAATGGGTTCACCCATCGCATCGGAGGAGGTCCGCGCCTACTTCGCGGGCCTGCTGAATCAGGTCGAGACGACCTATGCGGTCGCGCGCGCCGCACGCCGCCGAGGGTTCGATCCCGAACTGGACGTGGAAATTCCCCTCACGGACGACCTCGCCTCCCGCGTCGAGCGCCTCCTGGAACATTACGAGGTCGAAGGCGTCGCGCGCCGAATCCGCGAGCTCGCGAAGACCCACGACCGGGAGGAGCTCGCGATCTTGGTCGCGAAGGAGATGGCGCTGCGGCCCGCCTCGAACAAGGAGAAAGCGGTCGAACGGGCGGTCCGGGTTGGCCTCGCGATTCTGACGGAAGGAATCCTCGTCGCGCCGCTCGAGGGACTCGCGGGCGTGAAAATCAAACGAAACCGGGACGGCACGACGTACGTCGACCTGTCGTACGCGGGCCCGATTCGGTCCGCCGGAGGGACGGGTCAGGCCCTGAGCGTCCTGATTGCGGACGTCGTTCGCCGGGAACTCGGGATCGGCTCGTATCAGCCCGCCCGGGAGGAAGTCGAGCGATTCAAGGAGGAGATCCCGCTCTACCGCCAAATCCAGCATCTGCAGTACGCCCCGTCCAACGAGGAAATCTCGCTCATCGTCTCGAACTGCCCGGTCGGGATCAACGGCGAGGGCACGGAAGAGGCGGAGATCAGCGGCTTCCGGGACCTGCCTCGCATCGAGACGAACCGGATTCGCGGGGGCGCCTGCCTCGTGATCGCGGACGGCATGTGCCTGAAGGCGCCGAAGATCCAGAAACACGTGAAGAAACTGCGAATCGACGGGTGGGAGTTCATCGACGCCTATCTGCAGGAGAAAGAGGCCCGCCCCGAGGAGACGAAGGACGAAGCCGGCGTGGAGCCGAGCGAGGTGTTCATCCAGAACATCGTCGCGGGGCGGCCGGTCCTCTGCCATCCCAGCCGGCCCGGCGGCCTCCGGCTCCGGTACGGCCGGACCCGGGCGACGGGGCTCGCGGCGCTTGCCCTGCATCCGGCGACGATGCACATCCTCGACGACTTCATCGCGGTGGGCACCCAGATCAAGACTGAGCGGCCCGGGAAGGCGGGCGCGGTGACTCCGTGCGACCAAATCGAAGGACCGCTCGTGGTCCTCGACACGGGGGACTTTGTCGAGATCTCGGACGCCGCCACCGCCCGGCGGGTGGCCGGCCACGTCCGCGTCATCGCGGACCTCGGCGAAATCCTGGTCCCCTTCGGAGAGTTCTTGGAGAACAACCATGTCCTGATGCCCGGGGCGTTCGGCCTCGAGTGGTACGGCGCCCTGCTGCGTGAGAAACTCAGGCGGTTGCCCGAGAACTGGGAGACGGTCGACGCGCCGCAGGCAATCGCCTGGTCTCGGGAGTTCGGGCTGCCTCTGCATCCACGGTACAACCTGTTTTTCCACGACCTGACCGTCGAAGAACTCAAGCGGCTCCGCGACCTGACGGCGGCCCACGGCCGCATCGATGACGGCCGGCTCATTCTCCCCGGCGACGAGGAACCGCGAGAGCTCCTCGTGCACCTCGGCGTGCCCTACCACGTGGCAGGTCAGGAAATCGTGGTGGAGCGGCACACGGAGATTCTCCTCGCGACCCTCGGAATCGAATCCGAGGGACCTTCGCTGACGATGAGACCCGCACCCGAGGCGACGGACCCCCTCGTGTTCGTCTCCCAGCTGGCAGGGTTCCCCGTGAAGGCACGGGGCCCGACCCGGATCGGGGCTCGGATGGCGAGACCCGAGAAATCCGCACCTCGCAAGATGCAACCTGCCCCGCATTCCCTATTCCCGATCGGCCACGAGGGCGGCCCGCAGCGGCTCCTCGTCGAGGCCGCCGCGAAGGAGACGATCGAAGCGGAAGTCGGCCTACGCATCTGCAGTGCGTGCGGGAAACGCTGGTTCCTCCCGAAATGCTCGTGCGGCGGTCACACACTCCCGCGGAACGGTCCGGCGCGCCAACACATTCCCCTCGCGGAGGTCCTGCGGACGGCGCTCGATCGAGTCGGCGAGCCAAAACCGCCGGAAATTAAGGCGGTTCAAGGGATGATCTCGAAGACGAAGACGCCGGAGCCGCTCGAGAAAGGCATCTTGCGGGCGAAGCACGACATCTACGTCTTCAAAGACGGCACCACCCGGTTCGACATGACGAACCTCCCTCTGACACACTTCACGCCAAAGGAGGCGGGCATCTCCGTCGAGGCAGCGCGTCGGCTCGGCTACACGAAGGACCGGACCGGACAGCCGCTGGAGCGGGCCGACCAGATCCTCGAACTCCGTCCCCAAGACATCGTGGTCGCGAGGTCCGGCGGCAAATACCTGGTTCAGGTCGCGGCGTTTTTGGACGACCTCTTGGAGCGCCTCTACGGCCTCGAGGGTTTCTACGACGCGAAGGCACCGGAGGACCTCCTCGGCCACCTCGTCCTCACGCTCGCGCCCCACACGAGCTGCGGGGTCCTCGCGCGAATCGTCGGATTTACGGACGCGAACGCGTGCTTCGCGCATCCCTACCTGATCGCCGCCCGCCGACGGAACTGCGACGGAGACGAAGACTCCGTGATCCTGCTCCTCGACTCCCTCATCAACTTCTCCCGCGCGTTCCTGCCGGACAAACGGGGCGGACTGATGGACGCGCCCCTCGTCCTCACGACACGCATCGATCCAAACGAAATCGACAAGGAGGCCCACAACATCGACCTGTTGACTGCGTACCCGCTGGGGCTCTACGACGCCGCGGAGCGGTTCGCCCACCCGAAGGAGATCGAGCCCCTGATCGACACGGTCAGCAAACGGATCGGGAGCGTCCTCCAATACGAGGGGTTCTCGTACACCCACGAGACCTCGGACGTCGCGCAAGGCCCCCTCGCCTCCGCGTACGGCGAGGGATCGATGGCGGAGAAGATCGACAAGCAACTCGAACTCGCGCTCCGCATCCGGGCCGTGGATCCGAACGACGTTGTAGCCCGGATTGTCGTCCATCACTTCCTGCCGGACCTGATTGGGAACCTGAAGGCGTTCTCGAGTCAGCAGGTCCGCTGCACGAAGTGTGGCGAGAAGTACCGGCGAATCCCCCTCCGGGGGAAATGCCTCGCGTGCGGGGGCAACCTCACACTGACCGTCCACGAGAGTTCCGTGAAGAAGTACCTGGAAATCTCGAAGCGGATCAGCCAGCAATTCAACGTGTCGAACTACTTGCGGCAACGGATCGACCTGATCGAGGACGCGATCACGTCGTTGTTCACGAACGACAAGACGCAGGACCTGAAGCTCGACGATTTCTTCTAAGCGGCCGCGAGCCGGGCCTGTTCGCCTCGGATCTTGAGGGCGGCCGCTGCGACGAGGAGGATGCCGAGCCCAAAGGCGCCGAGGACCATGAGAACAAAGTTCGCGATCGTCAGGTTTGCGAGGTCCGTGGGCAACACTCCCGACCGCAACGGGAGCCGGTCGGGCCCGTAGACGTACGCGCCGAGCAGGAAAAGGCCGACGATCATGAACGCGAGGCCGGCCTTCGCCGCCGCGGGCGTGCGGAGCGTGTACCGGCAGACCGGGCACACCCACACCACGTCATCCGGTAACTCGGCGTAGCACTCGGGGCACCGGCGGGCCATCATTGTAGAGAGAAGCGCCGCGGAGAAATAGTTTGCGTCGACAGTTTTTCGAGCCGAAACAAAGGGTGCGGATACCCTTTAGTAGCGGGGCTCGGTTCGCGAGCAGATGCGGAAGTCCACCGCCCTCGGGCTGGCCGCGATTGCGCTCGGCTCGATCTCGGTCCGGCTCTCCCCGCTCTGGTCCTTTGTGTACTGGGGCTCGGACACGGGCGAGTACTTCTCGATATTCCGGACGCTCGTGCGCACGGGGCACGTCTCGACCCCGTATTACGGGTGGGGCATCACGTATCCGTACTTTCCCGGGATGTTCTTCGTCCAGGCGGGCCTCGCCGATCTCGGAGGAGTCGATGTTTCGACGGTCCTGAACCTCCTCGTCCCGATTTTGGGTGCGCTGGCGGTTGGGCCGATGTTCCTCCTCGCCGCTCGAATCGTCACGGAGGATCGGTTCGCGCTCTTTGCTGCGGCCCTTCTCGCCGGTGCCAATCCGCACGTCTACACGACCTCTCACGCGGCGCCGGCGACCCTCGGCGATCTCCTCGCCTTGACCTGCCTTCTCCTCTTCCTACGGCTTCGTGCCGACCGGCGCGCGATCATCCCGCTTCTCCTGGTGTCGGGGAGCCTGGTCGTAACGCACCACCTGTCCCTCTACTTCCTACTCGTGATGATCGTCGGTGCAATCGTCGTGCGCGGCCTCGCCCGACCTTGGCAGGGAGGCGCGGGGACGCGGCGCGAGATCGCCTTTGCGTTCGTCCTCGCGGTGGGCACCTTCGCGTTTTGGTTCGGATACGCGACTCCCTTCCGGGACACGATCCTCCCCTCCGTGAACATCCAACCCTGGTGGGCGCTGATCCTCGCGTTCCCAGTCGGGGTCGCGATTCTTGCGGGAATTATCTTCGCCCGGCGACGGATTCCGTGGCGATACCGGCCGCGATATCCGAACCTGCGACGGCCTGCGGCCGCATATGTCGTAGGACTCGCGGCGATTTCCGTGGTCGGCCTTGTGACCGTGTTGGTCGCCGTCCCCGGAACCACGTTTCAGGAGTCACCCTCCACCCTCCTGTTTTTCGTGCCCCTCGTGGCGCTCCTGCCTTTCTCGGCGTCAGGCCGAAAGTTCCTCGACTTCTTCCGCGACGGCGCCGACGCGAGCGCATGGCTGATCGCCCTGCTGCTCTCCGCGGCCTTGGGCATCGTCGCCGCACCGCAGGTCCTCATCCCGTACCGCCACATGGAGTACGTGTTGGTGCCGCTCGCGATTTTCGCGGGCGTCGGGTTCTTCCGGCTCCTGGATCTCGCCGGGCTTCGCGGCCGGAGCCGGTCCGCCGCCCTTGCGGTATGCGGTCTCCTGCTGGTCGGAACCGCCATCACGAGCATCCCGCCCCCATCGGCGTTCGCGGGCTGGCACGAAGGCACCGTCCCTCAAGCGCTCGACCCCGCCTATTGGGCTCGCGAGTACGCGAGCGGACTCGTCGCAACGGATCATCACGGCTCGTCCACGGTCTTCGGATACGGCGGAATCAACGCGACGTGGGATCGCACGCGAGCGCCGTTCTTGGCGAACATGCCAGGGGACCCACTGAACGGCTTGGCGTCCATCGACTCGCCGTCCGGAGTGAAGAACGCCACGTACGTGTGGATCGACCGGGACATGAAGGCCGGTGTCCGTCTCGGTCCGTTCGAGCCGGCGGTCCCGATGCCCCCCGACGTCGTCGCGAAGTTCGATGGGTCCCCGTTCGTCAAGGTGTTCGACAACGGATACGCTCAACTCTACTGGATCGCTTGGGGTTGCACGACCGCCTGCTAGCGTCACGCTTTATGGTCGCGCATCCCATCATACCGAGCCCATGCGCGTTGCCGTCCTCCATGACCACCTGAGTTTCATCGGCGGCGGTGAGCGGGTCGCCCTGGCCCTCGCGGCGGCGTTCGATGCCGACCTCTTCGTGACCGACTTGGACCCCGGGTTGCCAACGCGTGCAGGATTGCGGAGTGTCCGGGCGACGGAGCTCGGGAAGGCGCCTCGCACGCCAATCTTGCGTCAAGAGCGACAAGCCGCCGCATTCCGTCGCGCCGAGTTGCCGGGCTATGACGTCTATGTGTTCTCGGGAAACTGGGCCATCGAGGCCGCGCCCCGACATCGGCCGAATCTCTGGTATTGCCACACACCCGCGAGGGTTTTCTACGACTTGCGGGAAGACTTTCTCCGCGACCTGTCGCCGCCGAAGCGCGTCGCTGCCCGGGCGTGGATCCGTCGTGCGCGCCCGCGGTACGAGGCCGACGTGGCCACGATCGGGCGAATCGTCGCGAACAGCCGAAATGTCGCAGGCCGCGTTGCGCGATACCTCCACCGATCCGCCGAAGTCGTCTACCCTCCGGTGGACACCGCGCGGTATCGTTTCGAAGAAGTTGGTGACTTCTGGCTGTCCGTGAACCGACTGTCACACGAGAAGCGGATCGAACTCCAAGTGGAGGCGCTTCGCCAGTCGCCTCGGGAACGGCTCGTCGTCGTCGGCGGACCTCAGATGGGGGTTGACGCGAAGAAGTTCCTCCGTTCCTTGCGACCGCCCAAGAACGTGGAGTTCCTCGGAGAAGTGGAGGAGGGACGTCTCATCGACTTGTACGCGAAGTGCCGCGGCCTCCTCGCGACATCGAGAGACGAGGATTTCGGCCTCGCCCCCGTGGAGGCGATGGCTGCGGGGAAGCCCGTGATCGCGGTCGATGAAGGGGGCTACCGCGAGAGCGTCGTCCCAGACCGGACCGGTTGGCTCGTCTCCGCCAATCCGGAGTCGGTGGCGCGTGCGATGGAATCTGCGGTGGGCGCCAACCTGGAGGGAATGCGATCCGCCTGCGAGGCGCAAGCACGCCGCTTCGATACGCGCGCGTTCATCGACGCGATGCAAACGCAAGTGCGGCGAGCCGCCGAAGGGAAGTGAACTCGGCTCGGACGTCCTCGAGCCGCGAGAGGTTCAAATGGCCCCGTCCACTACCGCCGCGGGACGATGGGCTCCCGGACGCACGTCGTGATTTTGAACTGGAATGGCCGACGATACGTTCAAGATTGCTTGGATTCCATCTTCGCGCAGACCTATGGGGACGCGAAGATCTTGGTCGTCGACAACGGGAGCACGGACGGGTCCGCGGAATTCATTCGGGACGAGTTCCCGGAGGCGGTCCTGATCGCACTGCCCGAGAACGTCCACTTCGCGCGAGGCACAAACGCGGGGGTGGAGGTCGCATTGCAGGATCCCGCGTGCGAGTTCGTGGTCACGTTGAACAACGACACTCGGTCGGATCCGGAGTTCCTCGCCGGCCTCGTGAAGGCGGCCGCAGAAGAACGGGTCGGGATGGTCGCCGCGAAACTCTTGTTCATGGACCGGCCGACGATCCTAAACACGACCGGCATTTGCCCGACGCGCGACGGGAGCGGCGTGGACCGCGGGTGGAACCAGCGGGATGACGGGCAATTCGACCGCGAGACGGACGTGTTCGCGCCGACGGCGGGTGCCGCTCTTTATCGCCGAACTCTCTTCGAGCGCGTGGGCCTTTTCGATCGGGATTTCGTCGCGTACTACGAGGACCTGGACCTCGCCTGGCGGGCGCGTCTTGCGGGTTGGGAGACGCGGTTTGCGCCTCGGGCCGTCGTGTACCACAAGTACTCCGCCTCCTCGAGCTACCAGTCCGCGTGGAAGACCTATCAGGGTGAGCGCAACCGGATCTGGAATCTCGTCCAGAACTATCCGATGCAGTACCTCGCGGGAGGGATCCCCTGGAACGGAATGCGGGTGCTCGCGGCCCTGCGCCGGCGAATCCTCCCGGGGCGGTATCCCTCCCCTCCCACGACGGGCGCGGGGCGCGGTCCGTCCTTCGCGGAGTTCGCAGCGGCCACTGTGCGCGCGCGCCTCGACGCCTATGCCGGCCTGCGGATGGCGTTCCAGAAACGACGGATGCGGCGGGCCTATCGGCGTGTCGACAACCGGACGGTCGGACAGTGGCTCCGGCACTACGGCGTGCCAATCAAATCGATGCCCGTGAATTGACGCGTCCCGCCACGCGAACCGCTACGGCCGGGGCGGCACGGGAAAGCAGGCGGTGCAGTGGGGGTCGATGTCCCCCAGGCTCTTGTGGTACTCGCAGAAACGAGCCGTGAGCATGAGTCCCGAACAGAATTCATTGACACTCGCGATTTGGTCGGAGAGCGTCATGCCGTTCGCGAGCCGATCCGCGAGTTCGTTCACGAACGCCTTGATCTCCGGGAACAGACGGAGCATCTCTTGGTCCACGCCCCGGCTCTGCGTGTTGTAGTGGCTCACGGCCGCCTGGGTGATGCCCATGGACCTCGCGACATCGACTTGCTTCATCTTGTACGTCCGCAGAAGCTCGCGGGCCAAGCGCGCGCGGATTGTGGGGAGGAGCTTGGCGACCACCAGTTCCTGAGGTTGAAGCATCCGTAGCGCCCGGCCTGTGGAGGCCCGAGTGAATACTGTATAACACGGTATTAGAATCTTGCTCAATCGTGGTTGGCAAGACCAGAGAGCACTTTCGCACACGGAAGAAACCAGACCTCCCGACGGTTTCGCGTGTCGTTTTTATCGAGCGAGATAGATGAATGGCCCGCTCGTGGCGACATGCCCGGCGTCACATGACGCAACAGCGGGGACTCGCCCAGTAGTCCAGGCCGAGCTGAACCAACGTGGGATCCGTTGAGGTGATGGCGTAGGCATCGCCGTCCAGGGTGCGCGTCATTGTGAGGACCTGCTGCGCGTCCACGATGATCAGTAGACAATTGCACACAATCGACCGGACCTCGGCGGCCTTTTCAAGATCTCTCTCGAGTTGAATGTCTGGGATCGCGAGCTTCACTCGAACGCGCCGCCGACTGGCTTTCCCGAGATCGGCCTCGACCTTGCGGAAGAACGGCTCGTCGGAGGCGAGGATCACGATCTCCTTCCGAGCGGAGGCGATAAGCGACTGGGCGCGGGCGACAATATTTGGTACGCCTTTCACAATGTACGCAATGTCCGTTGCCGGAGACTTGGTCGCGGCACGAAGGGGCTCCAGGAGGCCACCGAGCCGAGTTGTCGCGGCCCTCCGCCGCTCGTAGTCGGCATCGACGATCCGCCGGAGGCGAATCTCTACTTCTTTCGGCGGCACGACGCGATACGTCTTCGGCTTCCCCGCTTGAACCTCCACGAGACCTTTTTCCGCGAGTTCGTCGAGCGCGTAATAGATTTTCGAGTCCGGGATTCCGATCTTCCGGACGAGGTCGCCTGCAGTTGCTTCGCGCACCCGGACTAAGGCGCAAAACGCTTCCGCGGCGGAGCTGCTGAAGCCGACATCCCGCAGCGTCCCCCGGATTCGTTCCTCGGAAGGCCCGAGGGCGTCTTGGAGCAGAGCGTTCGCGCGCGCTTTGACTTCCGACATCTCTTAGCCAGAGGTAGGGAAGGTATTTGAGGTTGACTACTACTATTCGGTAGTAGATAATCATGGGCTCAGACATGGAGGCAATCCGCACGAAAATCCAAGAGCGGTACGCCCTCGCGGCAACCGGTGCCGGATGTTGCAACGGAAATGCTTGCTGCGCGTCCGACTACTCGGCCGACGAGCTGGCGCGAATTCCAGCGGAATCGGTTCTCGGGCTCGGGAGCGGGAATCCGGTGCGGGTTGCGGGCCTGCACCCGGGCGAAACCGTCGTGGATCTTGGATCGGGCGCCGGCGTCGATGTGTTCCTCGCCGCGAGCGTCGTCGGAGCTCAAGGCCGGGCCATTGGAGTCGACATGACACCCGCGATGGTCGATCGCGCCCGTGGCGCGGCCCACTCCCCCCGAGCCCCGAATACGTCGTTCGTCCTCGCGCCCATCGAACGGATTCCTCTCGCAGACAACATCGCGGACGTCGTCCTCAGCAACTGCGTGATCAACCTAAGCCCCGACAAGCCGGCCGTGTTTGCGGAAGCATTCCGCATCCTGAAGCCGGGAGGGCGTCTCGCGATCTCGGACATCGTGCAAGAACGAGATCTCGGAAAGATCGAGGATGATTGCGGATGTGTGGCGACGGCCATGGTCCGCGCGGAATACCTGAACACGATTCGCGACGCGGGGTTTCGGGAACTTCACATCGCCGAAGACCGGGCGTGGCGCACGGGGCCAAACGGGGTCGAGGCCTCGGCGGTCACACTCGTCGCTCGAAAACCGGGCGGGAGGTGAACTCGTGATCACGCTCAGCCTCGCACAGGCGCTTGGGGAAGAACGCGAGCAGCACGGGTGCCGGTGTGAATCCGCCTGCTGCGCAGATTGCTGTCGATCCGAATGCAAACGCCGGTAGGCGTTTCGTAGGGGCTCTCGGTCAGGGGGCCGCAGCGGCTACGGCTGTTCGCGGCAAGAGGGTCCGATACACCGCGGTAAGCTCCGCCCGCTCCGCATCTCCCAACCTCGCGTCCTGAATGTATTCCTCGTAGAGCGGAGTGACGTCATGCTCTCCGAGGCACGTGATCGACATGTGGAGGACGTACTCCGAGAGGATCCGGAGCGGATCCGCCGCGGGAAGAGGAGTCGAAACGACTGCCCTTGGCCCTCTCCGTGGGAATCGCATTTGTCGGCCCCTTCGGCTGCGGTGGAGGAGCACCGAGAGTACGTAACGTTTTTTGACCGATTATCGCGGGACGGACTGAGGCGGCGCACGAAACCGAGCCGGCGTGCGAACAACGCTCAAGTGTCCGGGGAGCGCTGTACCGGCGTGGCAATGTCCCGGGGAAACGACTCTCGGATCGTCTGCTACTTCGATGGTTCCTGCCCCGGCAACCAGTTCGGAGGGAGCAGACCGATGCGGGCTGCGTTCGTCGTGGGCGATACGAAAATCGTCCGTCAGGTGCCGGACTTGTCAACCGCGGACGGCCCCATTCGGAGCAACAACATCGCCGAGTACTTCGGTCTGATTTACCTGCTCCAGTACCTGAGTGATCTCGATCGGACACACGGTGAGCGGGGCTCGTATCTGATCTGCGGCGACTCCGAGCTCGTGATTCGGCAGATGCGCGGAGAGTACCGTGTGAAGGCGGCGCATCTTCGCGGCCTTCGCGACGAGGCGTCCCGTATTGCCGCAGGGCTTGAGGTCGAGTTCCGAGAGGTGCCCCGAGAGCGGAACCCGGCTGGGTTCCTTCTGGAATAGCGCAACGGCTCCGAGTCGAAGCCACCCGGGAGAATCGAACTCCCGACCTGCCGCTTACAAGGCGGCTGCTCTACCGGCTGAGCTAGGGTGGCGCAGCGAGCCCATGGAGGCTTTCGGTAAAAGGGTTTCCGCGAGAACCTGCGATACAAGTCGTGAAGAATCTCATTTTTGGAAATCATGAAAGAGCTTTTATTCGCGGCACCCGGCCTCCGCGGCGTTGCGTGACGGGCCTTCCTTGTCCCAACTGCGGTAGCGAACTCGCTTTGCTCGAGCAGTATCGCCGACACTATTGCTATGCGTGCGGCCAGTACGCGCCCCAGGGGTTCGGCGACGAAGGGGCGAAAATTTGTCCGTCGTGTGGCGGCATCCTCTCGTACGTCACCGAGTACAATCGTTACTACTGCTACCGCGAGAGCAAGTTCCCGGCCGAAGAGGCAGACCTGAAATCGATCTACGACGCGGTCTCCAATCCTCCGACGCAGGAGGCCTCCACGGCGCCCACGGTCCTCCTCACGGAACCGCCGAAAGTCGAGAAGCCCGCGGCGAGGGTCGTCGAACCGCCCGAGGAACCTGTGCAGGAGCACGCACCGCTGGCCGAGGAAGAAATCCCGCCCGACGAGCCGGCCCCAAAGCGACCGACACAACCGCTGAACCGTGTCAAAATCTTCCAAGCGAAGAAAACCACTCTCCTCGATCTGTGCAAAGACTACAATCTCGATCCGACGGGAACGAAAGAGCAACTCCGAGAGCGACTGTTGAGCTACCTCGATACACTCGAGGCCGAGGCCCAGCCGAAAGAAATCCCAGAGGAGGAGGTGTCGGCACAGCAGGGACCGCCTCCCATGGAAGAGATGCCCGCCAAAGAGAGCGAAACGGAGGCCGCCACCGCGGAGGTCCCCGACGACCGGGTTGTGGCGGAGGAGAGCCCGGAGGAGGAGGCCGCGACGGAGGTGCCCTCTCCGGCTGTCGCGGTAGCTTCGGCCGTCGTCGAAACGGACGAGCCCACGCAGGCCGTCGTCGAGGCCTTCTCCGCGGCGTCAGCCGTTACGCCTTCGGAAATGCAGCCTTCGGTCGCGTCGGCTTCTGTCTACCAGCAGGCGCGCACGATACATCCATGCCCGACCTGCGGCCGCGAACTCACTTACATCGCCTTGTATCGACGTTGGTATTGCTACCACTGTCGCGCGTATGCTCCGGTGAGCACGTCGAAATTCGCGTGCCCGAACTGCGGTTCGGCGCTCCGGTGGATCGCGCAGTACGAACGTTGGTGGTGCGACGCCTGCCGACGATATGCACCGGCGGACCTCCCGAAGCCGGAGGCGGAAGCGGAGAGCGTCTCCGCCGTCGTCGCACGGCCGGCGGCGCAAGTCGCCACGCTCTCGACCGCAACGGTCGTCCACCGGCACCGAAGTCCCGGAAGCGGGATTAGTCTCGTGGGGTTCGGCGTGATGCTCTTCGTCCTGTACGAGGTCCTCGTGGACCTGCCCAGCGTGTTGTCGTATCAAACCGGGATTGCCGTCGCACCAAATCTCGCGTTCGGCCTTCGCTTCTTTGCTTTCGTCCTCGTCGCGGTCGGGGCGATCATGGGCCTGTCCGCGGTCCGCGACCGCCGATAAACCGGCAAAGGTTTTTCCGCATCGGCCCGTTCGACGCCGGGCCATGCGACTCCAGGAAGTCGTGAAAGACGAGCGGCGCCCGCGGGAGTTCGATCCGCGGGAATACATCTCCACCTGGACGGAGAAAGACCTCCTCCACGGCAAGGTCGTCGACGCGTGGGTGATCATCTTCCGCACCCGCGGTTGCTACTGGGCCCGGGCCAGCGGCTGCTCCATGTGCGGGTACGTGAACGATGTGGCCCAGGAAGTCGCCCCCGCCGACATCGGGCACCAGCTCGACGTCGTCCTGAGAAAGCATTCGGGACAGCCGCTCGTGAAGGTATACACCTCGGGGAACTTCTTCGACGACCACGAAGTGCCGCCGGAGATTCGCGAACGGATCCTCCGGGAGCTCGGGGACCGATGTGACAAGGTGATCGTCGAAACCTTGAGCCACCTGCTGCGGGTGGATCAGCTCGAACGGGCCGTGCAACTTGCCGATCAGCTCGAGGTCGCATTCGGGCTCGAATCGACGAGCGAACGCGTCCTGCGGTACGCCGTAAACAAAGTGTGGGGCCTCCCGGAGCACGCGAAAGCCGCCGCCCTCTGCCATGAGGCCGGCGCGAGCGTCAAGACGTACCTCCTGGTCAAGCCGCCCTTTCTCACGGAGCGCGAGTCCATCGAGGACGCGGTCCAGTCCGGCCACGATGCGGATCCGTACAGCGACACGATCTCCTTCAACCCGGTGAACGTGCAAAGCCACACGCTTGTGGACCGCCTCTTTCGCCGCGGCGAATACCGGCCACCCTGGCTTTGGTCCGTCGTCGAGGTCCTCGAACGCACGCACGATCTGAAGGCCCACGTGAAGAGCCACCCCACCGCAGGCGGCATGGTCCGCGGGGCCCACAACTGCGGCAAGTGCGACCGAGCGGTCGTGAACGCGATCGAAGAGTTTTCCCTCGGGCTGCGAAAGGATTTCGAGGACCTCAGGTGCGACTGCAAGGCCGTTTGGAGCGCGTACCGGGAAGCCCAGGGGTTCATGCTCGGCCCTTCCGACCCGCTCGCGATTCTGGAAACGTAACCTTCTTACGAATCCCGAAGTTCGGGGGGCCGGATCCGGATGCGCGATTACGAACTGAAACGGGGTGCGGGAAAGGTCCTCGAAGGAGAAGGCTTGCGCCGAATCGCCGCAGAGATGTTTGGGGACGCGGGAGTCGACGGCTCGAAGGTCACCGTGTCGTATGGAGCCGTCGAGAGAATGATTGCCTGGACCGACGGAAAGAAACTTTTCGTCGACATAACGATGAAGAGCGGCGTCTCGGACAGCGTGGCGACGGACACAATCAAGGCGTTCAACGCATTCCTCGAAAAGGCGACCGGCTTCACAGCGAAGGAGCGGAGCAAGCGCGCCCAAGACGCCGCGAAAAAGAGCCCGGCTTGATCGCCAGGCGTGCACGGCCCTGCGAAAAAAAGGGGAAGATTGACGGGACCGCTGCCCGGGGTTCATCGAAACCGATCCGGACCTCGCTCACCTTGGCGTACGGTATTGCCGGGACGTCTCCCGCGCTGACCGTGCCGCGGGAGGCCAAAGGCGCTCTCGCTAACCTTCCGCGGCGAAGGAAAAACGGGAGAGGGCGGTCCTTCGGACTTACCCGAAGAGCGCGCCCAGTCCCGCGGCGGCCTCTTCCTCGGAGACTTTCTCTTCTTCCTTCTTCTCTTCCTTTTTCTTCTCTTCCTTCTTCTCCGGGGCCGGCGCGGCCGTGGGAGCCGCGGCGGGCACCGCGACGGCGGCCTTGAGGGCCTCGTCGATGTTCACGCCTTCCAGCGCGGCGGTCAGCGCCTTCACGCGGGTTTCGTCGACCTTCACGCCGGCGGCGGTGAGGACCTTCTTCAGGTTCTCCTCGTTCACCGGCTTGCCGGCCGCGTGCAGGACCAGCGCGCCGTACACATATTCCATTCGTGTCACCTCCTGTTCCGTGGATCTCCCTCGCCGGCCGTACTCGGTACGCGGGCCGCGAGGGCGAGCATCTGAGCTTGGGCTTTCGCCAGGAGAAACTTGATCGACTCCTTCGTAGGGAACTCGGATTCGACCGCGAGGCTCAGAGCCTGGGCGTGGGCTTTCGCCAGGAGCGGGCCGATCGTCTCTCGTGTGACATACGCGATCTCGAGCGCCAGCGCGAACGCTTGCCGGCCCGCCTGCCCGATTTGGCCCCGAACGATCGCGTCGTCGATTGCGAGCGCCTCCCGGCGGAACACGGTGCCGGCCTCGTACGCGCCGCGCAGATCGAGCCCCACGACGAGCGGGAAGATCTCGAGCCGTGCGAGCTGCTGGGCAACGTCTCGCGGGATGCGTTGTCCGGTCTTCACCAAGAGCTTGTCCTGACGAATCACGACCTTGCCGCGTTCGATCGCCGCGGGGATGCCGGCCTTCTGAAGCTCCCCGACGACGGGCCCGGGCTTGAAGGGCGTTTCACCCGCGCGGACCCACAGATCCTCCGGGGCGACCTCGCCGCCGCGCGCCGGAGCGCGCGATTTCGTCGCCTCGAGTTCCTTGAAGAGCCGGAAGGGATTGATGTCGGCCGTCACGACGGCGGTCTGCCCTTCGATCGTATCGCTCAACTTGACGAGTTCCGGCTTCTTTGCGCTCGCTTGCTCGAATGCGAGACGTAAGAGATTGTTCTTGGCGACCGTGATCGTGGCGCGCCCGGACAACTTCTTGCGAATCGCCTGGAACTGAGGCGCGGGGATCCCGTGGATGTTCGCGACGCCGACGACGCGCGCCGCCGCGCATCGCGCCGCGAGGTCCTCGACGAGCTGTTTCTTGTACGGGGCGACGTGGGTCATCGTTACACCTCAGAGGTACCTCACGGAGGGACCCATGGTCGTCTTCACGTACGCCGACTGAATGTTGAATCGACCGCGCTCCAGCTTGCCGACGACGCGTCGAATCAGGGCGTCGAGGTTGTCCGCGAGATCCTCGGGAGGCATGTCCCGCGTTCCAATCGCCGCGTGGAAGGTCCGCTTGTCGCGACTCCGGACGCGGACCGTGTTGCGCATCGAGTTGATTAGGTTCGTCGGGTCCGCCGTGGGTGGCAGCGGCCGTGGCATCCTCCCGCGAGGCCCGAGGACGACGCCGAGCCGCTTCCCGATCACGGGCATCAGCGGCGCCTCGGCGATGAAGAAATCGTACGCGGCCGCAAGGGCCCGCGCCTTCCGCTTGTCGCTCGCGTATTCCTCGATCTCCTGCGGCTGGATGACGAGGTCCGCGACGGCCCGCGCCTTCAAGGCGAGTTCCCCGGAGGCGAACACGCAAACGCGAATCGGTTTGCCGCGCCCCTTCGGAAGGACGACTTCCTCGTCCACGCGATTCTTCGGCACGGACAGGTCGACGTCCCGCAGGTTCACCGAGACCTCGACGGACTCCTTGAACTCCCGGGGCTTCGCGGCCTCCAAGAGCTTCTTGATCGTCTCAACCGAATGCTTGTCCGCCAAGGGAAATCGCCTCCTGCAGTGCGCGCGGCCAACGGAGCCTCCTGCACGGGGGAGGCGGCGAAAGAGTGTGGCCCTAATAAGGCTTTGCGGGACTCGAGCCCTCCGGCGAATCGCGCGGCCGATGGGCAGCGGACGAGGGCCTTCCTCCAAATCGCGGTTCCTTCGCGGTGCGGGCCACGCATGAATCAAATTATCAGCGACTGGCTGATAACGCGCGCAACGCTTTTGTAGCGGGCTTCCCTAGCCGGCCCGATGCGGGAGGAGGACATCGGGCGGGCGCTCGAGACGCTCGGCCTCACCGGGAAAGAAGGGCGGGCCTATCTGGGCTTGGTGCGGAATGGCGTGTCGACGGCCCATCAGGTGAGTCAGCTCCTCGGCGTCCAGTATCCCGCGGTGTATCGCATCCTCCAATCGCTCCAAACAAAGGGCTGGATCGAAGTGTCCCGCGAGCGGCCGAATCGATACCGTGCCCGCGCGCCCCGAATCGTGGCGGAAGAGGCCCAGCAGACGAGAGGCGACGACCTGGTCGCCGCCGCGGAAATCGTCGGCGGTCTCAGGGAGAGCTCCCCCTCGAAGGGGCGCGCTCCCGAGACGGATGTGTGGATCTACAAAGGCGCGGAGTCGATCGGACGCAAGCTCCGCGAAGTGATCCTTTCGAGCAGCGGCCAGATCCTCTGCGTGAGTCCGTTCCCCGTCGCGCCGGAGATCCTGCACCTCCTGTTCGACGCGCTCGGGCGTTCGCGCCGTCTCGTTCGGGTCGTCCTGAACGAATCGAACCGGTCGGACTTGGCGGAGCTGAGTGGCCTCCTGGGCCGGACCACGCGCGTGCAGTTTCATTTCCCGGCGCGGCCTCTCTCGACGACGCGGCTCGCGCACACCTATGTCTTTCCAAGCGACCAGGAAGTATTCATCCTGAACTCGTTCTATCGAGACGGCGAGTTCGCGGCGGACAAGCTCCAGGGACTTTGGGTCGGCGACATGGACTTCGTCCGGATCCAGCTCGAGGCGATGCTCTTGGACCTCGCGCGTCCAGCACGGGCGGAAAGGAAGGTCCTGCCGAAGGCCCAATGACGTGTTACCCGAAAGCCGTGCGCGGTCGGCCTGTGCACGACTCAGGCCGCGAGTTGCCGGTCGAACTTGCCCGCCTGAATCTCCTTTGACAGCTCTTTCGCAGGCTTCCCCTCGACGGTCACGCCCATCGAGACCGCCGTGCCGACGACTTCGAGGACGCGCGCCTTGAGGGACTTCCCCTGCATCGCGTCCG